>NZ_JBVLTJ010000004.1:0-407901 GCF_055597585.1 Streptomyces sp. AMJ-169
GCCTTCAAGACCACAACCGGGTCTTGAAGGCCGACGTCACGCGAGCCCCCGAAATAACCAACAGCGTCCCAACTCTGGTCCCAGGGAACCCCGTTGGAACAGGTGACAGGCCCAGAGGGCGGCACATGAGAAGACCGCGCCCGGTCACGAGGGACCTGGCGCGGTCTGCCGTACGGCTCAAGCGGTGGGGCGCTGTGGCTCAACTACCCGCTGTAAACCCCCACTTCATACAGCGAGTACCCCCACTGAGTCCCCCGCTCCACCCCCTGCACGCGTACATACCGTGCCGGAGTGCTGGTGAAGCGGGCTGTGTCCAGGCCGCCGTCTCCGGCTGAAGTGGACCAGGCTGTCGTCCAGTTGGTGCCGTCGGTCGACAGTTCGATGCGGTAGGACTTGGCGTAGGCGCGTTCCCAGTCCAGGGTGACCCGGGTGATGCGGTGGGTCGAGCCCAGGTCCACCTGCCAGGACTGGGCGTCGCTCCAATCGCTGGCCCAGCGGGTCGAGTTGTCGCCGTCGATGGCCCGGGAGGGCTGGTAGCTGGTGAAGGGGTTGGACTCCGAGGAGGTGGCGGTCGCCGTGCCGGTGCGGGCGAGGTTGACGCCCGCCTGGTGGGACTCGGTCCGGCCCCAGGTGGTCAGGTAGGACTGGGCGCCCCGGAAGAGGTCGTCCACCGCGTCCTGGCCGCCCACCTTGCGGATGTCCTCGATCCAGTCGGGGATCATGCCGGAGTGGGCGGCGCCGTCGGTGTTGATGTCGAAGGTGCGCCGGCCGGTGGTCTGGCGGTCGATGACCGAGCCGCCGTCGACGCTGGTGAAGGGGTACGTCACCTTCGTCGCCGTGTCACCGCGCGGACCGGGGTGGTCGCCGACGCCGTTGAAGTCGGTGCCGAAGCCGTAGCCGACGCCGTACTTGTCGCGCAGGGCGTTCGTGCGGTTGGCCTCCTTCACGAACTCCTGGGAGCCGTGCATGTATTGGGCGACGAAACCGCCCAGCCCGTAGACGCGGTCGGTCCAGTTGAGGTCCATCCAGCTGTGCGAGGACAGGACGCCGGGGTAGGAGGCGGACTCGAAGATGTCGAGGACGCGGGCGGTCGCCTTGACGCTCATGTGGTCGACCTCGAGCATCATCTTGCGCTGCATCATCCCGCGCACGGCGTACTCGCCGAGTTCGGTCAACCCCCGTTTGTTGCACTGGGCGTTGTCGTCGTACGCGGGGACGTCGACGCCGTCCGGCAGTTCGTCCTCGGCCTTCGACGCCGCGCCGTTGATGGGGTTGTCGTGCATCGCGGTGGTGCACTTCTCGGTCTGCCAGAAGGTGCCCGTGGACAGGAACTGGCCGACGTTGATGGCCGTTCCGAGGCCGCCCTCGTCGAAGCGGACGCCGCACAGCGCGTTGTCGAACTTGTGGCAGAGGAACATCGAGCGCACGCCGAGCCCGTACAGCTCGTCCAGTCCCTTGTCGATGTCGGCCTTGCCGCACTGCGCGATGTCGAGGATCTGCTTGCAGCCGAACGGCTCGGACGTCTCGACGCCCAGGATGACCGCCAGCTTGCCCGCCTTGATGACCTCGCGGGCCTGCGCGCTGTCGGTGACGATGCGGAACCAGCCCTTGCCGGTGCCGCCGTACTGCTTGTCGATGTACGCCTGGAGGTCGTACGTCAGCTTCGCCTGGAGGCGGATCGACGTCATCTCGTCGCAGGAGCGGTCCTTGAAGAAGTACACCGAGCAGATCACGCCGTTGGTGACCAGGTCGTTGACCAGCACCCGCTGTCCGCCGCGCCAGGCGCGCTCGATCCAGGCGTAGTAGTTGGCCTGGTGCGTCATCGAGTCGTACGCCGGCCAGTCCTTGAACGTGGGCCAGCCGACCGGGTCGTGGCGGCCGTCGCCGCCGTGCGTGATGTAGTCGAAGATCGCGAGCGTGCCGTCGGGGTAGTGCTCGGGGCAGTCCTTGAGGGCGTCCGCTATCCCCGCGTCGGAGTAGACCTTGCCGCAGATCAGCCGGCCGCCGAACGCCTCGTTGGAGAAGAGGTGGTTGTGCGCGTCGACGAAGCCGCGCACCTCTCCGGCCGCGTTCGTGCCGGTGAACGGCTCGCCGGTCACGTTGATCTGCGCGTCCGGCGCGGGCCGGTTCGCCGGGTTCCACCAGTCGGCGGCGGCGGCCGAACTCGGCGCCGGGCCGAGGGACATGGTGAGCAGCAGCAGGAGCAGCGACAGCAAGGTCACGCTTCTGCGTCTGGGGTGCGCGGGTCGGGCCATGGTCACGTGGGTTGTGCCCCTCGGGTCGGCGGGATGGCGCGCGGTCGGGCGGGCAGCCGGGTTGCGGCGCTTCCCTCACCGTCTCCACGGGATGGTCACGACCGTCGCAAGATCTTGAGGGAGAGGATCGCGACAGGGCATACGGATAGTCAAGACACGGGAAAGCCACGGTGGCTTGAACTGCCTTGGGCGGAAGGGTTTTTGACCAACCGGGCCGCAGCCTCCCGGCCGTTCAGCCCCGGTAACTGCGCAGCTTCCGGTACAGCGTCGCCCGTCCGATTCCCAGCGCCACCGCCGCCCGCGCCTTGTTCCCCCCGTGCCTCTTCAACGCCGCCAGGATCGCGGTCCGTTCGGCGTCCTCCATCGGGCTCAGCGGCCGGTGCGCGGGCCCTTCCCGTACCGCGTCCGGCAGTTCCGCCCGCCGCACCGGTCCGGTGATCCGCCGCCGCTCGGCCACCGTCCTTACGACATGGGCGAGTTCGGTCACGTTCCCCGGCCAGGGGTACCGCTCCAGCGCCCGCAGCGCGTCCAGGCTCCAGGTGAGCGGCGGCTGTCCCGGGGCCGGACGCGGGGCGAGCGAGGTGAGCAACTCGGCGATGCCCTCGGGGCGTTCGCGCAGGGAGGGCCGGGTCACCGAGCGCGGGGCGAGGACGTCGAGGAGCCGCTGGAGGCAGGGGCCGGGGGGTGTGCCCGGGGTGTAGGTGACCAGCAGAGGGGCCGTGGGGCTGTGCTCCAGAAGGGAGTTGAGGACGGCGACGTCCGGCTGGGCGAGGCGTTCGGCGTGCCGGAGGATCAAGGGGTGACCGTCCGTCAGATCGTCCAGAACTCCCCCCAGTTCACCCTCCGCCGCGTCCACCGTCCGTGCGTCGGGGGCGAGTCGGCGGGCCAGCGTGGTCTTGCCGGTGCCGCGTTCGCCGGTGATGAGCAGCGGGGGGCGTGTCGAGCCAGGTGAGGGCGCCTGGTGCGGCGCGGGCGCCGGGTCCAGGACGGCGACGACTCCGACGGTCACCTCGTCGTGTCGTACCGGGATCAGCTCCACGTCCCGGGCGGCGAGGGTCAGGCGGCGGGCGCGGGGGTCGTGCAGGGCCGCGTGTTCGAGGTGGTGGAGGTCTTCGGGGGTGAGGGCGCGGGCGGCGAGGTCGTCGACGAGTCTGCTGTGGCCGCCGAACGCGGCGACCGGGCGGCCGGCGGCGCGGGCGGTCAAGTAGGCGTCGAGGAGGGCGTGTTCGGGGGTGGGCGTGCGGGTGGCCAGTTCCGTCTCGATGGCGGCGGCGGTCGCCTCGGCGAGGGCGGCGGCGGGGTGGGGCACGCGGCCGGCGCGCAGCCGGGTCGCCACCGTGACCGTGCCTGCCGGGCGCGCGCTGCCCCGCAGCCGCAGCGGGGCGCTGACCGCCGAGATCTCCTGCCAGGCGTCGAGGAAGTGTTCGGGGCCGTGCACCTCGGCGCGGCGGCCGGTGGCCAGGGCGAGGGCGGCGCTGTTGGGGCCGACGCGTTCTTCGGAGAGGTCGGTGACCGGGTGGGTCTGCTCGGGTCCGGTGGCCCACAGGACGCGCAGGCGGGCGTCGGTGAGGACGAGGGCCGCGTCCGCGTCGAGGGCGGGGGCGAGGCGTTCCAGGACCGGGCCCGCCGTCTCCAGCAGCGGTGGGCGGCCGGGGGGCGGCGGCGCGGCGGCCACGACGTCGTGCCGGACGCCGTGGAAGCGGGCTCTGCGCCAGGCCGAGGCGATGTCCTCGGGGACGTCCTCCGGCAGGGGGCGGCCGGCCAGGAAGCGGGCGCGGGCGTGGCTCAGGTGAGTGAGGGGCGGGGGGTGTTCTGCGGTCGTCATGGCGGGTCCACCGTATCGGGAGCGGTGTCTCAATCCGATACACCCATGACGCCCCGTCAAGGTCCACGATCTTGGAGGATCACCACCCCCACTTCCCCAGCAACCCCCGGAGCATCCCCGTGCACACCGTCGCCCCCGACGTCACCACCGACGTCCTGATCGTAGGCAGCGGCCCCGCGGGCGCCTCCGCCGCGCTGGCGCTGAGCACCTACGGCGTACCGAACATGGTCGTCACCCGCTACGCGAGCCTCGCGGACACCCCGCGCGCCCACATCACCAACCAGCGCACGATGGAGGCGCTGCGCGACCTCGGCGTCGAGCAGGACGTGATCGCGCGGGCGACCCCGCAGGCGCTGATGGGCAACACGACGTTCTGCACCAGCCTCGCGGGCGAGGAGCTGGGCCGGCTGCGGTCCTGGGGCAACGACCCCCTCGTCCAGGCGGCGCACGACCTCGCGAGCCCCACGCGGATGTGCGACATGCCGCAGCACCTGATGGAACCGCTGCTGGTGGACGCGGCGATCGCGCGCGGGACGGTGTTCCGGTACAGCACGGTCTACAAGTCGTTCACGCAGGACGCCGACGGCGTGACGGTCACCGTCGAGGACCGGGTGCGCGGCGACGAGTACACGATCCGCGCGAAGTACCTGATCGGCGCGGACGGCGGCCGTTCGAAGGTCGCCGAGGACGCGGGGCTGCCGACGGCCGGGCAGATGGGCGTGGCCGGCAGCATCAACATCGTCTTCGACGCGGACCTCACGCGGTACACCGCGTACCGCCCCTCGACCCTGTACTGGGTCCTCACCCCGGGCGCGACGGTCGGCGGCATCGGCGCGGGGCTCGTGCGGTGCGTGCGGCCGTGGCGCGAGTGGATGGTCGTGTGGGGCTACGACGTCTCGGCGGGCGCCCCCGACCTGACGTCTGAGTACGCCGAGTCGGTCGTACGCAAGCTCATCGGGGACGACGAGATCCCGGTGACGATCAGGTCGTCGTCGGCGTGGACGGTCAACGAGCTGTACGCGGAGCGGTATGCGAGCGGGCGGGTGTTCTGCGCGGGGGACGCCGTGCACCGGCATCCGCCGTCCAACGGGCTCGGTTCGAACACGTCGATCCAGGACTCCTACAACCTGGCGTGGAAGCTGAAGCTGGTCCTGGAGGGCGCCGCGGGCCCGGAGCTGCTGGACAGCTACACGGCCGAACGCGCGCCGGTCGGCCGGCAGATCGTGACCCGCGCCAACCGGTCGATCGGCGAGACCGCCCCCGTCTTCGCGGCCCTGGACCTGCTGACCCCGCAGACCCCGGAGCAGCTGCACGCCAACATCGCCTCCCGCAAGGACGTCGGCGCCGGCGACCGCCGGGCGGCGCTGCGGGACGCGATCCGCTTCAAGGCGTACGAGTTCAACGCGCACGGCGTCGACCTGAACCAGCGCTACGCCTCCGCCGCGGTCGTCCCGGACGGCACCCCCGACCCGGGCTTCGCGCGCGACCCGGAGCTGCACCACCAGCCGTCCTCACGGCCGGGCGCGAAGCTCCCGCACGCCTGGCTGACGCGGGGCACCGAGACGCTGTCGACGCTGGACCTGGTCGGCAAGGGCCGCTTCACCGTCGTCACCGGCATAGGGGGCGACGCGTGGGTGCGGGCGGCGCGGGCGCAGAAGACGGAGGTCGCCGCGGCGGTCGTCGGCCCGGGCCAGGAGTTCGAGGACCCGTACGGCGACTGGGCCCGGCTGCGGGAGATCGAGGACTCGGGTGTGCTGCTGGTGCGCCCGGACGGGTATGTGGCCTTCCGTCACCCCAGCGCGGCGGAGGACGCCGAAGGGCTGCTCTCCGAGGCGCTGGGCCGGATTCTCGGGCAGGTCTGAGGAGTCAGTCGTATGAACACGCAATCCACGCGCGGCCTCACCGAAGCGGTCGTCGACAGCTTCGCGGGGACGGCCGATCCCCGGTTGCGGGAGCTGCTGGGGACACTGACGCGGCATCTGCACGACTTCGTGCGGGAGACCGGGCTGACGCTCGAGGAGTGGGAGCGGGCGGTCGGCTTCCTCACGGCGACCGGGCAGGCGTGCACGGACACCCGGCAGGAGTTCATCCTCCTGTCGGACGTGCTGGGCGTGTCGATGCTGACGGAGACGCTCAACGCGACGGCGGGCGGCACCGAGTCGACGGTCCTGGGCCCGTTCCACATGACCGAGTCGCCGGTGCGTGAACTGGGCGCCGACATCGACCTGTTGGGCACCGGCGAGGCGTGCGTGGTGAGCGGCCGGGTGCTCTCGGCGGACGGCACCCCGCTGCCGGGCGCGGCCTTGGACGTGTGGCAGGCGAGCGCCGAGGGCTTCTACGACGTCCAGCAGCCGCAGGTGCAGCCGCCGGGCAACGGGCGGGGGCTGTTCACGGCGGACGGCGAGGGGCGGTTCTGGTTCCGCACGTGTGTGCCGGACGCGTACCCGATCCCGACGGACGGTCCCGTGGGCGCGCTGCTGAAGGCGACGGGGCGGCATCCGTACCGGCCGGCGCACATCCACTTCATCGCCTCCGCCGAAGGGCACACGCCGGTCACCACGCACATCTTCGTCGCGGGCGGCCGGTACCTGGACTCCGACGCGGTGTTCGCGGTCAAGGACAGCCTGGTGCAGGACTTCGCGCAGAGCAACGACCCTGAGCTGGCGAGGGAGTTCGGGATGTCCGCGCCGTTTCGGCACGCGCGGTTCGACCTCGTCCTCGGCGCGAGGTGAGCGGCGTGGAGTTCGTGCACGACATGCCGGGTTCGCGGGTGGTCCTGCGGCCCGGCGCGGCGCTGTCGGCGACGCCGGGCGAGGTCGGACGGCTGGGCCTGGAACGGGTGTTGGTGGTGAGCGGGCCGCGCGGCGCCGGGGTGGCCCGCGAGGTCGCGGACGCGCTGGGGCCGGCGTGCGTGGGGCTGCACGACGGGGCGCGGATGCACGTGCCGGCCGACGTCGCGGACCGCGCGGTGGAGCTGGCGCTCTCGCTGCGCGTCGACAGCTGTGTCGCGGTCGGCGGCGGCTCGGCGGTCGGCCTGGGCAAGATCCTCGCGCTGCGCCTGGGCCTGCCGCTGGTCGCGGTGCCGACGACGTACGCGGGCTCGGAGCTGACCCCGGTGTGGGGCCTGACGGAGCACGGCGTGAAGCGCACGGGCCGCGACCGCGCGGTGCTGCCGCGCAGTGTCGTGTACGACCCGGAGCTGACCGTCGGGATGCCGGTGGCGCTGTCGGTGACGAGCGGGGTGAACGCGATCGCGCACGCCGCCGAGGCGCTGTACGCGCCCGAGGTGTCGCCGCTGGTGCGGCTGACGGCACAGGAGGGGGTGCGGGCGATGGCGGGGGCGCTGGCGGACGTCGCCGCCGCCCCGGCCGATCTGGGGGCGCGGGGGCGGGCGCTGTACGGGGCGTGGCTGTGCGGGGCGGTGCTGGGGGCGACCCCGATGGGGCTGCACCACCGGCTGTGCCATGTGCTGGGCGGCGGTTTCGGTCTGCCGCACGCCGAGACGCACACCGTGCTGCTGCCGTATGTTCTCGCCTACAACTCCCCTGCCGCGCCGGACGCGCTGGCGCGGCTGGGGCGGGCGCTGGGGTCGGCGGAACCGGTCCTGGCGCTGTGGGAGCTGTGCGGACGGCTCGGGGCACCTCGGCACCTCGCCGGGCTCGGGCTGTCCGAGGGGGATGTGGAGCGGGCGACGGAACTGGCCGTGGGGACGGCCGGTCCGAACCCCCGTGAGGTGACCGCGGACGGTGTGCGGGGCGTGCTGATGAGCGCGCTGCGCGGGGACCGTCCCCGGGTGCCGTGAGCGGGTCCCGCTCGCTGACGTTTCGGATTTCTTTCTCAGGAAGGTGACACACATGGCCCTCGGACTGCTCCGGCTCCGACGGCAGAAGGAGGCCGCCGCTTCTGGCCTCAACGTCGCGCTGCCGCCCGGCGCGGGTTCGGCCGGCTGGACGGTCGTCGACCCCGTGGACCAGCCGATGGGCGGGGTCGACGTGACGATCACAGCGCTCGACTCGCATCAGGTGGCCGCGCGCGGCATCACCGATCCGTACGGCTACTTCATGGCCGTCCTGCCGCCCGGCCGCTACAGCATGCTCGCGATCGCCGAGGGGCTGAACCCGCACCGGGAGACGGTCGACGTGCTCGGCGGGGTCAGCCGCGATCCGGCGGTGGTACGGCTCCAGCCGGGCCGTCAGCTGCCGCTGCCGCCGCCCGGCAGCTGGGCGTTCGACCCGCCGCACACCGCGATCCGGTTCATCGCCAAGCATGTCGGGATGGCGCATGTGCACGGCCGTTTCGAGCGGTTCGACGGGGCGATACGGGTGTCCCCGGACATGTCCGAGTCGCTCGTGCAGGTCCGCATCCACGCGGCGAGCATCACGACCGGCAACCACACGCGGGACACGCATCTGCGGTCGGCGGACTTCCTGGACGTCGAGCGGTTCCCGTACATCGACTTCCAGAGCACCCGCTTCGCCTTCAAGGGCGGCAGCAAGTGGACCGTGCTCGGCTCGCTGAGCATGCACGGGGTGAGCCGCTCGGTGTCCCTGGACACCACGTATCTCGGTACGGTCAACGGCGGCTACGGCGAGGAGCTGCGCTGCGCGGCCCTCGCGACGGCGGAGCTGCACCGCGAGGACTACACCCTCAACTGGCGCTCGATGCTGGCGCGGGGGATCGCGGTGGTGGGGCCGACGGTGCAGCTGGAGCTGGACGTGCAGGCGATGTACCGGTCGCCGGACATGCCCACACCGCCGGAGTAGGCCCGCCGGACCGGGCGGCCCTGTCGGGCGGGGCCGCTCAGTTCACCGAGGTCTCCGGACCCGCGATGGGGTCCGCCCGGACCTCCGCGTGCGCCATGAAGTCGCTGACCATCCGCCCGAACAGGACGGCGAAGCGCTGCCGGTCCTCGGGCGACCAGTCGGCGAGGGCCTCGTCGATGATGCCGTGGCTGGCCGCGCGCACCCGGCGGGCCGCGTCCAGGCCCGCCTCGGTGAGGTGGACGCGCTGGGCGCGCCGGTCGGCGGGGTCGGGGGTGCGCACGAGGTAGCCGGCCCGCTCCAGCTGGCCGAGCTGCCGGGTGACGTGCGAGGCCTCCACGGAGAGGCGGGCGGCGAGCACGCCCGGGCGCTGCGGCTGCGGGTCGCTGGAGAGGTGCCGCAGGAGGATCGCCGCCGCGCGGTCGAGGCCGACGCCGCTGACGAGCATCAGCGCCTCGTGCATCCGGGTGCGCCCGGCGAGATGCGAGAGCCGGGTGAAGTGCCGCTCGATCTCGGCGACCGCAGGGGCGGCGTGGGCACGGCTGGAAGGCGACATGACCCCACTTTAGCATTTAGTTGCCTAACTTAAGCAATGCAAGTGCATCGATTCGGCCGGATGCACCCCCGCCGCACATCGGCCGCGTGTGGCTTATTGAATGATCGATTCATCCTCACTACCATGCGCCGATGGATTCATTCACCCATGCGCTACGCAGACGACTCCCCCTGTCGCTGCTGCTGGCCCTAGGGCTGACCCTCCCGTCGCTCCCCGCGGCAGCCGCCCCCACCCCCCTCCCCCAGGTCTGGCCGACCCCCCGGCACATGACGGCCGGCCAGGGCTCCACCCCCGTCCCCGACCGCGTCGTCGAGGTCGTCGGCGCCCACACCGACCCCGCCGCCCGCAAGGCCGTCGAAGCGGTCCTGCGCGCCGCGGGCGCCGGTCACATCGTCACCGTGACCGCAGGCCACCGTCCCCCGCCCGCCGCGCTGACCGTCTACGTCGGCGGCCCGGCCGAGAACCCTGACACCGCCGCCGCCCTGCGCCGCCTGCACGCCCCCACCCCCGCAGGGCTGCCCGCCGAGGGCTACGTCCTGGCCTCCGGGCACGGCACCGTCGCCCTGTCCGGCGCCGACGCGGCCGGCACCTTCTACGCCGCCCAGACCCTCCGCCAGCTGATCACCGGCAAGCGCGTCCCCGACGTCACCGTCCGCGACTGGCCCACGGCCAAGCTGCGCGGCGTCATCGAGGGCTTCTACGGCACCCCGTGGTCGCACGCCGAACGCCTGGCCCAGCTGGACTTCTACGGCCGTACCAAGCAGAACGTGTACGTGTACTCGCCGAAGAACGACGCCTATCTCCGGGCCCGTTGGCGCGACGAGTACCCGCCCGCCGCGCTGGCCCAGCTCAAAGAGCTGTCCGACCGGGCGCTCGCCAACCACGTCCGCTTCACCTACGCCCTCTCCCCCGGCCTGTCGGTCTGCTACTCCGCGCAGTCCGACATCGACGCGCTGGTGAAGAAGTTCGCCTCGCTGTACGCCATCGGGGTGCGGTCCTTCGCGATCCCGCTGGACGACATCAGCTACACCAAGTGGAACTGCGCCGCCGACGAGAAGCGGTTCGGCACCGGGGGCGGCGCGGCCGGCTCCGCCCAGGCCTACCTCCTGAACCAGGTCTGGGCGGCGTTCACGCCCGGCCGCTCGGGTCTGTCCCCGCTGGAGATGGTCCCCACCGAGTACTCCGACCTCGCCGACTCCCCGTACAAGAAGGCCCTGCGCGAGCAGCTGGACCCGGGCGTCGTCGTGGAGTGGACCGGCGTCGGCGTGATCGCCCCGACGATCACGGCGGCCCAGGCCCGGCAGGCGCGGACGGTGTACGGGCATCCGATCCTGATCTGGGACAACTACCCGGTGAACGACTACGTCACCACCCGCCTCCTGCTCGGCCCCTACGTCGGCCGTGAGCCAGGGGTCGCGGGCGAGGTGACCGGGGTGACCGCCAACCCGATGATCCAGGGCGAGGCCAGCAAGCTCGCGCTGTTCACGTCGGCGGCCTACCTCTGGAACCCGGAAAGCTACGACCCGGCGGCCGCGTTCACGGCGGCCGTGCAGGATCTCGGCGGCCCGGCGGCGAAGTGGCTGCGGATCTTCGCGGAGAACAACTACTCCTCCCGGCTGGACGCCACCGAGTCGCCCGCGCTGACGAAGCTGATCGCCGCGTTCCACACCGCCTACGAGCAGGACAAGGGCCTGGAGAAGGCGACGGCCGCGCTGCGCGGCTACTTCGCCGACATGGCCGCGACCCCGGCCCAGCTGCGCGCCCGCCTCGCCAACCCCGGTTTCCTGAAGGAGACTTCGGCCTGGCTGGACAAGCTCGGCGCCTACGGCCAGGCCGGTTCGACAGCTGTGGACCTGCTGCTCGCCAACAAGCGCGGGGACGCGGGCGCCGTGTCGACGTACTGGAACCGGCTCCAGGGCGAGCGCAAGGCGCTGGACGCGGTGCCGCAGCAGGTGTCGCCGGGGGTCATGGACCAGTTCCTGTACCGGACGGTCCTGGAGAACGCCCCCGACCCCGGCGTCGACGCCGCTTTCACGCCGACCGCCGTGTCGTTGAAGCCCGGTGGCTCGGCGACGGTGACGCTCACGCTGTCCGACGCGCGCTCCACCGCCGGACAGACCGTCGACTGGAAACTGAGCGCGCCCGATGGGGTCAGCGTCTCTCCGGCCAGTGGCAGCACGGTCGTTCCGGCCGGCGGGCACGCCACGGCGACGGTCGAGGTGACGGCCGCCCCGGACGCCTCCTTCGGGGTGCGGTCGGTGACGGTCTCCGGCGCGCTGAGCCGGGCCCTGCCGGTCCAAGTCACCGACGGCAGCGGCACGTATCGAGCGCTGACCGCCGACTTCAGCGGGGCGGCGGTGAGTTCGGTCGACCTCTCGGCCAAGCAGCACACCGACATCAAGGTGGGCGCCAACCCCGGTGAGGTCGTGGTCAGTTCGGACGGCCGCACCGCCTACGCGGCGAACCAGGGAGCCAACTCCGTCAGCGTCATCGACGTCCCCTCCGCGACGGTCACCGCCACCGTCCCGGTCGGCCGGGTCCCCTCCGGGCTCGCGCTGACGCCCGACGGCAAGACCCTCTGGGTCGCCAACTACACCGACGCGACCGTCCAGCCCGTCGACACCGCCACCCGCACGGCGGGCGCGACGGTCGCGGTCGGCAAGAACCCCGAGAACATGGCGATCACCCCGGACGGCGGCACGCTGTACGTCGCCGCCCTCGGCAGCAACACGGTCACCCCGGTCGACCTGACGACCCGCACGGCGGGCAAGGCGATCCCGGTCGGCCCGCGCCCCTTCAACGTCGTCGTCTCCCCCGACGGCAGGACGGCGTACGTCTCCAACTCCGGCGGCTCGACGGTCACCCCGATCGACACCGCCACGCACGAGACGAAGCCGACCCTGCTGGTCAAGGGCCAGGCGTACGGCCTCGCCCTCTCCCCCGACGGCCGCACCCTCTGGGTGAGCGCCAGCAACGGCGACACCGTCACCCCGGTCGACACCGTGACCGGCGCCCCGGGCACCCCGGTGACCGTCGGCAAGGCCGCGTTCGACGTGGCGTCCGACTGGAACGGCGGCACGGTGTACGTGACGACGGCCGACGCGAACCTGCTGGTCCCGGTGGACACGAAGACCGGCAGGGCGGGGACGGGGCTGGCGACGGGGGCGTATCCGCTGGCGGCGGTCATCACGGGGGTGCCGGTGAAGTAGACAGAGAAGCTCCCCCGGAAGAAACCTTCCGGGGGAGCCACCTTCAGTTCGCCCTAGCTGGCGGTCCGGCGGATCCGTCCCTCGTACCGCCGCTCCAGCTCCAGATTCCCCTCGAACCCCCCGGGCACGTTCGCCGACACGTACACCGGCGGACGGTCGCCGGAGGCGACCAGCTGGCCCGCCGCCTCGGCGACCGCCATCTGCACCAGCATCACCCCGGTCAGCGTGGACAGCGCGCACACCGCCCCGCCCCCCGGCAGCGGCAGCAGCGCGTCCCCGCGCGGCGCCGCGTTGTCGAGCACCACGTCCGCCAGGTCCGCCAGCTTCTTCCCGCTGGGGTGCTTGGCCGGGACGGTGTTGGTGTGCGCGAGGGAGGTCAGCGCGAGGAGCTTGTGCCCGCGCTCCTTCACCCGAAGGGCCATCTCCACGATCACGTTGTTGACGCCGGAGTTGGAGACGACGACGAACAGGTCCTGCGGCCGGGGCGCGGCGAGGTCGTACAGGCGCCCGGCGAGCCCCGGTTCGCGCTCCAGCAGCGGATCGTCGAGGCTGCTCGGGTCGGCCCCGCCGAAGAGGACGAGGTCGGCCATGCTGAGCCGGTTGGTCGGGACCAACCCGCCCGCGCGGCCGGCGAGTTCGAGGACGAGGGCCTGGGAGTGGCCGGTGCCGAACGCCTGGATGACGCCGTCGGCGCGGACGCAGTCGGCGATGAGCGCGGCGGCCCGGGTGACATCGGGGCCGGCGGTCTCGGTGAGGCGGGTGAGGACGGTGAGGCCCTCGTGCGCGAAGCGCGCGGCGGTCACCGGCTCGATCTCGTTGGCGGACTCGACGGTCACCTTGAACACTCCCCACTGGTGGATTGAACCACCCTGTAATACGAGATAGGTGAATCAATAAACCATAGACCCGGTGTCAGCGGCAATGAGCGGGTCCTGGTATTCATCCGACGCGCACAAAGGTGGCTGGTACCTTCTCCTCATGCCCACGACCGACGTCACCACGCTCATCCGCACCGAGCTGCCGAGACTGGCCGGCTCCCTGAGGAAGGTCGGCGAGCTGATCCTGGAAGATCCGGCCGCCGTCACCCATTGTTCGGCCGCCGAACTGGGCCGGCGCACCGGCACCTCGCAGGCGACGGTGACCCGTTTCTGCCGGGCCATCGGCCTGGACTCCTACCAGCACCTGCTGATCGCGCTGGCGCAGGAGCGCGGCCGGGACGAGGCCTCGGCGTGGGGCACCGCGGAGATCGGCCCGGACATCTCCCCGGACGACAGCCTGGAGCGGGTCGTGCAGGTGGTGGGCACCGCCGATCTGCGGGCCGTGCAGCAGACCGTGGACCGCATCGACCTGGACGCGGTGGAGCGGGCGGCCCAGGCGCTGGCGCGGGCCCGCCGGATCGACGTGTACGGCGTGGGCGGCAGCGGGGCGGTGGCGCAGGAGACGGAGACGCGGCTGTTCCGGATCGGCTGCGCGGTGCGCGCGTGGACCGAGGTGCACGGCGCGACGACGTCGGCGGCGCTGCTCACCCCGGCGGACGTGGCGATCGGGATCTCCCACTCGGGGACGACCCGGGAGACGCTGGAGCCGCTGGAACTGGCCAAGGAGCGCGGCGCGACGACGCTCGCGCTGACCTCCGACCCGCGCTCCCCGCTGGCCCGCGCGGCGGGCGTCCGCCTCATCTCGTCCACCTCGGAGACCAGCTTCCCCACCGGCATCATCGGCGCCCGCCACTCGGTCCTCGTCCTCATCGACTGCCTGTACGTCCGGGTCGCGCAGCTCACCTATCAGCGGGCGAGCGCGTCGCTGGCGCTGACCGACCACATCGCGGGACGGCACACGGTGAAGGCGCGGCGGCGGCGCTGAACCGCCCGTTCTGCATGAATGAGCCATCACAAGTACCCGCACATGGTTGATTGAACCATCCGGCGATGCCAGGATGAGGCACCTTTGATTCCCGTAGGAGCCCCATGCGTGTCCTCTCCGTCGCATCGACCGAGCTGTTCACCGGCACCGCCGATCATCCGCTCCAGGTGGTGGCCGTAGAGCTCGGGCACGAACCCGGCCGGTCCGTCCGGCTCTCCGTCACGGGCGGCGTCCGCAGCCCCGAGGCGGTCGACGTGACCGTCGGCGAGGACGGGACCGTACGCGCCGAGATATCCGTCGACGCCCAGGGCCTGGCCCCGGGCGAGCGGCGGCCGGTCACCGTGACCGCCGAGGACGCGGGCGCCGGGCGGCTCGTCCACCACTCGGCCGAGTTCACCGCCGCCGAGCCCGGCTGGACGATGTTCATGGTCAGCCACTTCCACTACGACCCGGTGTGGTGGAACACGCAGGCCGCCTACACCGAGACCTGGGACGTCGCCGACGACCCCGCCTCCAGCGGCCTTCCGGCCCGTACCTTCGACTCGCGCGGCCAGTCCGGGATGAGCCTGGTGCGCGCCCACTGCGACCTGGCCCGGCGCGACCCCGCCTACACGTTCGTGCTGGCGGAGGTCGACTACCTCAAGCCGTACTGGGACGCGTTCCCCGAAGAGCGGCCGTTCCTGCGGGAGTTGCTGCGCACCGGGCGCGTCGAGATCATGGGCGGCACCTACAACGAGCCGAACACGAACCTCACCGGCGCCGAGGCGACCGTACGCAACGCCCTGTACGGGGACGGGTTCCAGCGCGGGATCATGGGGGCGCGGGCCGACACCGCCTGGCAGCTGGACGCGTTCGGGCACGATCCGCAGTTCCCGGGGCTGATGGCGGACGCGGGGATCTCCTCCAGCTCCTGGGCGCGCGGCCCGTACCACCAGTGGGGGCCCGCGCTGTCCGTCTTCGGCGAGGAGCCGCGCGACCCCAGACGGATGCAGTTCCAGGCGGAGTTCAACTGGATCGCGCCGTCCGGGCGGGGGCTGCTGACGGCGTACATGGTCAACCACTACGGCGCCGGCTGGGCCATCGACAACGCGCCCACGCTGCCCGAGGCGGAGCAGGCCGCGCTCAAGCTGTTCAGGAGCCTGAGCAAGGTCGCGCTGACGAAGAACGTGCTGCTGCCGGTGGGCGGTGACTACGCGCCGCCGTGCCGCTGGGTGATGGGCATCCACCGGGACTGGAACGCCCGTTACGTGTGGCCGAGGTTCGTCAGCGCCGTCCCGCGCGACTTCTTCGCCGCCGTGCGCGCGGAGCTGGCGGCCGAGGGCCGGGTGGCGTCGCCGCAGACGCGGGACATGAACCCGGTCTACACCGGCAAGGACGTCTCCTACATCGACACCAAGCAGGCCCAGCGCTACGGCGAGGCCCTGCTGGCGGACGCGGAGGGCTGGGCGACGCTCGCGGCCCTGCTCGCCGGCCGCCCCTTCCCCGACGCGGCCCTCGACAAGGCGTGGCGCCAGCTGCTGTACGGGGCGCACCACGACGCGATCACCGGTTCGGAGTCGGACCAGGTGTACATCGACCTGATGACGGGCTGGCGGGAGCTGTACGACCTGTCGCGCGCCGTCCACACGGACGCGACCGAGGCGCTGGCCTCGCAGGTCGCCGCCCTCCCCGGGGACGCCCCCGACCTGATCGTCTTCAACTCCGCGACCTGGCAGCGCCGGGACGTCCTGACCGTCGCCGACCCCGGCCTGGTCCCGCTGGACCTCACCGGGCTGCCGCTGCCGGCCGTGCGGGAGGACGGCGAGCTGAAGGTCGTCGTCCCCGATGTGCCCGGGATGGGGCTCAAGGCGCTGTCGATGGCCGAGGGGTGCGTGACGGGGTGGACGCCGGGTGAGGGGAGCGTCGTCCGCAACGCGTTCTACGAAGTGACCGTCGATCCCGCGCGCGGGGGCGGCGTCAGCAGTCTGCGCCGGCTCGCCGAGGGCGGGCGGGAGCTGCTGCGGGCCGGGGACGTCGGCAATGAGCTGGTCGTGCAGGAGGAGTACCCGCGCCACCCCCGGTTCGGGGAGGGGCCGTGGCATCTCACGCCGACCGGTGTCACCGCCGCGCGCAGCCGCGATGTCACCGCTGACATCGATGTCGAGCACTCCCCGGCGGGGTCGCGTATCACCGTCCGGGGTGACCTGGGGCTCTTCCGCTACACGCAGCGGATCACGCTGTGGGAGGGCGTGGACCGGGTCGACGTGTCGACGACGCTCGACGGGTACGACGGCTCGGACCGGCTGATCCGGGTGCGGTGGCCGTCGGACGTGCGCGGCGGGCTGCCGGTGCACGAGGTCGCGGACGCGGTCGTCGGGCGCGGCTTCGGGTTCGTCGAGGTCGACAGCGAGGAGTTCCCCTGGACCCTCGACAACCCGGCCAACACCTGGTTCGGGCTGGGCTCGACGGCCCGGGTCGCGATCCAGGACGCGGCCGGGCTGCCGCTCGGGCTGCGCTCGGTCGGCGTCGCGGAACTCGTGTACACCGACTGGGACGTCGCCGGGCACCTGGGCACCCCGCTCGCGGCGGCGCTCGTGCGCGTGGGCGTGACGGCCACCTCGACGATCGCGGGCGGGCAGCGCTACGGCGACCTGGAGGTCGACTCCAACCTGCCGGACGTGCGGATCGCGGTCGGCGGGCCCGAGCGCAACGAGGTGGTCGCGCAGGCCCTCGGCCGGGACCCGGGCGCGGCGGGCGAACTGCGCCGCCAGCTGGCGGAGAAGGGGCTCGCGTCGGTGTGGGTCGCCCCGCGCGCGGCGCTGCGCGAGGAGTGGGTGCCCGGGGCCGACCTGCGTGACCTGGAGCGGCTGCCGCTGCTCGTCGTCGCGGGCCGGGACGCCGACGGGGACGCGGAGGCCGTGCAGGCCCTGATCGCGGACCTGGCCGACGGTGTCGTCCACGCGACCGGCGAGGTGCTGGCCGACGACGACGCCTGGGACGGGCGGGGGTTCGCCGTGCTGAACCGGGGGACGCCCGGGTGCGTGGTGACCTCCGCCGGTGATCTGTACATGTCCCTGATGCGGTCCTGCACGGGCTGGCCGTCCGGGATCTGGGTCGATCCGCCCCGGCGGACCGCGCCCGACGGCTCCGGGTTCCAGCTCCAGCGCTGGTCGCACACCTTCGAGTACGCGGTCGTCGCGGGCGAGGGCGACTGGCGGGCGCAGCGGCTGCCGCAGGCCGGGCACGCCTTCAACCGGCCGCTGACCGGGCGGTTGCGGCCCGGTGACGTCTGCGGGCCGCTGCCGCGCACGGCGACGCTGCTCGCCGTCGAGCCCGAGGGGCGGGTGCTGCTGGACGCGCTGAAACCGGCCGGTTCGCCGCTCGCGCGCGGCGGTTCACAGCCCACCGACCCCGGGCGCGGGGTCGTCGTCCGGATGCATGAGGTGGACGGGGCTCCGGTGCGGGCGCGGGTGACCGGGCCCGACCCCTGGGCGTCCGCCGTGCGGGCCGATGTGCTGGAGCGGGCGGGCGAGGAGCTGGCGCCCGACGGGGGTGTCGAGGTGGAGCTGGGCGGGTTCGAGGTGGCCACGGTCGTGGCAACGCCGTCGACCGCGCAGCCCGCCTGCGGCTCCGGGGTCGCCGCCGAGGAGCCCACGCAGCCGGTCGCGACCCGCTACTGGCTGCACAACTCGGGCCCGGCGCCGCGCGGGAACCTGCCGGTGACCGTGTACGTCTCCCCGACCGCGCTCACGGTGGAGGGGCCGGTCACCGCGACCGTGCGGGTCGCCTCGGAGCTGACCGACGCGGCCACCTGCGGGCGGGTCCGCCTCCGCGTCCCCTCCGGCTGGAGCGCCGAGCCCGCGATCCTCCCCTACACCCTCGCCGCCGGCGGCTACACCCTGTCCGAGGTGACGATCACCCCGGCCCCGGACGCGCCCCCCGGCCGCCACTGGCTCGCCGCGCAGCTCTCCTACGGGGGGCAGGTGTACGAGGACGTCGTCGCCCTCGACGTGCCGGGTGCGGTGCCTGAGGGTGAGCCGGACGGGCGGACCGGGCCGACTCTCGTGACCCGGCTGGGAGTTGAGCGGGTTTCCGTGCGGCGGGGTGAGCGGGTGACCGTGCCCGTCCAACTGCGCAACACCACGCGGGGGCTGGTCACGGGGCAGCTGTGGGCGGTGTCCGCGTGGGGGACGTGGGGCGGGGTCTCGCCGGGGCTGCAAGGGTTCGTGGTCGGTCCTGGGCAGGTGCTGGAGCGCGGGATCGAGGTGGACGCGGGGGCGGTGCCGGTGGGGTCGTACTGGCTGATGGCCAAGGTGGGGTGGCACGGGTGTGTCGCTTATACCGAGGCTGTGGTGCTGGAGGTGACGGAGTGAGCGGAGTCGTTCACGGGGCTCAGGGGAGAGGTGGGGCGCACTCCGGGGAGCCGGGCTCAGGGGAGCCGCACTGCGGGGAGCCGCACTCCGGGGAGCCGGGCTCAGGGGAGCCGCACTCCGGGGGGTTGCGCTCCGGGGAGTTGCACGTCCACCCGCCCTCACCCGGCCACGCCGCCACCGTCGCCGGCGACCCCGTCCCCCTCGCGCGGGTCGACGCCGTGCTGGCCGCCGTTCCCGCGCGGGACCCGGAGGGGCGACCCGAGGGGATCGCGCGAGCGGAGCGGCAGCGACGGCGGTGGGCTACCCAGGTGGTCGTCGTGGACGAGCTGGCGCGGCGGGAGTGCGCGGCGCGGGGGGTGCCGGTGCCCGAGCCGCCGCCGGGTGCCGGGCCAGGCGCTGCGGCGCTGCGGATGCCCTCGGTGTCCGGCGCGGACGTCGCGGGGCTCGGCAGCATCATCGCCGTCGCGCTCGCCCACTCCCCGGCCGCGCGGGCGCTGCTGGCCGCGCTGGAGGCCGGGCGGCGGGTGCCGGAGCGGGCCGTGCGGGAGTACTACGACCGCAACCCCGACCGGTTCCTGACGACGGACGCGCTGCGGCGCGGCGTGGACCCCTTCCACGGTGCGGGAACCCTCGATCTCGTGCCGTACGCCTCGGTCCGTGACGACGTCACGCGCGAGCTGCGGCGGGCGCAGGGCAGGCAGGCGTTCTTCGACTGGCTGGACCGGGCGCGGGCGGACGTGACGTACACGCACGGGCACGAACACCCCGGCGATCCGGCACATCCGGATCACGAGCACCGGCACTGAGACGGCCCCCGTGCGCCTGCGGCATGCGCGCCGGAGACGCACGGAACAGAAACGCAACACGGTTACCCATTGACCTCCGATGAATTCTGGTCCACCTTTTCATCATTCGGAGTCCAACTTGGTGATTTGAACCAGCCCCGTGTGGGCTCGGGAGGGCAATCATGCGCGTGAGAAGAGTGACCGGATGCGTGGCGGGTGCGATCGCCCTGGCACTGACGGCGGCCGGGTGCGGACTCTCGGGGGGCGGCTCCGACGGCGGCGCGAAGGCGGGCGGGTGCAGCGTCGACAAGGGCAACGTCGGGTCGGGCAAGCTGACCGGTGACGTGAAGGGGCAGATCACCTTCCAGACGACGAACCTCAAGAAGGACTTCAGCGCCTACTTCAACGGCGTGATCGCGGCCTTCGAGAAGGCCAACCCCGGCGCCAAGGTCAAGTGGATCGACGACCCGGGCGACGCGACGTTCACCCAGCGCCTGGTCGCGGACGCACAGGGCTGTACCCTGCCGGACGTCGTCAACATCAACGTCAACACGGCGCTGGCGCTGACGAAGACCGGCTACCTGCTGGACCTCGACACCAAGGCGCCGGACGCGGGCAAGCCGTTCACCGAGGGCACCTGGAAGTCGAGCACCTACGCCCAGGCCGACGGCACGAAGGTGCACAGCGTGCTGCCCTGGTACTCGGGCGGGATCGTGCAGACCTTCAACACGGAACTGCTCCAGAAGGCAGGCCTCGATCCGGCCAAACCTCCGACCACCATCCTCGGGATGTTCGCCGACGCGGAGAAGATAGCCAAGGCGTCGGGCGGCGACTACTACGCCCTCCTCGCCAACCCGCAGCTGCGCATCCCGGCCGACTGGCAGCAGATGGGCATCAAGGTCCTCTCGGACGACGGCAAGCAGTTCACGTTCGCGAGCGACCCGCGCACGGTCCAGTGGGTCGAGGGCATGACCAAGCTGTACAAGGCGGGCGCGATGCCCCGCGACTCGCTCTCCTCCAACCAGGACCCGTCGACGGTGTACGGCCAGGGCAAGCTGGTGTACGGCTCGACGAACCCGAACTACCTGCGCTTCATCGAGCAGAACAACCCGAGCGTCTACAAGAAGACGGGCGTGGCCCGCTACATGCTGGACGGCCTCGGCCACACCGTCGGCGCCCCGCAGTACATCGGCGTCGCGGCCACCAGCAAGCACGCGGCGACGGCGCTGGCGTTCGCCCAGTTCCTCACGAACGCGCAGAACCAGCTGACGTGGGCGAAGGACCCGAACGTCGTCATCTTCCCGTCCACGACGGCCTCGCTGGACGACCCGTTCTTCCAGAACGTCACGGGCGACGACCCCTTCGCGCAGGCCCGCAAGCTGGTCGCCGAGGACCGCAAGACCGCCACGGCCGACGAGATCGCCCTGACCCCCGGTGAGCTGAACGCGGCCTCGGCCCAGATCCAGCTCGCGATGCAGGGCAAGAAGAGCGCCCAGGACGCCCTGAACGAAGCCCAGAAGAAGATGAACGAGCTCATCAAGCAGGGTAGTTGAGCATGGCGGCCAAGACCCTGACCCCGGTGCCGGCGACGGCACCGGGGGCGGTACGACGGTTGTTGCGTGCCTTGAGGCCCGGACCGACGGCCGAAGCCGGCGGCGCCGCCCTCTACCGGCGCTGGTGGCTGCCGTGGCTGTGGATGTCCCCGGCGATCCTCGGTGTGACCGTCTTCGGCGTGTACCCGTTCCTGAACACGCTGCTGCTGTCCTTCACGAACGCCAAACCCCTCGGCGGGGCGGCGGACTTCGTGGGCCTGGACAACTACACGCGGATGCTGGACGACCCGGACTTCTGGCTCGCGACCCGCAACAGCCTGCTGTACGCGATCGTCGTCGTCCCGCTGATGGTGCTGCTGCCGCTGATGCTGGCGGTGCTGGTGGAGAAGAACCTGCCCGGCATCGGGTTCTTCCGGTCCGCGTTCTACACGCCGGTCCTCGCCTCCAGCGTGGTCGTCGGCCTGAGCTGGCAGTGGCTGCTGTCGGACCAGGGGCTGATCAACACGTGGCTGGAGAAAGCCCACTTGATCAAGTCGGCGGTCCCCTTCCTCTCCGACTCCTGGCTGATCCTGTTCTCCGCGATGGGCCTGACGATCTGGAAGGGCCTCGGCTGGTACATGATCTTCTACCTGGCGGCGCTCGGGAACGTCCCGAAGGAGCTGCACGAGGCGGCGTCCGTGGACGGCGCCGGCGCGGTCCGCCGCTTCTGGAACGTCACCGTGCCGGGCGTACGCACCTCGATGATGCTGGTCGGCACGCTCACCGGCATCGGCTCGCTGCGCGTGTTCACCGAGATCTACATGCTCGGCGGCTCGACCGGCGGCCCCGGCGGCGCCGACCGCACGCTCCCCTTCTACATCCGGGACGTCGCCCTCGACCCGCTCACCGGCAACGCCGGCTACGGCTCGGCCGTCAGCGTCGCCCTCTTCGCACTGACCCTGGGCCTCACGCTGCTGTCGCAGCGGCTGACGAAGGAGGACGAGGCATGACGACGGCTGTGGAGAGGGGGAGTTCGTCCGGGAGCGGATCTTCCGGGGGCGGGGCTTCCAGGGGCGGGGCTTCCGGGGGCGGGGCTTCCGGGAGCGGGGCTTCCGGGGGGCGCCGGCGTCTCATGCCGCGCTGGCGGGACTACGGGCGGCCGCGTGAACTGATCGTCCGCTACCTGCTGTTGCTGTTCGTGCTGGTCATCACGATCGGCCCGCTGGTCTGGCAGCTGCTGTCGTCCCTGAAGGGGGCCGGCGAGGACGTGTTCGGCGCGGGCGCGAGCCTGATCCCCCGCCATCCCACCCTGCACGCCTACCGGGAGATCTTCGACCAGGTCCCGGTCTGGACGTACATCCGCAACAGCACGATCGTCGTGATCCTGTCCGTCAGCAGCCAGTTGCTGTTCTCCACCCTCGCCGGCTACATGCTGTCCAAGCCGGCCTGGAAGGGCCGGGGCCTGGTGTGGGTGCTGCTGATGGCGTCGATGATGTTCCCCTTCGAGTCCATCATGGTGTCGCTGTTCCTCAGCATCCGCGACCTGGGCCTCGTCGACCACCTCGCGGGCGTCTGGCTGCCCGGCTTCGTCGCCGCCATCAACGTCCTCATCATGCGCGCCGCGTTCCTCGCCGTCCCGCGCGAGATCGAGGACGCGGCGATGCTGGACGGCGCGGGCGAGTGGAAACGCTTCCGCCACCTGTATCTGCCGTCGGCGTACGGCGCGATCCTCGTCGTCACCATCAACACGTTCATCAGCGCCTGGGACGACTTCCTGTGGCCGCTGATCGTGCTGCGCACCGAGGACCACTTCACCCTGACCCTCGGCCTCTCGCGCCTTCAGTCCTCGTCGTTCGGCTACGACCAGCGCATGGTGATGGCGGGTTCGGTGATCTCGGTGATCCCGGTGCTGGTCCTGTTCGTCATCACCCAGCGCTGGTTCTACAAGGGGGTGTCGTCGGGAGCGGTCAAGCTCTAGACCGCCTTGACGACGAGGGGTACGACGCCCAGCGCCTCCCGCGCTGACCTCGCCACCCTGACCTCGGTCTCCTGAGCGACGAAGCCCTTCAAATCGGCGCCGACCAACTCCAGTTGGCCGGCGCCGAGCCGCATCCGGACGGTCCGGGTCTCACCCGGGGCGAGCTCCACCGAGGCGAACCCCCGCAGTTCGAGCGTGCGCGGCCAGACGAGCGTCCGCAGCGGCCGGATGTAGAGCTGCACGACACAACGCCCGTGCCGTTCCCCGGTGTTGGTGACGTCGGTCGCGACGGACCCACCGTCCAAGCGCGACTCCCCCAACGCGAAGTCCGTGTACGACAGCCCGTGCCCGAAGGGGTAGAGCGCCCCGGCGTCGGTGTCGACGTAGGCGCCGTACTCGGTGTCCTTGTGGTTGTAGTAGACGGGGAGCTGGGCGGCCGACCGGGGTACGGAGACCGGGAGCCGCCCGGCGGGTTCGGCGTGCCCGAGGAGGACTTCGGCGATGGCCTCGCCGCCCCAGGGCCCCGGGTACCAGGCGGTCAGCAGCGCCCCAGCGCGTTCGGCCGCCTCGGGGACGGCGTGCGGGCGCCCTTGGAGCAGGACGACGGCCGTGGGGGTGCCGGTCGCGCTGACGGCCTCCAGCAACGCCCGCTGTGCGGCGCCGAGTTGGAGGTTCGCCAGGTCGGCACCCTCGCCGCAGGTCATGTCGTCGCGGGTGGACAGGGCGGCGCCGTTGGCGTCGAACTCCGTGTCCTGACTGCGGGCGCTGCTGCCGCCGAGAACGAGCACGGCGAGGTCGGAGGCCGCCGCCGCCGCGACCGCCTCGGGGATACCGGCACGGTCGTCACCGGTGAGCGCGCAGCCCTCGGCGTACCGGAACTCGGTGCCGGGGGCGCGACGGCGCAGGGCGTCGAGGACGGTGGCGCCGGTGCGCTGCGGGGCTGTGTAGTCGCCGAGTTGGTGGGCCGTGGTGGCGGCGTGGGGCCCGAGGACGGCGACACGGGAGACGGACTGCCGCACCGGCAGAACGCGCTGATCATTGTGCAGAAGGGTGATCGAGGCGCGGGCGAGCGAGGTACTGAGCTCGGCCCCGCCTTGGGGGAACTCGCCTTGCGCGTAAGGGTTTTCGAAGAGGCCGAGGCGGAACTTCAGGCGCAGTACGCGAGTTACGGCGGCGTCGACGGCCGCCTCGCTCACCAGCCCTCGCTCGACGGCCTCTTCGAGCCGCGTGAAGCCCTCGTCCCAGAGGCTGAGGTCGACTCCGGCGCTCAGCGCGAGGGCTCCGGCGGAGACCGGGTCACCGGTGATCCGGGCGAGCCGGTCCACAGCGAGCCCGTCAGCCATGACCAGGCCGTCGAACTTCCAGGTGTCCCTGAGGAGTTCGGTGAGGAGGGGCTTGTTGCCGGAGCAGGGGAGGCCGTCGAACTCGTTGTAGGCGGACATGACTCCGGCGGCGCCCGCGCGGACACCGGCGTGGGCGGCGGGGAGGTGGATCTCGTACAACTCCCTTGGTCCCAGCTCGGATTCGGCGGAGTTACGGCCACCGATGGTGGCGCCTTGGCCGGCGAAGTGTTTGAGGATCACGGGGGCTTTGTGGGGGGCGAAGGGGTGGGGGTTGGGGGTGAGGGTGTTGTGGGTCGGGGTGTTGTCAGTGGGGGTGTTGTCGGTGGGGGTGCCCTGCATGCCTCGTACGAGGGCTTCGGTCAGGCGGGCGGCCAGGTACGGGTCTTCGCCGAAGCACTCCTCGGTGCGGCCCCAGCGGGGGTCGCGGGCGATGTCCAGGGCGGAGACGAGGGCCAAGTGGCCGCCCCTGGCCCGGAGTTCGGCGGCGGCGTGGGCGGCGGCGCGTTCGTACAGCTCCGGGTCCCAGGTGGCGCCGACGGCGAGGTTGACGGGGAGGACGGTCCCGTCGAGGGCCATGTGGCCGTGGGGGACTTCTTCGACGAAGAGGGCGGGGATGCCGAGGCGGCTGCTGTCGATGACGTGTCGCTGGACGAGGGCGGCGAGTTCGGCGCTGCTGTCGGCGTCGGGCCCACTGCCGTACTCGACGCCGGACCAGGCGTCGGCCCGCATCAGCCCGTACAGCGCCCCCAGCCCCGAGAACCGGTCCGTCTCGGCGCGGAGGGCGTCGGTGAGCTCGTAACTCCCGCCCGGGGTACGGCGGTAGGCGTCCCAGCCGTACATACGCTGGTTGAGCTGACCGACTTTCTCTCCGAGGGTCATGCGGGAGAGGAGGTCGGCGATTCGGGACTCGGTGGGGGCGGTGGGGTCTTGGTAGAGGGGGGTGGGCATGGGGTGGTCCTTGGGGGTTGGGGGTTGGGGGTTGGGGGTTGGGCGGTGGTGGGGTTCTGGGGAGGGGCGGAGTTGCGGAGGCGAGGGCGGCCGGGGTGGGGTGGGATAGGGGGCTCTGGGCCGGGGTGAGGTGAGGGGGCTTTGGGCCGGGATCAGAGCTGGGGCGTTCGCGGGCGGGGGGGCTCGGGAGTGGTGGGGAGGGGGCCTTGGGCTGGGGTCAGAGGTGGGGTACTTGCGGGCGGGGGGCTCGGAAGCAGTGGACAAGGGGGCCTTGGGCCGGGATCCGAGCTGGGGTATTCGCGGGCGGGGGCCTCGGACGGGGTGGGGTGAGGGGGTGAGTCGGGTCGGGCGGCGTGTTCCTGGATGCGCGTACTCCCAGACGCGCATGCTTTCCGGACCGGCGTGTTTCTGAACGCGTGTGTTCCCGGACGCGCATGCTTTCGGATCGGCGTGTTTCTGGACGCGCGTGCTCCTAGACCAGCGCGTTGCCGAACCCGCGTGCTCCCGGACCCGCGCGTTTCTGAGCTCGTGTGCTTCCGGACCGGTGCGTTTCCAGACCGACGTGTTTTTGGGCTCGTGTGCTCCCGGACCGACGTGTTTCCGGATTCGCATGCTCTCGAAGCAGCGCGTTCCCGTAACCCGCGCGCTCCCGGACCGACGTGTTTCTTGGCTCGCGTGCTCCCGAACCGGTGTGTTTCCGGACTCGCGTGCTCTCGAACCAGCGCGCTCCCGTAACCCGCGCACTCCCGGACCGACGTGTCTCTGGGCTCGCGTGCTCCCGAACCAGCGCATTGCCGAACCTGCGCCTCCGGACTCGTACGCTCCCGGACCAGCACGTTCTCGAACCCAGCACACTCCCGAACCCGCACGTTCTCGAACCCAACACACTCCCGAACCCGCATGTCCCCAGAGGCGCACGTCCCCGAGCCGCACGCTCCCAACCCAGCGAGCCCAAGCCGATCCCGTAGGACACGAGGTCGGCCAGGGCGCCGAGCCGGTGCGCGGACCGCCGCCGAGAACCGGCGCACACCTTCGCCCCTTTCTCAGCCCACCACCCCCAACCGCGCCAACGCCACCGCCCCCGCACTGCCGTCCGGCACCGGGGCGAGGGTGAGGCCAAGGTGGCTGGTGCGGTGGACGAGAGGTTCGAGGAGGGGACCGCCCGGAGCCAACAGCCCGCCGGTGACCACCAGCGTCTCCCCCTGCCGGGGCGCCAACGCCGTCACGGTGTCCACCAACGCCGTCGCCGCCTCATCCAGAATCGCGACAGCCACAGCATCCCCTTGTGCCGCCGCTTCGGTCACCAGCGGGGCGTGAGCCGCGAGGTCCGTCGGGGCACGGTCCATGACGGCGGGGAGAAGGTGAGCACGGTAGGCGGCACGTTGGGAGAGGCCCCAGCGGGGAGTGTGGCCGGAGGGGGCATTGCCAGAGAAGACATCCCCCGCAGACCCGTTCCCGCCTCCGACAGCAGAGGCATTTCCGGCAGGGACATTCCCAGCAGACCCGTTGCCAGCAGCAGAGGTGTCCCCGGCGGAGGCGTCCCCTTCAGGCCCGTTCCCGACAGCAGAGACGTTTCCGGCAGAGGCGTTCCCAGCGGACCCGTTCCCGACAGCGGATGCGTTCCCCACGGGAGCAGCCCCCGCAGGCCCGCTCCCAGCAGCAGAGGCACCCCCAGCAGGAGCATTCCCAGTAGACCCGCCCCCGACAGCAGAGGCGTCCCCCGCAGACCCGCCCCCGACAGCAGACACGTCCCCCGCAGACCCGCCCCCGGCAGAGACCCTCCCTCCAGAGCCCTCCCCCGCAGCAGAAGCATCCCCGCCAGAGCCGCCACCCCCAAGAGCACCCCCGCCAAAACCACCCCCGCCGGCGACGTACCCCCCAGAGCCACCCCCACCCCAGCCACCCCCATACCCCACCGGCGGCAACACCCCCTCAGGAATCCCCAGCGCCCTTCCCACCAGCACCGCCAACCGCGTCGCCTCCCCCCGCCCATCCGCCGCCCTCAACGCCGCCCGCACCGCCCGCCGCCCGATCCAGAACCCGCTCCCGTCATCCCCGAGCAGCCACCCGTCCCCACCGGACGTCGCCACCAGCACCCGCCCCCGCACCCGCGCTGCCACCGCCCCGGTCCCGGCGACCAGCGCGAGCCCATCCTCCGGATGCCCGGGCGCACCCGCGAACGCCGCCTCGATGTCGCTGTGGATGGTGACCGAGGCGGGGGCGATCCCAAGCTGCCCGAGCGCCGCGACGAGAGCGGTACGGGCCCGACTCCGACCGACGTCCTCACCGGGCCGACTCTGCCCTACGACACCCTCGGACCCCTGACCGGCCACTCCCCCAGAACTCGGGTCCCCCACCCCCTCGGCACCGCCCCTCCCCAAAGCCGCCCCAAGCCGCCCCCCACCATCCCCACCAGGCCGCACACTCGCCGCCCCCGCGAACCCGCCCGCGACAGCCACCACCCGCCCCCGAACCCCCTCCGGCACCGCCATCCCGATCGCCTCGGCGAGATGATCAGTGAGCCGGGGGACCGGAACGGTCAGGGCGTTGCCGGGCCCGGAGACGCCCTCGCCGAGGACTCGGCCGTCCCGCGCGTCCGCGAGCACCGCACGCGTACGGGTGCCGCCCGCGTCGACGCCCAGCACCAGGGGGGCGTCCGCATTGGCGGAGTCTTGGTTCAAATCACTATTCATCGGCACCCATGGTGGTTGATACATTCGCCGCAGACAAGGCCCACAGGCAAAGACCGCAGCTGAACCGGCAGGACACAGCGGCGGACCCCGGCCGCGGCCGGCGCCAGGGCAGGCGCGGGCCGACATGGGCCGGCACTTTCGAGGAGGACGCCATCAACACACCACCGCCCGTTCCGGAGCTCCGCTTCGGCGTCAACTACACCCCACGCCGCGGCTGGTTCCACGCATGGCACGACTTCGACGCGGAGCAGACCCGCGAGGACCTGGTCCAGATAGCCGCACTGGGCCTGGACCACATCCGTGTCTTCCACCTCTGGCCCCTGCTCCAGCCGAACCGTACGTTCATCCGTCCGGCCGCGGTGGATCAGCTGGTCCGCCTGGTGGACCTGGCGGCGGAGTTCGGCCTGGACGTCCTGGTGGATGGTGTTCAGGGCCATCTGTCGAGCTTCGACTTCTACCCGGAGTGGACCCGCAGCTGGCACCACCGCAACGTCTTCACCGACGCGGAGGCGATCGAGGCGCAGGCACAGCTGCTGCGCACGCTGGGCCACGCGCTGGCGGGCCGCCCGAACCTGATCGGCCTCCAGCTGGGCAACGAGCTGAACAACCTGGTCGAGCACAACCCGGTGACAGTGGACGAGGTGGACCACTACCTGGACACCCTGCTGGCCGCCGCACGGGAGGGCCTCGGCGCCGAGGGCCTGGTCACGCACTCCGCGTACGACGCGGCCTGGTACGGCGACGACCACCCGTTCACCCCGCAGGCCTCGGCCCGCAAGGGCGACCTGACGACCGTCCACCCCTGGGTCTTCTCCGGTGACTGCGCCCGCCGTTACGGCCCGCGCTCCCCGGAGGTGCTCCATCTCGCCGAGTACGGGACGGAGTTGGCGAAGGCGTACGCCACCGACCCGGACCGTCCGGTGTGGGTGCAGGAGACCGGCGCCCCGGAGCCGCACATCCCGGCCCCGGACGCCCCGCACTTCGCCCGCGAGACCCTGCTGAACGCGGCGAGCTGCGCGAACCTGTGGGGGGTGACGTGGTGGTGCTCCCACGACGTCGACCGCTCCCTGGCCGACTACCCCGAACTCGAATACACGCTGGGCCTGTTCGACTCCTCCGGCCGGCCGAAGCCGATCGCGGAGGCGATCGAGGAGACGGTGACGGAGCTGCGCTCGCTGCCCATGACGGCCCCGCCCCGCCCGGCCGCCCTGGTCCTGGACTGCACCCCGGCGACCCGCTCGGTCTCGGGACCCGGCGGCGCGTTCTTCGAGACCTGGATGCGCCTGCGCGCGGAAGGCGCCCGTCCGACGGTGATCCTCGCCCAACACGCCGAGGACAGCGCCTACTTGGCCAAGCGGGGCATCACGGAACTGATCGTCCCGGAGTAGCCGGACCGGCCTGACCCGGAAGCCGGGCCGGCCCGTCCGACGCGATCAGGAACAGCCGGCACAGGACGCCGAGCAGGACGCCGAGCAGGACGCCGAGCGAGTCACCGGGGGCGCCGCCACACCCCCGCTCACCTCACCCCGGCCAACACCTCAGCAACAGCCCGCAAGTTCACCTTCCCCCGCCCGTACGACCACACCGCCCCCTCGTCCCCGACACCAGGCAGCCCGGTCGCCACCCGCACGGCGTCCGGCCTGGCAGCCACCAGCGCGTCCCGCACCCCCCGCTGCCACGCGTACAGCTCGGCATCACAGGTCGCGACCACCAACGGCCGCCCCGCCGCAGCCCGCAGCGCCTCCCGCACGACGCCCCGCGCGTCCTGCGGCTCCCCCGCGAGCGCCGTCCCCGCGGCCCCCGCGTCGAACGCGCGCAGCTCCGTCAGCAGGTCCTCCCCGCCCCAGTTGAGCGCCGGATGCGGCCGGGGGAACAAGTCGACGACGTACGCGTCCCGCACCGGCTCCGGCAGCCCGCCGCCGGCCCGCACCGCCAGCCGCGCGGCCCGCGCCCCCGCCTCCGCGTCCCACGGCTCGACCCGCTCCGCAGCGCGCGGCGCACTGTAGCGCCGGATCAGCCGCCGCACCCGCGAGGCGGCCTCGACCACGCGCTCCTCGGCGAGTTCACCGGAGACGAGCGCGTCGAGGATCGCGTCCCGGCAGCCGACGGTGGTCTCCAACTCCGGTACGGCGACGATGACTTGGTCCGCCCCGGCGGCGAGCGCGAGCCGGGCGCCGGCGGCCTCCCCGTACCGGTCCGCGATCGCCTTCATCTCCAGCGCGTCACTGACCAGCACCCCCTCGAACCCCAGCTCCCCGCGCAGGAGTTCACCGAGGATGCGGGGGCTGAGGGTGGCGGGGAGTTCAGGATCGAGGGCCGGGAAGACGACGTGCGCGCTCATCAGCATGGGTACGCCCGCCTCGATCGCGGCACGGAAGGGTTCGAGGTCGAGATCCGTCAACTCCCTCGGGTCCACGGCGAGTTCATGATGACTGTCGGTGACCGTACCGCCGTGCCCGGGGAAGTGCTTGGCGCACGAGGCGACCCCCCGCGCCTCGGTCGCCGCGATCCACGCCCGCAGATGCCGCGCGACGGCCCCGGGTTCCGAGCCGAAGGCGCGGGTGCGGACGATGGGGTTCTCGGGCCGCCGCTGAAGATCGGCGACGGGCGCGTACGACGCCGTGATCCCCAGCGTCGCGAGATGCCCGGCGAGCGCGTCGGCGCAGGCCGCGGTGAGGGTCTCGTCGTCGGCGACGCCGAGCGCCCAGTTGCCGGGGACGTCGGGGGCGCCGGCGGTGACGAGGTGCCCGATGCCGCCGCCCTCGTTGTCGATCCCGACCAGCAGATCGGGCCGCAACTCCCGTAGCTCGTCGGTGAGTCGGCGGACCTGTTCGGCGTCCCGGATGTTCCGGGTGAAGAGGATGACTCCGCCGAGCCCCCGGTCGATCAGCTCTTTGAGGGCGTCGGGCACGGAGGTGGTACCGGCGAAGCCCGCGACCAGACAGCGGTGGGCGGCCTCGTCCAGGGCGGCATGGGGCGCAGGGTGCGCGTGAGGGGTCACCCCGGGAATAATCTGGCTCATTCAGCCGAAAGTCAACCATCACATGGATGACCCATTCAAACGACCGGCCGAGATCCACCACGAGTGGACCCCGACCGGCCGTGGTTCAGGGGGAGCGCCGAGGGAAGGGGGCTGGGCAGCCGACTCCAGCTCGGCAGCGCCCCAAAGGGGCGCGGGGCTGTATCCGATATGCGGCTACCGCCGCGTGCGCGCGACCAGCCACGAAGGCGCCGCACCCACCCACCGGCCTATCCCGGCACCCCCTCCGCAGGACTCAGCGCCCCGCAGCCTTCCGCCGAGCCCGGTTAGCGAAGAACACCGCCCCCGCACCCAGCACGACCACCGCAGCCGCAGCCCCAGCGATCGGCCCCGTCGACGAGCTAGCCCCCGTCTCCGCCAGCGGCGGCGTAGACGCACTGGGCGTCGGCGCCGGAGTGGTGGGCGGCGTCGAGGACAGCGGCGGCACCTTCGGCGTGGTAGGCGGCGTCTCACCGGCCGGAACGGTCGGGGTCACCGGCGGCGGGGTCGACTCCGAGGCCGGCGGCGTGCTCGGCGACTCCTCCGGCGTGCTCGGCGTCGGCGCGGGCGGCGTCGTCTCCTGCTTCGGCGCACACTCCTTGTCGCCACCGTTCCACGCGGCGATCAGGTGGTTCGGGGTCGCGATGCCCTCGGGCTGGTAGGGCGCGGGGCCGTGCCCCTCGCCGGCGGCGCCGTCGTACGTGACGTCGTCACCGTAGAGGTCGATCTGGCCGTAGCAGTCGGGCGTCTTGACGCTGAGCTTCTGCCAGGTGCGCCCCTCGTCGCTCTGGCCCGCGACATCGTCGGCGCCGAGGTAGACGGTGGCCTTGTCGACGAGGGTCTGCTTGCCGGAGGTGGGCCAGTTCGGGCCCTCGGTGGTGTACTCGGCGAGCGAGACGGGGTACTTGCAGTCCGCGCCGATCTGCTGGCCGGGGGCGAGCCGGACCTCGACCTTGTCGAGTCCGGAGGGGAAGGCGCGGAAGCCGCCGGCGGAGGTCCAGTCGCCGCCGTCGAGGCGGTACTGGATGGTGCCGGACGGGCAGCCGGTGGCGGCGCTCGCCGGGGCGGCCCCGAGGAGCGGCGCGGCGGAGCCGGCGAGTGCGGTTGCTGCAAGCAGCGCCAGGGTTCTGGAGTACTGCGAACGCGACAAGGTGACCCTCAATGCGGTGATGTGTGGGAGGTGACACGGGCGAACGGCCGGCGCGGGCGGGGGGAAAACCGCGGAACCTGCGCGACGACGCGACTCGCCGCCCCTCGCCCGCCGCTCGCTGCGGTGAGCTCGGCGAAGGTGGTTGAATACTCGTCTATTTTCGCAACGCCCGTCAATTCAGCACCAGTTCTCCACTCTCGAATTGGGTAAGAACACCCATGGACAGCCCCGAGAGCACCGCCAACGCGGCCCGGAGGGCACCAACTCGGTCTTCTCCAGGCCGCGTTGAATCAATTAGGCGACAAATTCATTTCACCTCCGGCAACCCCGCCCCCGCACACCGCACATCCTCCGAAGGCACCGCCCCTTCCAGCAGATACGCCGCGACGGTCCCGTCCACGCACGCGTTCCCCCGGCTCGCGAACACCCCGTGCGAGTAGTCGTCGTCGAGCGTGACCAGCCGCGACCCGGGCAGCACTCGCCGCATCGCATACGCCCCCGCGATGGGCGTCACGGGGTCGTGCGCGGACGCGACCAGCAGCGGCGGCGTGTCCGGGCCGCCCAGCCTGGTGCGGTGGGCCGGCCGGTGGGCCCAGTACGCGCAGGCCGCGGCCTCCAGTCCGGTCAGGACCGGCGCGGGCGCGAGGCCGTACAGCCGCCGCCGGTCGGCCAGGACCCGCGCGGGCGTCGGACCGGGGCCGTCCGCGCACTTCACGATCCGGTTGGCGGCCTCGTAATTGCGCGACTCGGGGCTGTCGGGGCGCGCCGCCGGACGCAGCCCGCCGACCCCGCCGTCCCGCAGATATCCCCGCAGCCCGTCGGCGAGCGGCGCCCACCGCTCGGTGCGCCCGAGGGCCCGGTAGACGGCGCGGTCGAACTCTGCGGCACCGAACCCGTCGACCGGCCGGGCGGCCAGCCCGTCCCGCACGCTCAGATATGAGTGACGTATTTCTCCGATAGAGACCCCCAATCCGAATCGCCCCGAATGCCCCGCAACCCACCCGAAGAACGTCTCGCGCCGCCGCAGAAGTTCCCGCGCCTGGATCACGTCGAAGTCGTGCCAGTCCCACGGCCCGACGACGCTGTCCAGCACCATCCGCCCGGTCCGCCCGGGAAACAGCGCGGCGTAGGCGGCACCGAGATAACTCCCGTACGACACGCCGAGAAAGTTCGTCACCGGCTCCCCGAGCGCGTCGCGCAGCGCGTCCATGTCCCGCGCGGTCTGCTCGGTGGAGAGGTACGGCAGGACGTCTCTCTCGTGCGCGGCGCAGTCGGTTGCGAGGGCGCGCAGCCCGGCGAGGTAGGCGCGCCCCGAGCGCGGATCGGCGCCGGGGCCGTCGAAGAGCCCGCCCATCGGCCCGCAGTCGACGGGTGAACTGGCGCCCACGCCCCGGGGGTCGAAGCCGATCACGTCGTACGCGCGCCGCACGCTCTCCGGCAGTCTGGCGCGCTTGGTCACGGCGTAGGACAGTCCCGACCCGCCGGGGCCGCCGGGGTTGACGAGCAGGGCGCCGCGCCGTTCGCCGGAGGCGGGGACGCGGGACACGGCGATGTCGATACGGGGGCCGTCGGGGTGGGACCAGTCGAGGGGGACGTTCAAGGTCGCGCACTCGACGCGGTCGGGGGCCGGCGGCGTGGGGACGGAGGCGGGGCAGGGGCCGAACTCCACTGCCGCGAGCCGGACTTGAGGGGCCGGCAGTTCGGCCGCGGACGCGGGGAGGGGGCCGGACAGGAGCGCCAGGGCCGCGAGCGGGGCGGCGGAGCGCATACGGAAGGTCAAGGGAGTCCCTTCGGGAGCCAACGACGTGACAAATGAAAATCATTATCGATAACGTGTGCGTGTCACAACCGGGGCGCCTCCCGCCAAGGCTTCCTCCGGCATGCCGGAAGCGGGCCGCGAAGGCTCGCACCGGCCTGCCCGGCGGCCGGACGCAAGGGCGCCCGCACATCTCAACCCCGTCCCTGGAAAGGGGAGTTCGTGGCTCATCTGTTGGTGGTCGAGAGCTGGGTCGGCTCGATGAGCAGGCTGCTGCCACGGGCGATCCGGGAGGGCGGGCACACGTTCACGTTCCTCACCCGCGATCTGCACCACTACCTGCGCTCGGCCCCCGAAGGCACGGCGCATCCGCTGCTCGGCGCCCGGGAGATCGTCACCGCCGACACCAACGACACCGAGGCCCTGCTGGACCAAGTGGTCTCGCTGCACGGAGTGTTCGGCTTCGACGGGGTCATCACGTCGTGCGACTACTACCTCCCGGCGGTCGCCCGGATCGCCGCCCGTCTGGGCCTGCCGGGTCCGGGCGCGCGGGCGGTGCAGGACGCGTGCCGCAAGGACGCCACCCGCCGGGTGCTGTCCGACGCGGGGGTCCCGGGGCCGCGGTTCGCCGTGCACGCGGAGTGGGCCGAACTCGCCCGCGCGGCACGGGAGATCGGCTATCCGCTGGTGGTCAAGCCGGTCGACCTGTGCGCGGGCATGTTCGTGCGCCGCGTCGACGACGAGGCGCAACTCGCGGACGCCTTCCGCGCGTTGGCGGGTTTCCCGGTCAACGCCCGTGGCCAGCGCCGTGATCCGGCGGTGCTGGTCGAGGAGTTGCTGACCGGTCCCGAGGTGAGCGTCGAGACCGTCTCGCACGCGGGGGCGGTCCATGTGGTGGGCGTGACCGACAAGAGCGTCGGCGGGGCGCCCGCGTTCATCGAGACGGGCCACATGTTCCCGGCCGCCCTCTCCCCCGCCGACGCGGCGGACGCCGAGCACACGGCGCAGGCGGCGCTGAAGGCGCTGGGCCTGGTGGACGGCGTGGTCGCGCACACGGAGATCAAGCTGACCCCGGCGGGCCCGCGCGTCGTCGAGGTCAACCCCCGCCCGGCCGGCAACCGCATCACCGAACTGGTCCGGCACGTCACGGGCATCGACCTGGCCGCCGCCTTCGTCGACGTCACCCTGGGCAGGGCCCCCGATCTGCGCCGCGCCGACACCGGTCTGTCCAGCGCCGCGATCGGCTTCCTGGTCCCGGAGACCTCGGGCACGCTCGACGCGCTCGACGCCCAATTCGTGGACAGGGAAGGTCTGTTGGAGATCGAGCTCGCCGAGCCGGGCCGCCAGGTCAAGGCGGCCGGCAGCAACAACGAATACCTCGGCCACGTCATGGCGGGCGACCCCGACGGCCTCGGCGCCCGCACCCGCGTGGAGGCCGTCCTCACCGGCCTCCAGGCCCGGATGGTGATCCGATGACCGCCCGGACCGCCGCCCTCGGCCTCGACGCCCTGCTCGGCCAGGCCCTACGGGGCGAACTCGGCCCGGACCCGGCGGCGGTCCGCGTCGCCGTCGCCTTCCGCACCCAGCAGGCCGTACGCCACGACGGGCGCGGCACCGGCTACCGCAACGAGGTGCTCAGCCTGCGCGTCGCCGAGGCCGTCGGCTCCTGCGCCGTCGAACCCGGCGCGCTGCCCGAACAGGCCCTGGACGACTGCGTGGGCGCCGACGTCGCCGCCCTGCTGACCCACCCCCTGCTCCCGGTCCGGGTCGCCGCCCTGGACGCCTACCTCATGCACGTAACTCCCCACGCGGGACAGGCGGTTGCCCTCCCGGCCGGCACCTCCCTGGAGAAGTCTCAGGCGCGCGCACAGGCCGTCGTGGACCTGCTGGACGTCCCGCGCGGCGCGTCGGTACTGGTCGTCGGGGTCGTGAACTCCCTTCTGGAGAGCCTGCGTTCACGGGGGCTGCGGTACGTGCCGTGCGACCTCAAGGGCGGTACGACGGAGTGGGGCGAACCGGTCGTCACCGACGCGCTCACGGCGGCCGGGGAGTGCGACGCGCTGCTGGTCTCCGGGATGACCCTCGGCAACGGCACCTTCGACCCGCTGCGCGAACTGGCGGCCCAACTGGGCCTGCCCCTGGTCATGTTCGCCCAGACCGGCAGCGCGGTCCTCCCCCGCTTCCTGGGCCACGGGGTCAGCGCGGTGTGCGCGGAACCGTACCCGTTCTTCTGGCTGGACGGCGGCCCCGGCACCGTCCACCGCTACCGGACCGGAGACCCCAGATGATCTCGACCGCCGTGCGTACGACGGCCAGGCCCGAGCTGCTCGAACTGCTCGGGCGGACGCCGGTCGTGCGGATCACCGCCGAACTGCCGTGCCCGCAGCCGGGGTTCTGGGCCAAGCTGGAGGGGCTCGGGGCGGGCGGGATGAAGGCGCGGGCCGCCGTGTCGATGCTGCTCGGCGCCCGGGAGCGGGGCCAACTGCGGCCCGGGGCACCGGTGGTGGAGTCCACGTCGGGCACGCTCGGCGTCGGGCTCGCGTTCGCGGGACAGGCGCTCGGCCATCCGGTCGTCCTCGTCGGCGACAGCGAACTGGAGCCGTCCATGCGGCAGTTGCTGCGCTCGCACGGGGTCAGGCTCGAACTCGTGGACCGGCCCGCGCCGGTCGGCGGCTGGCAGGCCGCGCGGCTCGCCCGGCTCCAGGAACTGCTGGCGCTGCTGCCCGACGCGTACTGGCCCGACCAGTACAACAACCCCGACAACACCGCCGGTTACGCCTCCCTGGCGGCCGAACTCGCCGTCCAGCTGGACCACTTGGACATCCTGGTGTGCAGCGTCGGCACCGGCGGGCACAGTGCCGGGATCATCGCGCCGCTGCGCCGGCACTGGCCCGCGCTGCGCCTGATCGGCGTCGACGCGACCGGCTCCACCATCTTCGGCCAGCCCGCCAGACCCCGCCTGATGCGCGGCCTCGGCAGCAGCATCCACCCGCGCAACGTGGCCTACGACGCGTTCGACGAGGTCCACTGGATCGGCCCCGCCGAGGCCGTCGACGCCTGCCGGCGGCTGGCCCGGTCCAGTTTCGTCAGCGGCGGCTGGAGCACCGGCGCGGTGGCCCGGGTCGCGGCCTGGGCGGCGCGGGTGCACCCCGGCGCGGTCGTCGCGGCCGTCTTCCCCGACGGCCCGCACCGCTACCTCGGCACGGTCTACGACGACGACTTCACCGCCGCCCACGGCCTCGCCCCGGAATCCGCCGCCGCGCGCCCCGTCGAGATCCCGCACCCGCACGCGGCCGAGGCCACCGGCTGGGCCCGCTGCACCCGCGTCACCGACCCCCTCACCAGGGAAAGGACCCCGTGAAGGCCACCCTGCGCACCACGCGCCTCCACCTCACCGAGCCGCTGCGCATCTCCCGCTCCACCATGTCCGCCCGCGACGCGGTCTGGCTGACGATCGAGACCCCCGACGGACTGCGCGGCCACGGCGAGGCCGTCAGCAGCGTCTACTACGGCCTCGACGCGCCGACCCTGCACCGCCTGCTGTCCGCCGTCGACCTGACCCGCTACCCCGACCCCGAAAGCGCCCTGTACGACGACGAGTTGACCGGCGCCGGCACACCCCCGGCGGTCACCGCCGCCGTCGAGTCGGCCCTGTTCGACCTCGTCGGCAAGCGGGCCGGGAAACCCGTGCACGCCCTCCTCGGCGCACCGCGACCGCCACGGGCCGCGACCGCGCGGACGATCGGCATCACTTCACTGACCGAAGCCGCCGCGCAGGCACGCCAGTTGGCGGCGAAAGGCTTCACGGCCATCAAGGTGAAGGCGGGCGCCCCCGACCCGGACGAGGACCTGGAACGCGTCCGCGTGATCCGGGACGCGGCGCCCGGGGCGCGGCTGCTGCTCGATCCCAACGGCGCGTGGAGTCCCGCCCAGGCGCGGGAACTGCTGTTCAGATACGCCGAGTTGGGGGTCGAGGCGGTGGAGCAGCCGGTGCCGCCCGGCGATCCGGAAGGGCTCGGGGCGCTGGCGGCCGGGTCGCCGGTGCCGGTGATCGCCGACGAGGACGCCGTACGGATCGAGGACGTGCGGCGGCTGGCGGGGCGGGTGCAGGGGGTGAACGTCAAGCTCGCCAAGTGCGGAGGTGTGCGGGGCGCCCTGCGGATCGCGGAGCTGATCGAAGGGAGCGGTACCTCGCTGATGCTGGGGTGTCTCACCGCGAGCAGCCTGGGGCTCGCGCCGGCCGTGCAACTGGCGGACCGGGCGCGGTGGGTGGACCTGGACGGGCATCTGCTGCTGGCCCGCGACCCGTGGCACGGGATCGGCGGCACGGACGGTGTCGTGCGGGCAAATGACTTTCCCGGCCTGGGAGTTGCGGAGGCGGCACATGCGGACGTGGCGTGAGATGCGGCGATTCCCGCTCGCCGTACGGCTGTTGCTCGTCAACCAGCTCGGTGTCAACACCGGGTTCTATCTGCTGATCCCCTATCTGGCGACCCATCTCGGACAGAACCTGGGCCTGTCGGCGGCCGTCGTCGGAGTGGTCCTCGGGGTGCGCAACCTCAGCCAGCAGGGGCTGTTCATCATCGGCGGCTCCGCGGCGGACCGGCTCGGCGCGCGCGGGGTCATCATCGCCGGATGCGCGCTGCGGACGGTCGGGTTCGCGCTGTTCGCGCTCGGCGACAGCCTGCCCGTGCTGCTCGCGGCGTCGGTCCTGAGCGGCTTCGCCGGGGCGCTGTTCAACCCGGCCGTACGCGCCTATGTCGCACAGGAGTCGGGCGAGCGCAAGGCGGAGGCGTTCGCGCTGTTCAACGTGTTCGCGACGGCCGGCGCGCTGATCGGACCGCTGCTGGGCAGCGCGCTGCTGCTGGTGGACTTCCGTACGTCCGCGCTGACGGCCGCCGGGATCTTCGCGGTGCTGACCGTCGCGCAGGCCATGGTGCTGCCCGCCCGCGAGGTACCGCCGAGCAAGGGCACGGTCCTCGGCGACTGGCGTGAGGTGCTGGGCCAACGGGCCTTCCTCGCCTTCGCGTCGGCGATGGTCGGCATGTTCACCCTGGAGAACCAGCTCTATCTGCTGCTGCCCGCCGGGGCCCGCGACGCGACCGGCTGGGACGGCGCCGCCGGGCTCGTCTTCGTGGTGGGCACCCTCGCCAACCTCGCCCTCCAGCTGCGGATCACGAGCGCCCTCAAGTCCCGTGGGGACAGAGGGCGTTGGATAGCCGTCGGGCTCGGGGTGATGGCCCTGTCCTTCGTCCCGCCCGCCGTGGTCGCCGGGGTATCCGGGGGGCCGGTCGCGCTGCGGGTCCTTCCGGTACTGGCCGGGACGCTGCTGCTGTACCTCGGTGTCATGGTCGCCCAGCCGTTCGTCATGGACCTCATCCCCCGTTTCGGCAGGCCCGAGTTGACGGGGACGTACTTCGGCATCTTCTACGTCGTCTCAGGGATCGCGGCGGCCGTCGGCAACGCGGTCGTCGGCTGGGCCATGGACGCCGGGGAGCGCGGCGGCACCGACTGGCTGCCGTGGGTGTGCTGTGCGGGGTTCGGACTGCTGTCGGCGGCCGGGGTGGCGTGGCTGCGGCGGCTGGGGGCACTGCCCGGGGAGGCTCGGGCGGCTGTGGCGGCGGGGGTTTGAGCGATGAGTGACTTCCTGACCGAGCCGGCTGCTTCCGCGAGCAACTCGGCGGCCTCCAGCGACAACTCCGCCGTCTCCGCGAGCAACTCGGCGGCCTCCATGGGCAATTACCTCACCGACAACCCCGCCCTCTACGAAGCCCGCTTCCCCGACCCCGAGCACCTCGCCGCCCGCTGGGCCGAAGACTGCCTGCGCCGCCACAACTCGGGCCCCCGCGTCCTGGACCTGGGCTGCGGCACCGGCCGCGACGCGGCATGGCTGCACCACAGCGGCCGTACCGTCACCGGCGCCGACCTGTCCGAGACGATGCTGGCGCACGCCAGATCCGAACACCCCGGCCCGGCTTACGTCCAAGCCGACCTGCACCGCTTCGACCTGGGCCGCTTCGACGCCGTGACGTGTCTGGACAGCGCGCTGCTGTACTGCCACACCGACGACCAGCTGCACGGCTGCCTCGGCTCCGTGCGGCGGGCGCTGGCGCCGGGCGGGCTGCTCGTCGCCGAGATGCGCAACGGCGCCTACTTCCTGGGCCGCACCGACCTGTTGGACACACCGGCCGTCAACTCCTTCGGCTGGCAAGGGGTCCGGTACCGCTCGACGACGACGCTGGCCGTGGACCGCACGGCCCAGCTGCTGCGCCGGCTGCGGATCTGGGAGACCGCGGTCGGCCCGGTCGAACAGCGGTCCGCGTGGCGGCTGTTGTTCCCGCTGGAGCTGCGCCACCGGCTGGCGGCGCACGGCTTCGAGGTGCTCGAACTGCACGACGGACCGGGCCCGCGCACCGAACCGCCTTGGCGGGACGGCCTGTTGCCGGGAACGGCGGCGGACGCCGACCGGCTGCACGTGGTCGCCCGCCGCACAACTCCCTGAACTTCACGATGACTTGAGGACACCTCCATGCATTCCCCTCTGGGCCGCAGAAGCTTTCTCACCGCGGCCACAGCCGCCTCGGCCGCACTCGCCCTGACCGGCTGCGGCACCGACAACCCCCCTGACAGCAAGGGAACTTCCGGTACCCCCCGGCGCGGCGGCCGGCTGCGGGCCGCCTTCGCGGGCGGCGGCGCGAGCGAGACCCTGGACCCGCACCTCGCCAACCTCTTCGGCGACGTCGCCCGCGCCAAGGCGCTGTACGACAAGCTCGCCGACTACGGCGCCGACCTGTCCGCCCAGCCCCGGCTCGCGGCGAAATGGGAGCCGAACAAGACGCTGGACCGCTGGCAAGTCACCCTGCGCGAGGCCGAGTTCCACAACGGGAAGCCGGTCACCGCGCAGGACGTCCTGTACAGCTACCGCCGGATCACCGACCCGGCGAAGGCGTTCCGCGCCAAGGCCTCCCTGGAGCCGATCGACCTGACCGCGAGCCGGGCCACCGGCACCCGCACGATCGAGTTCGTCCTGAAGCGCCCCACGGCCGAATTCCCCAACGTACTGGCCGCGTTCGGGGCGTACGTCATCCCCGAGAACGCCACCGACTTCGACGAACACCCCATCGGCTCGGGCCCGTTCAGGTTCACCTCCTTCGCCCCCGGCCGCTCGGCGCTCTTCCGCCGCCACGACGCCTACTGGGAGGGCGCGCCGCACCTCGACGAGCTCGAATTCGTCGTCGCCAACGACGAGTCGGCCCGCGTCAACGCCCTGCTGGGCGGCCAGATCGAGTACGCGCACGAGCTGAACCCGACCACCGCCCGCGCACACGAGGGGCACGGGCAGATCGAGATCGTGCGGCTGCGCGGCAGCGCCATGCAGGCGTTCGCGATGAAGACCGACCGGCCGCCGTTCGACGACCCGCGCGTACGCCAGGCGTTCTTCCTCATCGCCGACCGGCGGGAGCTGGTCAACGGCGCGCTGTCGGGCGCGGGCGTCGTCGGCAACGACCTGTTCGGGAAGGGGTACGAGTACTACGCGGCCGATCTCCCGCAGCGCGCCCAGGACTTGGGCAAAGCGCGGGCCCTGCTGAAGGCGGCGGGGGCCGACGGGCTGAAGGTCACGCTGGACACCTCCGACGTGGCCGCCGGCTTCACGGAGGCCGCCGGGATCTTCCGCGACCAGGCCGCGCAGGCGGGCGTGACGGTCGAGGTCAAGCGGGGCAGCAAGGACTCCTACTGGAGCGACATCCTCAACTCCGGTGTGCTGGCCTGCTATCGCTCCGGCGCGATGCCCATCGAGGCGCACTTCTCGCAGCGGCTGCTGACCGACTCGACGACGAACGCGACGCATTGGCGACGCAAGGACTTCGACGCGCTGTACCGGCAGGCGCAGTCCACCAGCGACGTGGCCGAGCGGTCGGCCCTGTACGCCCGGATGCAGCGGCAGTTGTACACCGAGGGCGGGTTCCTGGTGTGGGGGTTCGCGGACTGGATCATCGGAACGGGCCGCCAGGTCAAGGGAGTTGTCGCCCAGGCACCCGCCAACACGCTGGACTGGGCCCGGTTCGACAAGGTGTGGCTGACAGCGTGACGCTCTCGTTCGTCGTACGCCGGCTGCTCCTCGGGGGCGCGCAGACGGTGGCCGTCGTGCTGCTGGTCTTCGCGCTCACCGAGGCGCTGCCGGGCGACGCGGCGGTCGCCCTCGCCGGTGACCAGCCCGATCCGGCGCGGATCGCGGCGATCCGCGAGGCGATGCGCCTGGACCGTCCGGCCGGGGAGCGGCTGGCCGGCTGGGCGGGCGGGCTCCTGCACGGCGACCTCGGCACGTCCCTGGTCTCGGGCCGCCCGGTCACCACGTATTTGACGGACGGCTTCGGTCCGACCCTGCTGCTGGCCGCGCTGACACTGGTGCTGCTGGTCCCGGCCGGGTTCGGGCTCGGCGTTCTGATGGCCCGTCATGAAGGCGGCCTTGTCGACCGGTTGGCGAGTGCGGTGACCCTCGGGGTGTACGCCGTACCGGAGTTCGCGCTGGGGGTGCTGCTGGTGACGGTGTTCGCGCTGCGGCTCGGCTGGCTGCCGCCGACGGCCGTCGGCTACGGCACGGACCTCCTCGCCCGTCCGGCGGTGCTCGTCCTGCCGGTGCTGGTGCTGCTGGCCCGGCCGGTGTGCTCGCTGTCGCGGCTGGTGCGCGCGGGCATGGTGGAGGCGCTGGCCTCGCCGTACGTGGCGCACGCCCGGCGGTACGGGGTTGCGGCGGCGCGCGTGCGGTACGCGCACGCCCTGCCGAACGCGCTGGCGCCGGCCGTGCAGCAGCTGGCGCGGACCGTGGACTGGCTGCTGTGCGGGGTGATCGTCGTGGAGGCGCTGTTCGTCATCCCCGGCCTCGGGACGGTATTGCTGAACGCCGTCGCCGAGCGGGACGTGCCGGTGGTCCAGGGGCTCGCGGTGGTGTTCGGGGTGGTGACGGTCGTGGTCAACCTGGGGGCCGACCTGGTGGCCCACCGGTTCGCGCCGAGGGCGGAGGCGGCGGCATGAAAGGACGTTTCACCTCTGGAGCACGCCGCCTCCCCGGGACCCGCTTCATCCTGGCCGCAGCCCTCCTCACCCTCCCCCTCCTCCTCGCCCTCCTGGGCCCCGCCCTCACCGGCGACCCCGGCCCGCGCGGCACCTCGTTCACCCTCGGCGGCGGCCACTTGCTGGGTACCGACTTCGTCGGGCGGGACGTCGTACGGCAAGTGCTGCACGGCGGGCGGCCGGTCGTCGTGACCGCGCTGGCCGCCACCGCGCTCGCGTATCTCGTGGCGCTCCCGGTCGGGCTGGTCTGCGCGCTCACGCGCCGGCGGTGGCTGGAGGAGCTGCTGATGCGTCCGCTGGACGTGCTGCTCGCCGTGCCGTCGCTGCTGCTGATCCTGCTGGTGGCGGCGGTGTTCACGCCGGGCGGCGGCGGGCTCGCGCTGCTGGTGGCGGCGGTGAACGTGCCGGACGCGGCGCGGATCGTGCGGACGGCGGCCGGCAGTGCCGCATCGGGTCCGGCCGTGGAGGCGCTGCGGATGCAAGGGGAGAGCTGGTGGCGGATCGCCGTCGGGCACGTCGCCCGGTCCGCCGTACGCGTCCTCGCCGCCGACGCGGGGACGCGGCTGACCGGTGTGCTGTATCTCGTGGCGACGGCCGCTTTCCTGGGCGTCGGGGTCGCGCCGGACGCGGCCGACTGGGCGGTCATGGTGGACCGCAACCGTACGGGTCTGTTCGTGCAGCCGTGGGCGGTCGTCGTCCCCGCCCTGCTGATCGTCGCCCTGACGACCGGCACCAACCTCCTCTTCGACGCCGCCCTCGGAAAGCCGCGGAAGATCAAGCCGCCGAAACCCAACTCACGTAAGACTGGAGCCCCTTCATGACCCTCGCCGCCGAACTCCGTGACCTCCGCGTGGAGATCGGCGGCCGGGCGATCGTCGACGGCGTGTCCCTGCGCGTGCGGCCCGGTCAAGTCACCGCGCTCGTAGGGGCGTCGGGCAGCGGCAAGACGACGACGGGGCTCGCCCTGCTCGGCGAGTTCCCGCCCGGAGCGGCGGTCACCGGCGAGATCCGCCCCGCCGCCCGCGCCGGATACGTCCCCCAGCACCCGGCGTCCGTCCTCAACCCGGCCCGCCGCGTCTCGGCCCTCCTGACCGACCTGGCCCGGGACAGCCCGCGCGCGGAACGCCGCCCGCGCGTACTGGAAGCCTTGAAGGACGCCCAACTCCCCGAGGGCGAAACCCTGTCGCGCCGCTTCCCGCACCAGCTCTCCGGCGGCCAGCAGCAGCGCGTCACCCTGGCCCAGGCCCTCCTCCCCGGCGCCCGCCTGGTCGTCGCCGACGAACCCACCACCGGCCAGGACCCGTTGACGAAAGCCCGGGTCGTGACCGAGCTGGCGGCGCTCGCGGCGCGCGGCATCGCGGTGGTCCTGCTCAGCCATGACCTGGACGTCGTCCGGGCGTTGGCGGACGAGGTGCACGTCATGCGCGCGGGCCGCGTGGTCGAGTCGGGCCCGCCGCGGCGGCTGTGGGAGCACCCGGAACACCCGTGGACCCGCGAACTCCTGTCCGCCGAGCCTCCGTTGCGCCTCCCCGAGCCGGACGGCTCCGAACCAGTCCTGGAAGCAACGGACTTGACGATCCGTCACAGAAAGACCCCGTCCGTACGCATCCCCCGCCTCGCCCTCCACCGAGGCGAATGCCTTGCCGTCGTGGGCCGTTCGGGCAGCGGCAAGACGACACTGGCGCGGGCGCTGGCCGGCCTGCACCGCGCGTACGAGGGCGTCGTACGCATGGACGGCAGCCCTCTCCCCCGCAGTCTCCGTGACCGGTCCCGGGAGCAACTCGCGGCTGTGCAGTACGTGTTCCAGGACGCCCGGGGCGCCTTCGACGAGCGCCGGGCCGTTCTGGACCAGGTCGCGCGGACGGCCGTGCGGCTGCGTGGGCTCGACGCGAGGGCGGCGGAGGATGAGGCCCGGGAGACGCTCGCTGCGCTGGGGCTCGTCGAGGAGCCCGGTCGGCGTCCGCGTCAGCTGTCCGGCGGTGAGCTTCAACGGGCCGCTCTGGCAAGGGCGTTGCTGGCCCGTCCCCGGGTTCTCCTGTGTGACGAGATCACCTCGGCCCTGGACCCGGTGACCCGCCGCGCCCTCCTCGCGACCCTCGCCGGGCTGCTGCGCACCCGCCCCGACCTGACGCTCGTCCTCATCACCCATGACCTGGACACGGCCGCCCTGGCGCACCGGATCGCGGTGCTCGACGCGGGCGAGATCGTCGAGGAGGGACCGGCGGAGCAGGTCCTCCGGCGGCCACGGCATCCCTTCACGGCCGAGCTGACCGGCGCTCAGGGTCTGCGGACGAGGTCGCGTTCGAGGTCGTCGAGCGCCTGACGGGCGGCGGCGAGCCGCGCCTCCAGATCGGGCGCCGGTGCCCGCTGCTCCGCGTCGGCGCGGTTCTCCAGCTCCCGTGCCTCGTCCAGGGACGTGATGACCACGCCGATCAGGACGTTGACCAGGACGAACGAGCCGAGCAGGACGTAGGAGGCGTAGTAGACGAGGCTCCAGCGGGAGATCTCCAGGCCGCCTTGGACGGCGTCGCCGATGCCGTCCAGGGTCATGAGGAGGAACAGCGTGAGGACGGCGCGGCCGATGGAGCCGTAGTGCTGGGGGTCCGCGCGGCCGAAGAAGACCCAGCCGACCATCGCGTAGACGTACAGCAGCAGCGCGCCGACCAGCAGGAAGCTGAGCGTGCCGGGGAGGCTGCGGGCGACGGCGACGAGGACGATCCGCAGCTGGGGCAGGAAGCGGGCGGTGCGCAGGACGCGGGCGAGGCGCAGCAGCCGCAGGACGGTGGTGTTCTCTCGGATGACGGGCAGGTACGTGGTGAGAACGACCGCGAGGTCGAAGAGGTTCCAGGGGTCCTTGAAGAAGTCCCGGGGGCGGTCGGCGTGGGCGCCGAAGCGGATCAGGATCTCGGCCGTGAAGACGGCGAGGCAGGCGTGTTCGGCGAGTTTGAGGGTCCGGTGCCATTCGGCGACCACCCCGGAGTAGGTCTCCACGCCGAGCAGGGCCGCGTTGAGGAGGATCACCGTGAAGACGGTGAGGGCGAACCAGCGGGATTCGGCGATCGTACGGCAGCGCTCTGCCAGGTCCTGGCGGGTGGTGGTCCGCGGCGCCGCCTCGATCACCCGGTCGTGCGTGTGGTGCATCCTGCTGCCCTTGCTCCTTCGTCCTGCGTGCGACGGCGCCGCGCTCAACCCGCCCTGGGGCAGGGCGGGTTGAGCGTTCGCCTGGGATACTTCTACAGGACCGTAGAGCCGGATCGGTCAGCGGGCCGCCAAGCTCTTCAGGAAGTCGGCCGGCGGGGCGAAGAAGTGGGTGCCGGTGACGGCCTCCGAGAAGTCGAGGAGGGGGTCGGGTCCGGTCTCCTCCGTGCCGAGGAACATGCGGCGCAGCATGGTCTCGGGGACCTCGGGGTCGTGGGCGTAGGCGATGAAGTACGTGCCGAACTCGCCGTGTCCGGGCCGGCCGAACGGCATCGCGGCCCGCAGGATGCGCCGTTCCTCCCCGTCGGGCCCGGTCAGGGTGTTCACGTCGACGTGCGAACCGGGCCGCTCCAGCTCGATGTTGGTGGCCTTGGTCCGCCCGATCACCCGCTCCTGCTCCTCGGCGGGCAGCTTCTCCCAGGCCTCCACGTCGTGCAGGAACTTCTGGACGACGGCGTACGATCCGCCCGTGAACGCCGGGTCCTCCGCGCCGACCAGCGCCGTCTCGGCTGCGACCTTGCCGACGGGGTTCTCGGTGCCGTCGACGAAGCCCAGCAGGTTGCGGGCGTCGTAGTAGGCGAACGCGTGCACCTCGTCCTCCAGGGAGGTGACCTCCCGCAGCCGCCTGGCTATCTCGGTGGCGAGCGCGAAGCACAGGTCGGGCCGGCTGGCGCGGAGGTGGAACAGCAGGTCGCCGGGGGTGGCGACGGCCCGGTGCCGGGGTCCTTCGAGCGGCTGGAACGGGTGCAGCGCGGCGGGCCGCGGCCCGTCCCCGCACACCCGCTGCCACGCGTCGGCCCCGATCCCGGCGACGCACGACAGCCGCCCCTCGGGGTGCCCGAACCCGACCGACCGCACCAGCCCGGCGAGCCCCGCCAGCACGTCCCGTACGACGGGCTCGCCGCCCGGGGCGACGCTCAGCACCAGGAACACGGCGGCGGACGCCGGTTCACCCACGACGGCTTGCGCCAGCTCACCGGGCGAGCGGGGGGCGCGGGCGTTCTTTGTCATCGGGGCGTTCACCTCATCCGGAGCCGCTGTCACGGGAACGGCCCCCGCTCCCGCTGCCGCTGCCGCTGTCACCCCCGCCTCCGCAGTGGCCCCCGACTCCGAAGCAGACCTGGACGACATGGCTCCCCTCTCTGGGATCTCCCCGAGATCCGGTGGTTTCCGGTGTTGTTCACATGTGCCGAAGCCGGCCCTTCCGGGCCCGTCGACCGGTGGACCGCCGCTGTCGATCACCATGCCCGGCGGGGCGGCGCTCGATGCGGGGGAACGGCGACCGGTCCGACACATCACCCTCCGCGATCCCCTGTCCGACGCCAACGGCGCCCGCAGGTCGCACGGTTGCTCAAACGGCGCCCCCGCCCCCAGTTGTGGAGAGCTGTGAATATGACAGGCGGAAGTTACGAATAAACTCGGCAGCCTCCATGGAGGAGGGAGCACCCGTGAACGACCCGACCGAACCGGACGGCCCGGCCGACCCCGTCACCCCCGCCGCCCCGGAAGCCCTCCCCCCGGACGACTTCCCCGACGGCAAGCCCCCGGTCAGGCGCAGCCGTATCGCCCTGGTGACCGTCTCCGCGGCGACCCTCGCCGTGGCCGCCGGCGTGATCGTGGGCGTCTCCCTGTACCAGTCCCCCACCCGCAGCGACCAGGTCCGCGACGATCTGCGCGCGGGCGTCCCCGACGCGGTCGCCTCCAGCGCGGACAGCGCCGCCCCCGAGGTCTCCGCCTCCCCTTCCGCCTCCGCGAGCCCCTCGGCGTCCGCGTCCGCCTCCGGCAGCGCCTCGCCGTCCCCGTCGTCGAGCGCGTCGCCCCCGGCCGGCCCGCCGAGCCCGGCGCCGACCGCCTCGGCGGCCCCCGCCCCGAGTCCGAGCGGCACCGCCGCCGAGGCGCCCCGCGTCCTGCGGCCGGGCGACACCGGCGCTCAGGTCGTCGAACTCCAGCTGCGCCTGCGCCAGTTGGGCCGCTATGACGGCGAGGCGGACGGCGTCTACGACGAGGACGTCCAACAGGCCGTCCGCACCTACCAGTTCACCCGGCTCATCCTCGACGACGAGTCGGGTGTGTACGGCGCGGCCACCCGCAAGTCGCTGGAGTCGGAGACCCGCAAGCCCTAGGACACCGACCGCAGATAGGCGCCGAGCCGCGCGATCGCCGAGGGGTTGCGCGGGCTCTCGACGAGGTCGACGTAGTCCAGCACGAAGATCCGCTTGTTCTTCACGGCGGAGACGTTCTTCAACGGCCCGTAGGACAGCAGGAATTGCTTCTTCTTCTCGGCGCTGACGTCCCCGTAATCGCAGATCACGATCACATCGGGATCGCGGTCGACGACCGTCTCCCAGCCCACGGTCGTCCAGGAGTCCTGCACGTCGTGCATGACGTTCTCGCCCCCGGCGGCGCTGATGATCTGGTCGGGGGCGGCGTACCGGCCGGAGGTGAACGGCTGGTCCTGGCCGCTGTCGTAGAGGAACACCTTGGGCCGCGTGGCCGGTGCCTTGACGCCCGCTATCTCCTTCTTGAAGGAGGCGATCAGCGTGGCCGCCCGCTCCTCGACCCCGAAGAGCCTGCCGAGGTTGGTGAGGTCGGTGTAGAGCGCGTCGATGGGCGGCATGATCCCGCGCGAGGTCTCGGTACGGCCGTTGCGGCAGGACTCGGTGAGGATGTACGACGGCACGCCGAGCTTGGCCAGGGCGTCGGGGGTGAAGCCGCTGTCCTCGCGGAAGCCGTAGTTCCAGCCGGCGAAGACGAGGTCCGCGCGGGCGTCCAGGACGTTCTCCTTGGTGAGCTGGTCCTTGGAGAGCCACTTGACCTTCTGGTAGCCGTCCTTCCAGGGCACGCCGGTGAGGTCGCCCTTGTCGTCGGGCATCGCGAACCCGGCCATGCGGTTCTCCAGGCCGAGCGCGAACATCAGCTCGGTGATGCCGACGTCGTTGGTGACGACTCGCTCGGGCACGTGGTCGTAGGTGACCTTCTTGCCGCAGTTGGTGATCGTGACGGCCTTCGAGGCGGCGGGCGCGGAGGTCTTCTCCACGGAGGCCCCGCAGCCGGTGACGGTCAAGCACAGGGCGACGGCGGCGAGTTGACGCACAGTGGGCACAGGGGGTTCCTTACAGACGGTCGAAGAGGAGCTGTACGGCGCCGGTGACGGGGTGGCGCACGGGGTGGGCGCGGACGCCGAACACCTCGGCCAGCAAAGTGGGTTGGAGGACTTCTTCGGGGGTACCGGACGCGACGACGCGGCCCGCGTCGAGGACGTACAGCCGGTCGCAGTACGCGGCGGCCAGGTTGAGGTCGTGGAGGGCGGCGAGGACGGTGAGCCCGGCGTCGCGGACGAGGGACAGCACCTCCAACTGGTGGGTGATGTCGAGGTGGTTGGTGGGTTCGTCCAGGACCAGGACGCGCGGCTGCTGTGCCAACGCCCGGGCGATGAGGACGCGTTGGCGTTCGCCGCCGGACAGGGCGAGGAAGCCGCGGTCGGCGAGATGGCCGACGCCGGTCGCCGCCATCGCCTCCGCGCAGATCCTCAAGTCCTCGGCTGCGCCGCGCCGTTCGTGCGGGAAGCGGCCCATGGCGACGACCTCGGCGGCCGTGAAGTCGAACTCGGCGCCGGACTCCTGCGGCAGCGCGGCCAGCACACGGGCGGCGGCGCGCGGAGCCATCGTCCGCAGGTCCTCGCCGTCCAGCCGGACCGTGCCGGCGGCCGGCCGCAGCGCCTGGTACACGCATCTCAACAGGGTCGACTTGCCACTGCCGTTGGGGCCGACGAGCCCGACGACCGCGCCGGGGCCCGCGGTCAGCCGTACGTCGTCCACGAGCCGTCTCCCGGCCGCTTCGACGCGTACGCCGTCCAGGTCGAGCCGCATGCCGGTCACCACTTTCCGCCGAACGCGTGGCCGCCGCGCCGCATCAGGAGCAGGAACGCGGGGACGCCGACCACCGCGGTGATGACGCCGACCGGGAGTTCGGCCGGCGCGAGGAGCAGCCGGGAGAGCACGTCGGCCCAGACCAGCAGGACCGCCCCGGCGAGCGGGGCGAGCGCGAGCACACGGCGGTGATCGGCGCCGACGGCCATCCGCACGAGGTGCGGCACCATCAGCCCGACGAACCCGATCGCCCCGCTGACGGCGACGACGGTCCCGGTGACGGCGGCCGTCACGACGAACAGCTCCCGCCGCAGCAGTTCGGGCCGCACGCCCAGCGCGGCGGCCGTCTCGTCCCCCATGGCCAGCGCGTTCAGCGCCGCCGCCCGCCGCCGCAGCCAGGCCCAGCCGGCGACGACGGTCACCCCGGCGATCGGCACCTGCGCCCAGGTCGCCCCGCCCAGGCTGCCCAGCAGCCACATCATCGCCGAGCGCGCCGCCTCGCCCCGGGCCGCGCCGAACACCATGACGGTCGTCAGCGCCTCGAAGCCGTACGCCAGCGCGGTGCCGGTCAGGATCAGCCGCAGCGGGGTCAGGCCGCGCGGGGTGCGGGCGACGGCGTAGACGAGGCCCATGGCGAGCAGCGCGGAGGCGAACGCGGACACCGACAGGGCCCAGACGCCGAGGCCGGCGAAGGCGCCCAGGAGGATGACCGCGTTGGCGCCGACGGCCGCGCCGGAGGAGATGCCGAGGACGAAGGGGTCGGCGAGGGCGTTGCGGACCATGGCCTGGACGGCGACCCCGACGGAGGCGAGCCCGGCGCCGGCCACCGCGCCGAGGACCACGCGGGGCAGTCGTATCTCCCAGACGATGGTGTAGTCGGCGGCGTCGCGCGCGTGCACGGTCCCGCCGGTCAGGCCCGCCCACAGCAGCCCCAGTGCCTGTCCGGCGCCGATCCCGGCGGCGCCGAGGAGGACCCCGGCGAGCAGCGAGAGGGCGAGCAGCAGGGCGAGGGCGACGGTCAGCAGGGACAGGGGAGTTCGGCGCACGGCGGTCCTTGTGGTGAGGCCGCCTTGAGTCAGCGCAGGAGACCCGGCCGTGTCACCGGCCGGGCGGGTCCCCTTCTCGCAGTCCACGGCGAGCAGTCGTACGGGTCGCGTGCCTGCCGTGGGCGATCGGGCTCACGCGGAGAAAGGGTTCTCCGCGCACACCGTTGCGGGTCAGCGCCGGACTCTCACCGGACTTCCCCCACGGAAGGCGTCCGAAGCCTAACAAAGGGGGTCGGCTCAGTCGGCGTCGAGGTAGTCGCGCAGCGCCTGGGAGCGGGAGGGGTGGCGGAGTTTGCTCATCGTCTTGGACTCGATCTGCCGGATCCGTTCGCGGGTGACGCCGTAGACCGTGCCGATCTCCTCCAGGGTGCGGGGCCGGCCGCCGAAGAGGCCGTAGCGCAGGGAGATGATGCCGGCCTCGCGGGCGGTCATCTGGTCCAGGATGAGGCGCAGGGCGTCCTGGAGGAGGCCGAAGGAGACCTGTTCGTCGGGGGTGGGGGCGTCGGCGTCGACGATGAGGTCGCCGAACTCGGTGCCGCTGTCGTCGGCGAGTTGGGTGTCGAGGGAGACGGGTTCCCTTGTGTAGCCGTCGAGTTCGGACAGCCGCTCCAGCGATACGCCTGCGCGTTCGGCGAGTTGCTCGGGGGCCGGCTCGGTCCCGGTGTCGCGGACGAACTCGCGGCGCACGCGGGCGACCCGGTTGATGATCTCGACGGCGTGCACGGGGACGCGGATGGTGCGGCCCTGGTCGGCGATGGCCCGGCTGACCGCCTGTTTGATCCACCAGGTCGCGTACGTCGAGAACTTGAACCCTTTGGTGTAGTCGAACTTCTCGACCGCGCGGATCAGTCCGGTGTTGCCCTCCTGGATGAGGTCGAGGAAGGCGAGGCCGCGGCCGGTGTAGCGCTTGGCGACGGAGACGACGAGGCGGAGGTTGGCTTCGACGAGGTGGTTCTTGGCGCGCTGTCCGTCGGCGGCGAGGATCGCCAACTCGCTTGATTCATAAGGGTGGTCGGCTTCGGTCAGCAGTTGCTCGGCGTACAGCCCCGCCTCGACGCGCTGGGCGAGGTCGACCTCCTGTTCGGCGGTGAGGAGGCGGACGCGGGCGATGAGGCGGAGGTAGTCCTTGACGGGGTCGTCGGAGGCGCCGGGGACGGCGAGGCGGGCGGCGGGGGCGTCGTCGTCCTCCTCGGCCGCCGCCGGAACCAGGGGGTTCTCCGGTCCCGCCGAGTCCTCCGCTTTCTCTGTTCGCTCCGATTTCTCCAGTTCGAGCAGGCTCATGAGGTCTCCAGGAGGGGGCGGAGGAACCGGCCGGTGTGTGAGGCCGGGTGGGCGGCGACCTGTTCCGGGGTGCCCTCGGCGACGACCTGTCCGCCGCGGTGTCCGCCGTCCGGGCCCATGTCGACGATCCAGTCGGCGCACTTGACGACGTCCAGGTTGTGCTCGATGACGACGACGGTATTGCCGCCGTCCACCAGTTTCTGAAGGGCCGTCAGGAGCCGGTCGACGTCGGCGACATGGAGTCCGGTGGTCGGCTCGTCGAGGACGTACAGGCTGCGGCCCCTGGTCCGGCGCTGGAGTTCGGCGGCGAGCTTGACGCGCTGGGCCTCGCCGCCGGAGAGGGTGGTGGCGGGCTGGCCCAACTTCACGTAGCCGAGGCCGACTTCGTCGAGGGTGCGCAGATGGCGGGAGATGATCTGGTGCCCGTCGAAGAAGGCGCGGCTCTCGGCGACGGTCATGGCGAGGACGTCCGCGATCGACTTTCCCTTGTAACGGACCTCCAGGGTCTCCCTGTTGTACTGCGCGCCCGCGCAGACCTCGCACGGCACGTACACGTCGGGCAGGAAGTTCATCTCCACCTTGATCGTGCCGTCACCGAGGCAGTGTTCGCAGCGTCCGCCCTTGACGTTGAACGAGAACCTGCCCGGCCCGTATCCGCGCACCTTCGCCTCCGGCACCTGCGCGAAGAGCTTGCGCAGATGGTCGAACACCCCTGTGTACGTGGCCGGGTTGGAGCGCGGGCTGCGGCCGATCGGGGACTGGTCGACCTGGACGACCTTGTCGATGTGCTCGACGCCGGTGATCGTCCGGTGCCGGCCCGGGACGGTGTGCGCGCGGTGGATCCGCTGGGCGAGGGCGCTGTGCAGGATGTCGTTGACGAGCGTCGACTTCCCCGATCCGGAGACGCCGGTGACGACCGTCAACAGGCCTATCGGGAAAGCCGCGTCGACGTTCCGCAGATTGTGCTCGGTCGCCTCGTGGACGGTGAGCCGCCGCTCGGCGTCGGGCGCGCGGCGGGCCGCGGGGACGGCGATGGAGCGCCGCCCGGAGAGGTAGGCGCCGGTCAACGAGTCGGGGTGGTCGAGGAGTTCGGCGAGCGGGCCCGCGTGCAGGACGTGTCCGCCGTGCGCGCCGGCGCCCGGGCCGATGTCGACGACCCAGTCGGCGGCCTTCAGGGTCTCCTCGTCGTGCTCGACGACGATCACCGTGTTGCCCCGGTCCCGCAGCCGCTCCAGCGTCGCGATCAGCCGCTGGTTGTCGCGCTGGTGCAGCCCGATGGACGGTTCGTCGAGGACGTACAGCACGCCGGTGAGCCCGGTACCGATCTGCGTCGCGAGCCGGATGCGCTGGGCCTCGCCGCCGGAGAGGCTCGCCGCCGGCCGGTCCAGGGAGAGGTAGTCGAGCCCGACGTCCAGCAGGAACCGCAGCCGCTCCCCGATCTCGGCGACGACGGCTTCGGCGATGCGGCGTTCGCCGTCGGTGAGGCTGTAGCTCAACTGGTGGACGAATTCCCTGAGTTCGTCGAGGGGCAGCGCGCCGGCCTGGGCGATGCTGCGCCCGCCGACGGTGACGGCGAGCACGGCCGGGGCGAGGCGGGCCCCTTCGCACGCCCCGCAGGCGACGTCGCGGAGATACCCCGCGAACCGGTGCTCGGCGCCGTCCGCCGTGCGCCGTTCGATGTGCGGGAGGACGCCCTCGTAGCGGATGAGGTGGGAGCGTTCGCGGCCGAAGCGGTTGTGGTAGGCGAGGTGGAGGCGGTCGTCCGAGCCGTGCAGGACGATCTCCCGCACGGCGGCGGGGAGTTCGCGCCAGGGAGTGGCGACGCTGAACCCGCGCGCCTTCGCGAGGGCATCGAGGAGGCGGGTGAAGTAGTCGGCGCCGCTGGTGTTGCTCCAGGGCGCGATGGCGCCGTCGGCCAGGGACTTCGTGTCGTCCGGTACGACCAGCTCCGGGTCGACCTCGGTGCGGAACCCCAGTCCCGTGCAGGCCGGGCAGGCGCCCCAGGGGGCGTTGAAGGAGAACAGGCGGGGTTCGAGGGTGTCCAGCGGAAGGTCGTGGGCGCGGGGGCAGGCCATCTTCTCGGAGAACAGGATTTCGCGCTGCGGGTCGCCGGGTTCCCTGTCGACGAACTCGACGCGGAGGGTGCCGCCGGCGAGGCCCAGGGCGGTCTCCACGGATTCGGTCAGCCGCTGCCGTATTCCGTCCTTGACGCCGAGCCGGTCGACGACGACGTCGATGTCGTGTTTCTTTCGTTTGTCGAGAGCCGGAAGGGCGCTGAGCGAAAGGACTTTCCCGTCGACCCGCACCCTGCTGAACCCGTCGCCGGAAAGCTGCCGGAAGACCTCCGCGTGTTCGCCCTTGCGGTCGCGTACGACGGGGGCGAGGAGCTGGAAGCGGGTGCCGTCGGGTTCGCCGGTCAGCCGGTCGACGATGTCCTGCGGGGTCTGGCGGCGGACGGGGTCTCCGCATTCCGGACAATGAGGCCGTCCGATGCGGGCGTACAGCAGCCGCAGATAGTCATAGACCTCAGTGATGGTCCCGACGGTGGAGCGGGGGTTGCGGCTGGAGGTCTTCTGGTCGATCGCGATGGCGGGGGAAAGGCCTTCGATGGAGTCGACATCGGGCTTGTCCAATTGGCCGAGAAACTGTCGCGCATAAGCCGACAGCGACTCCACATACCGCCGCTGCCCTTCGGCGAAAATAGTGTCGAACGCCAAACTCGATTTCCCCGACCCCGACACCCCCGTGAACACCGTCAGCCCATTCCTGGGCAGCTCCACAGAGACATCCCGAAGATTGTTCTGCCGAGCACCTTTGACCACGAGAAGTTTCCGCACTCTGCAACGGTAACACCGCCGAAGCACGGGGTCGGGGCCGAGATGAAGGGGATTTCTGTGTGGCGAAAGTCGCGCTTGACAGGGGGTTGGGGGTGTGAGCAACGGAATTCAGAAAGGGGGTGCGGGGAGCTTGCGTAAGGGGTGGAGGTGTGAGCAACGGATTCGAGAATTACCCTCGGCATATCGGGCGGGCGCGCCATTGGGGGTGCGGGCCTGCGGCCGGCGCGTGGCGGGTCGCGGCGGCTGCGACCTGGCGGGCGAGGCCGCTCTCCGCCGTGCCCTTCAGGGTCGCCGGGCCCAGTACGTCGGTCGGCGGGAGGCGGGTGAGACGGCTATGCGTGTCTCGCCCGGGGGTGGGAACGGGGCGCCTGCGAGATGGCTCCACAGTTCACGGGCGTGCGCAAGCGTGGAGTCCGTAGGCATCGGCGACGGGTCCTCTCATCCGGTGACCGGGGTGGAGGGCAACCTAGGCGCCCGTCTTGGTGCCGCCACCGAGATCCCGCGCTCAGCCTTCCAGCCACTCCAGCACCGCCCGCGCCGCCGTCCCCGTCCCCCCGCGTCCGAAACGGGTCATCAGCGCGCGGGAGCGGGACGGGGTGCGGGGGAGGGAAATCGTGGCTTGGGCGAGGAGGGCGGTCAGGTGGGGGGTGGTGGCCGGGTTTCGGAGAGCTGTTTGCAGGGTCGTCATCGTGGCTCGCTCCGGGGTGGTCGAGGGGAGGTCCAGGCCCAGGTCCCGCCAGCTGATCCGGGCGTCGCAGTGGCCGTGGGTGACCAGGAGGTCCGCTTGGAGGGCCTGGGTGTTGTTGGCCGGGGGGAGCCAGAGGGTGGGGACGCCGGTGGTGGCGGCGTCGTAGATGTTGCCGAGGCCAGGGGTCATCAGGGCGTAGGCGGAACTCGACAGCGCCTGGAGAAGGGCCTCTTGGCGGTGCGTCACGAATCTCGTGGCCGGCGGGGGATCACCCAGGGCGTTCACCGTCGCCGCGCTGGTCGCGATCAGCAAGGGGGTCGCCGGGGGGAGCGCCTGGCGTACGGCGGTCAGGACGAGGCGGGCGTAGGCATGGGCGTCGTCCGGGGTCCAGTAGGGGTTGTGCAGACCCCCTAGGTTGACGACGACCTCTTGGCCGCCCGGCGCCCAGAGGGGGCCCTCTTCGACCGTCGGCGGGACGATCACCGTACGGGCGCGCAACTCCGGTTCGGCGGCGAGGCGTTCGCGGACGCCGTAGTAGTCCTGGGCGACGTACAGGACCGTTTCGTCCCGGACCACGGGCGGCAGGGTCGGCCAGTACCAGGCCAGGGCGTCGTAGACGGCGACCCGGAGCCCCGCGCGCAGCGCCAGCCGGGCGAGCGGGAAGTCCATGGCGGTCAGGAAGGCGTCGTAGCGGCCGGCGAGCGCCTGGAGGCGGGGCAGGAAGGCCGGCTCGGGGAGGCCGGTGAGGTCGTGGACGGTGGTGTACGGGGGGAGGTGCTGGAGGTCGAGGGTGTGGCCGGTGCCTATGTAGGCCGTGCTCGCACCCAGGGAGGTGAGTCCGGCGGCGAGGGCCGCGGTGGCCGCCGCCGGGCCGAAGCCGAAGGGTTGGGCGTTGAGCAGAATGCGCGGGCCGTCCGCCATCACGCCCCTCCCGTTGTCAGTGGGGGTCCGTACGCTGAGTGGACATGGCGTGACTGTACGTCGACCGACCGCACTTCATTGGGGGGCCTCGATGAATTCACCCGCCCGTGCCAAGCTCACCGGTACGCTCCCGGTCCCGGGCGCGAGCCTCTACTACGAGGTGCGCGGCGACACCGGCCCGCCGCTCCTGCTGCTGGCGGGCGGCAATTCGGACGCCGCCGTCTTCACCGGCCTCGCGGACGCGCTGGCCGCCGACCACCGGGTCATCTCCTGCGACCCGCGCGGCAATTCACGCAGCGCCCTCACCGGCCCGCCCGTCGACCAGCGCGTCGAGGAGCACGCGCGGGACATCGGCCGGCTCCTGGACCACCTCGTGGCGGACGCCGGGCCCGTACGGATCTTCGGCAGCTGCTCGGGGGCCCTGGCCGCGCTGGAGTTCACGTGCGCGTGCCCGGAACGGGTCGCCGGGGCCGTCGTCCATGAGCCGCCCTCCCTGGGTCTGCTGCCCGACGCGGAGGAGCACTTGGCGCTCATCACGTCCGTGGAGGCCACGCTGCGGCGGGAGGGGGAGGCCGCCGCCATGGCCGAGCTGTCGGCGCTCTTCGGCGACCGTCCGGCGCCCGAACTGCCCGGGGAGCACGACAACACGGGCTTCTTCCTCGCGCACGTGATGCGCCCGAGCTCCACCCACCTCCCGGACCTCACCGCCGTCGCCCGCGCGGTCGACCGCCTCGCCGTCGCGGCCGGCGCCGGCTCCGAGGACCAGACCGTCCACCGCCCGGCGGTCGCCCTCGCGGAACTCCTCGGCCTGCCGCTGCTCAAGTTCCCCGGCGGGCATGTGGGGTACGCGAAGTGGCCGGAGGAGTTCGCGGATCAGCTGCGGGAGGCGTTCGCGGGGCTGCCTCGGGGGTGTGCGGGGTGAGGGCCCGCGCGGAGGTCAGCCCCTCATGCGCTGCCCCTCCCCCGCCGCGCCGTCAACGCGCACGCGAGGATCACCCCCGCCGCCGCGACGACCGCGACCTTGCCACGACGGGAGCGCCAGGACAGCACCGCCCCGGACGACTCGGCGGACAGCACGGACCCCAGGCTCAGCCAGGACCCCGCGGAGACGGCCGACGCGGCGGAGCCGAGGGAGCCCACCGACAGGAAGCTGCCGACCGAGCCGACGGACAGCGCGCTGCCCACCGAGCCGATGGAGAGGAAGGAGTCCACGGAGCAGACCGACAGCGCGGAGTTCTTCGAGCGGAACGAGCGCCAGGAACCGTCGGCGGGGTTGCGGGACGTCATGGGGCGATCCTGCCAGAGGGGCTCCGCGCGGGGAGTTCCGCCGAGGTCGGGGACGGCAGTGCCGACGCCGATGCCGGCGCCGGTGTCAGGAAGCCGGTCCCTGGCCCCCCGGCCAGTCCTGGTACGAGATGCGGGCCAGGTCCCGGATCTCCCCCATGGTCCCCCACTCGTTGCGCCCCAGCCGCGAGAGCGGGCTGAGCCGGTGGATGTCGGGATGGCCGTCGACAAGGACGTCCTGGTCGACGACGGCGTGCACCACCTCGCCCAGGACGAGGGTGGAGTTGCCGATCCCGAGGGTGGAGTGCAGCCGGCACTCCAGGGCGACGGGGGCGGCGGCCACGCGCGGGGGCTTGACGCGCAGGGACGGCTCCTTGGCGATGCCGACGGCGTCGAACTCGTCGTGTCCGGCGGGGAAGTCGGTCGCGGTGGCGTTGATCTGCTCGAAGAGCCGCTCGGGCGCGAAGTTGACGACGAACTCGCCGGTCGCCTCGACGTTGCGCAAGGTGTCCTTGCGGCCCACGGAGGTGAACTGCACGATGGGCGGGACGGTGCAGGCGACGGTGAAGAAGGAGTGCGGGGCGAGGTTCGCGGCCGTGCCGTCCGCCGTCACTGTCGAGACCCAGGCGATCGGCCGGGGTACGACGACGGCGGTGAGCAGCCGGTAGAAGCTCTGCGGGCCCTGGGAGTCGGGTGAGTAGTCGACGCGCATGGCAGCCAGTTGTACCGCCTCGTGCCGGTACGGCGCACTCGCCCCGCTGTGCGGGGGCGGGACGTGACCCGGACCTTGCGTCAACTCTCCGCCGCCGCACAGGCGTTACCAGCGGTCACCAGCAAAGAAGAGACCAAGGTCACGACTACGTATCGGACATTTAACGCTTCAATCTTCACGGCAGTCACACAAGTTGGCTAAGTTGACGCCGGGCCGCACGACCGACTCCGGTGAACCGCCGGGCCGCGCGGCCTCCGCCGGTCCGAGTGGCGACTTTCGGCGAGGTCGGACCTGACCGTCGTACCGGCGAACCAGGCTCCGTACCCGCCGGCTTGGCAGGCGGTGCACGGAAGGAGTACGTCTTCCATGGCGACGGACCGAGGCCAGGGCCCCGCAGGTAAAGGTCTTCCCGGACGTGGCTCCGCGGAGGCGGACGGCCTCAGCCTGGACGACGGACCCGAGCCGAGCCGGGCGGAGATCCAGCAGGCGGTCACCTCCCTCTACAACCGTGCCGAGACCGACAGCGGCACCTTCAACGCGACCCGCGCGATGTCGCTGCGCGGGCAGCGGGGGGGCTCCGGCGGGCGTGGGGGCGGGGGCGGGCGCCGCTCCGCCGAGCCCGGCCTTGAGGCCGTCACGCGGCAGTTGTTCGACGTCGCCCGCAATTCGCTCGGGCCGACCATCCCCGCCGTCCTCCCCCGCGACCGCCAGCAGCCCGCCGCCCGCCCCGGCGGCGGCGCCCGTCCCGCCAGGAGCGACGGGCTGCCGTCCGTACGGGAGTTGGAGGCGGCGCTGGAGAAGCGCGCCGAACTGACGGCGGGCCGCACGGCCCCCGCCCTGCCCCCGGCCCCGGAACCCCGCCAGGCCCTCCCCCCGGCCCCGCCGACGGCCGCGTTGCCTGTGGGGGGTGCGGGTGTTGGTCCCGGGGGGCCTGGCGGGGGTGCGGGCGGTGTGGCTGGGATGGCCGGCATGCCTGGTCCCGGCGCGGGCGGAATGAACGGTGTGTCCGATGCCGGGACTGGTTCGATGCCTGCGGTGTCCGCACCCGGCGCCGGTCAACTCCCCAACCCTGGCGTCCCGATGGGTGGGGCGGCCGCCATGTCCGGCCCCGGCGTAGGAGGTTCGGGCGGTGTGATGTCCGGTATGGACGCCGCTCCCACCGCCGTCATGCCGCCCGTGCCCGGGCAGACCCCTGACTCCCGTCCCGGGATGGGCAGTTGGGACACCGGACCGTTGCCGATGTACAGCCCTGCGGACAGCGCGCCGCAGACCGCCGTCCTGCCGTCCGTCCCCACGTGGGACACGGGTACGTTCCCGGCGTACGCGTCTCCCGCGCAGACCGGCGGCACGGGCGCGTTCCCGGCGGCGCCCGCCGCACCCGCCGCCCCGCAGGCGGACGCGTCCTGGAACACCGGGTCCCTGCCGATGTACAGCCCCGCAGACAACGCCCCGCAGACGGCGGTGCTGCCGTCGGTGCCGACCTGGGAGACGGGGGCATTCGCGACGTACGAGGCTGGGGGGACGTCGACTTGGCAGCAGTCGCCGCAGCAACAGGCTCCAGCGGAACCGGCGTTCACGTCGACCGTGATGACGCCGGGGGCATCGGCTCCCGCAACTCCCGCTCGTGAGCCGGAATTCACGTCCACGTTCATGGCACCCGGCGCGGGCGCGCCCGCCTCGCCCGAGGGGGGATTCACATCGACTGTGATGACCCCGGGCGCATCCGGCACCCGAACTCCGGCTCCGGAAGCGGGATTTGCAGCTACGGCCATGTCCCCGGGGACCACACCTCCCGCGACCGACCCGGGCTTCACCTCCACCGTGATGACCCCCGGCGCATCCACCCCCCACCCCCCAGCACAGCCCCAACCCCAAGCCCCCACCCCCGGCTTCACCTCCACGGTCATGTCCCCCGGCGCCGCAGCGCCCCGCCCCCCGGCCGACCCCGGCTTCACCTCGACGGTCATGACCCCGAGCGCCCCCCGCACCGCCACCGCCCCCATGTCCCCACCCCAGAACCCGGCGTTCACGTCCACCCTGATGGCCCCCGGCGCACCCACCGCCCAGCCCCGACCGCAGCCTCAGGCCCAGCCCCAGCCTCCGGCCCCGGCCCAGGTGCAGGCCCAGGCTCCGGCCCCCACCCTGGACATGCTCCTGACCTCCACCGTCATGACCCCAGGCGCCCCCCGCACAGCACCCCCCGCCCCGACCCCGCCCCAAATGCCCACCACCGACCCGGCATTCACGGCAACCCTCATGTCCCCCGGCGCCCAGACAGCCCCACCCCAAATGCCCACCATGACGCCCCCTCAGAACGGCTTCACAGCCACGCTGATGGCCCCGGGCCTCCAGACCCCCACCATGGCACCCCCAGCCCCCACAGCACCCCCTCAGGCCCCTCCAGCACCCATGGCAGCACCGGCCCCCACCATGCCGACACCTGCACAGGCACAGGCACAACCCCCCGTACCCCCCGCATCCGCCATCCCCACCCAGCCCACACCCCAGCCCCAACAACCCCCCACCTCCGCCCCCCTCCCCCCACAAGCACCCCCCACCCCCCCGGCAAAAGCCGAAAAAGCCGTCGCCTTCGCGCGCGCGCAGATCGGCAAGCCCTGTGTATGGGGCGCGAAGGGCCCGGCCGCGTACGACAACGCCGGCCTCACCCAGGCCTCTTGGACGGCAGCCGGCGTCCCCCTCCCGAGGGCGACGACCGAGCAGGCGCTGTACGGCAGGGAGGTCGACATGGCCACGCTGCAACCCGGTGACCTGGTCTTCTTCTTCGACGGCCTGACCCACACCGGCCTCTACAGCGGCAACGGGATGATGATCCACGCCCCCGGCCCGGGCGCGTTCATCCGCGAGGACTCGATCTTCCACGCGGGCGAGGCCGCGATCCGAGGAGCGATCCGCCCCGCCTGACGGACCGGCACACACGAATACACGAGTCAACGGGCCCGGCACGGAACATGTGCCGGGCCCGCGACTTCAGCGCTCTTCGGCGATCCCCGCGACCGTCAGCACCAAGGCCGCCGCCCCGGTCCCGAGAACGGCCCCGGCGATGACGTCCCCGGGATAGTGCACCCCGGTATGCACCCGGGAGTACCCCACGGCGCAGGCGAGCAGACCGAGTGGCACGGTGGCGGCGGGCAGCGCGCTGCCGACGGCCGCCGCGAAGGCCACGGCGGACGCGGTGTGCCCGGAGGGGAAGGAGGCGGAGTCCGGCATGGGGACGTGCCGGCCGGGGAACGGCGAGTCCTCCGCGCGGTGCGGCCGGGCGCGCCGTACGAGGCGTTTGCCCAGGAGGTTGGCGCTCGCGGAGGCGACGCCGACGGCGGCCACGCCGAGGACGGCCGCGCGGCGAGTGCGGCCGGGGCGCAGGGCCAGGGCCGCCGCCGTGGCGAAGGACAGCTTGGAGTGGTTCGCGGCGGTCGACAGGCGGCGCAGGGCGGTGTCCAGGGTCGGTGTCCGGGTGACGGTCACCGCCTCGTACAGCGCCTGGTCCAGCGCGGCGAGATCACGCACCAGGCTGACACCGGACAGCCGGCTGCGGGGACGGGGGTCGGGCATGGTCGTTCCCTAAGGGTGGTGGGCGGTCCGGGAGGGCCGGCGGTCGTTCTGGGTGGAGCTGGGTGAGCGGGAGGGCACGCGCGCGTGGGCGTTCGCACAACCCGCGCCCACCGAACCCGCACCCGACGAACCCGCACCCACGCGCGCGTAGTTCACTCCTCCCCCACCACCACCGGCCGGTCCAGCGCCAGCCTCACGATCCGTCGCCAGTCCACCGTGGGCGGCGCGTAGGTCGCCCCGGGCCGCCGGCGCGGGACGCGGACGCGCAGGGCCGCGGGGCGCAGGGTGCAGACGACGGGGACGGGCAGCACGAGGGCTTCGCCGTCGATGGCGACGGGGATGTGGTCGCGGTCCGCGCGGACCTCGACGCGGCGGGCGGGTACGGAGGTGATGCTGCCCGCGCGCTCTCCCAGGAGGGCGATCTCGGCGGCCTGGGCGGCGCCTTCGACCTTGATGCCGATGACGCCGAGGGCGCCGGAGTCGAGGCGGGGGCGGCGGCCGACGCCGAAGGGGTCCGCGCGCGCGTAGGGGTTGTTGCTGACGAGGACGGCCTGGGGCGCCTGGAGGCTGGTGCCGGCGATGTCGACGCTGAGGGTGGCGCCGGCGTCGCCCATGAGGAGGTCGGGCAGGAGGTCCAGGGCCGTGAAGGCTTTGGCGTCGCGGTACTCGGGGCGCTGGACTATCTCGGCGTAGGCGCCGAAGGAGACCGTGTTGACGAAGGCGCGGCCGTCGACGTCCCCGAGGTCGACGCGGAGTTCGACGCCGTCGGTGAGGGCGTCGAGGGAGGTCACGGGGTCGGTGCGGTCGAGGCCGAGGTCCATGGCGAAGTGGTTGCGGGTGCCGGCGGCGATGACCAGGAAAGGGATGTCGTGGGCGGCGGCGACGGCCGCGACGAGGGCCTGGGTGCCGTCGCCGCCCGCGACGCCGAGGAGGTCGGCGCCGGCGGCGATGGCGCGGCGGGCCTCGGCCTCGGGGTCGGTGCCGCCGTCGGGGTCGATGAGGATGACCCGCGCGCCGAGGGCTTCCGCGCGGCGCACGAGGTCGTGGCGTTCGACTTTTCCGCCGCCGGAGCGGGGGTTCATGATGAACACCGGCTGCTTGGGCGGCGGGGTCTTACGGCCGCGGCGGCGGCGCCCGTGGTGCGGCTGGCGCACGCTGCGCAGGGCCGCGCGGGCGCTGGCGAGGGCGGCGGTCCACAGGCCGATCGCGGCGACGGCGACGACCCACAGCCCGGAGGAGGCGTAGAGGGCGAGGACGCCGAGGGGCACGGAGAGGGCCAGGAGGGCCCCCAGGAGCCTCGGCCAGCCCCGGTGGGCGAGCGCCCACCACAGGCCCGCTCCGGCGAGCGCGAGGCCGCCCACGCCGGTCAGCAGGACGAGCCAGCCGTCCTTGTCGGAGCCGGCGACGACGACGAGGAACGTGAGGAAGGCCAGCAGGAGGGCGAGCCGCGCCCAGTTGCGTGCCCGGCGGGCTTCTTGTGCCCGTACGGACCGCCGCGCCGCTTCCTGCGCGCGCGTGTCGTTCACTGTGTGGCCCCCTCGGGTCCCGCGCCTGTTGCCATGATCGTGATTACCACATCGTGGCGCAGGGCGCGGTAAAGGGGGCCGCGTCAGGCTCAGTTCGGTGTCGAACCGGCGCGTGCCTGTTCCCTGCGGGCGTTGTTGTAGGCCCGCATGAGGAGTTTGGAGACCGCACAGGGGGTCGAGTCGGCATGGCACTGCCGGCAGGTGCGGGCGTGCTCCTCGTAGGCGGCGCGGGCCTGTTGGAGCGGGTCCTCGGAAAAGGTCATGGTGGTCCTCCGACCTGGGTGGGGCAGGGGGAGTGGGCCGGACACCGTGGTGTGTGTAAGCGCCACTTAAAGTCAGAGTGGATCATGTTACTTCCGGTAGTGGGAAGTTGGCTTTTCACCCACCCCACCAGGGGCCTCACTCACCCCCGCCGCAGCACCCTGAGGCCCGTCTCCGGCAGAAGCACGACGACTCCACCGGCACGTCCGCCAGCGCCCGCGCGAGCGTCAACTGCCGTGCCACCAGCGCCGCTTCCCCGTCCTTGCCGAGCCGTACGAGGCACTCGTGCAGCCCGTGCAGCGCCCAGACGTTGTTCGGGTGCTGCACGGGACGCGGCAGGGTCGTGTCCAGGCCGAGGTCCGCGCGGTAGACCGCCTCCGCCTCCTCGACGCGCCCCTGTTCGAGCAGGAGCGCGCCATAGGCGTGCCGGGTGGGCTGCATCCATCCCCAGGGTTCGTCGTAGGTGAGGCCGTCGGAGAGGGCGATCGAGCGTTCCAGGGCGGCGAAGGCCTCGTCGTAGCGGCCTTTGCGGTAGTCGAGTTCGCCGTCGAGCATGGCGGCGGCGATCTCCAGGACGTCCTGGCAGGTGTTGTTGAACAAGGTGCGCGACTCGGGGACGCGTGCGGCGGCCGCGCGGAACAGGGTGCGTTCGGTCTCGGCCTCCGGGACGCGTCCGGTGGCGGCGAGGGCGACCCCGCGCGCGTAGTGGTGCATCGCGGTGGTGGCGCAGTACAGGTCGGGGTCGGTGGGCCGGGGCAGGCTCAGGATGTCGTCCCAGCGGCCGAAGCGGATCAGCACATGGACGCGCATGGCGAGGAAGCCCTCCAGCCAGTCGGCCATGGGCGGGCTCTCCACTCTCAGCAGTTCCTCGGGGACGGCGGCCTCCAGGAGGTCGGCGGTCTCCAGGGCGATCGCGGAGGCGCCCAGGAACATCGCGCCGTAGATCCTGAAGTGCAGGTTGTGCGCGCGGTACAGGGTGTAGAAGTTCATCGCGCCCGCGCGCGTGGCCGCTTTCGCGTCGGCGGTGATCGCGGCGGTGTTGTCGGCGATCACCCTGCGGTAGTCGCCGCAGAGCACCTCCAGGTGCGACGGCATGTGCAGCAGGTGCCCGGCGTCGGGGACGAGGCCGCGCAGCCGGTCGGCGACCTGGAGGGCGGCCTCCGGGGTGGGGGACATCTCCATGAGGTGGATGTACAGGTGCGCAAGCCCTGGGTGGCGGCCCTGGGGGTCGAGTGCGAGGGCGCGTTCCAGGACGTCCCTGGCCTCCGGAGTGCGCGCGTCGGCCGCCGGTTCACCCGTGGCGGTGTCCCAGAGCTGCCATGGGGTGAGGTTCATCAGGGCCTCGGCGTACAGGGCGGCGACGTCGAGGTCGGCGGGGGCCAGGTCGTACACCTCGCGCATGGCGGCGGCGTAGGCGTGGTTCCACACCTCGCAGTCCTCGGCCGGCTGTGCGCGCGGGTAGCGGGCGCGCAGGGCGCGGATCAGGGCCTGTTCGACGGGGGGTGCGCTCTCGGCCTTCTCGTGGGCCAGTTCGACGGCGGCGTGGGTGCGTTCCACGGTCTCGGCGAGGTCCTTGTCGTCGAAGAACTCCCAGGGTTTGTTGTAGTGGGGGCCGAGCGCGTAGGCGAGGCCCCAGTAGGCCATCGCGCACTCCGGGTCGGCGTCGGCGGCCCGCTGGAAGCAGGCGGCGGCCTCTTCGTGGTGGAAGGCGTACGTCCACACCAGGCCGCGGTCGAACCAGGTCTGTGCCGTGCCGGACGCCGTGGTCACCGGGCGTCCGTGGTCCCCGAGGTCGTAGTACTCCATGGCCGCTCCCCTGTTCGCGCTCCGCCCTGCGGCGGCTCTGGGGCCGACATATACCGTCCGCCTCACGCGCGCGCGGGTGCCTCCGCGCGGGAGCACCCGAAAGGCGTCACGTCGGTGAGTGCGGAGCCGTCTCTCTGCCCATCCGCGCGGCGGCCCCCTCCTTCTCCTTGACGTCGCCCCGCGCGCCCGCTGCTGTCTCGGCGGACCCCCGCTGCCGCCCGACGAGGGCCGCCCGGGGTGTGGCCCGCGCGGGCAGCGGCACCCACTGCGGCAGCGCGGCCCGCAGCCGGGCGCGCAGGCGTGCGCCGCGCCCATGGAGGAGGCCGAGGACGACGGCGGCGGCGACGGCGATGAGGTGTTCGCGGCCGGCGAGGTTGGGCTTGGCGATGGACTCGACGACCATCGAGCCGCCGGTGAGGGTGAAGACGATGGGGGCCCGGCGGATGACGGACATGTACGTGAAGAGGCCGACGACCGCGGCGGAGGGGCCGGTGTCGAGGACCTTGCCGATCTCGGGCGGCAGGCCGAGGCCGCCCCAGCCGGGGCCGAGGGCGAGCATGATCCGGACGGTGAGGGTGCCGGAGAGGGTGGCCGCGTAGGCGATGACGAGGGTGCGGGCGCGGCCCAGGGCGACTTCGGCGAGGGCGAAGGCGAGGAACAGCTGGGTGATGCCGGCCCAGACGGGCAGGTCGAGCGCGGGGACGTAGAGCGAGACCGGGGTGCGCAGGAGGGCCTGCCACAGGGGCAGGTCGCCGTGGACGCCGCCCAGGACGCGGACCACCGTCTCCCCTCTGGGGTGCTGGGCGATCGCGTGGAAGAAGATCACGCCGCCGCAGGCGACGAAGGCCAGCGACAGGGCCGCCGGTCCGCGTCGGCGCAGTTCGATCAGAGGGTCGATGACGATCCCCTTGATCTCGCCCCACAGGGTGCGCCCGAGGAATCTGACGCCCCGGGCGGGCAGCGATCTCAGCCGTGCCCCGTCCCGGCCGGCGTCCCCGCGCCGCCGCTCCGTCTCGCCCAAGATCGTCCCCACCTGTCACCGCACACACATTCGGAAGATCGAATCTAACTCCTCAACCGGTCCGGAATCGACATACTGGCCGATTTCGGCACCGGACGCGCGAGCGGCCCATAACCCGATACGACAGCCCACACACAGAGAACGACGGAACTACGGGCATGGAGGTTTACGCGTCCCCCTTTCACAGTGACCATCACCACATCTCGCGATCAGCGGTTTGACCGCACTGTCAGTGGCCCCGGTTACAGTCCGTTCATGGACCCGTACACGTATCCGGCCCGGTACGCACTGCGCGTCACCGCCCGAGGGGGGTGACGCGCAGATGATGAGGGCGACAGGGACAAGCCCCGCCTCCCGTCGGGCGGCCGGCTCAGACGTGCGGCCTGCTCCCCCGCTCCTGCTGGGGGAACGTCTGCTTCGCCCCGGGCAGGGTCGGCTTTGGCAACGTTGCCACCTCCTCCTTGGCCTTCTCCAGCTGCTCGGCCGTGTCGTCCGGGAGGTGCGGCGGGCGGGGGCGGGCGCTCGGGAAGCGGAAGGCGGAGGTGAGGTCGCCGAAGGTCTCCCGGCGCCAGGGCGTCACGTTCGGCTCCTCCACACCCGTGAAGCGCTCCAGGAACTGGAGGGCCGAGGTGTGGTCGAAGGGTTCCGAGGCGACCCAGCCGCCCACGGTCCAGGGCGAGATGACGATCGCCGGGACGCGGAAGCCGCCGCCGATCGGCAGGCCCTGGATGAACTCGCCGGGGGTGCCGGCGCGCGGGGTCGGCGGGGCGACGTGGTCGAAGAGGCCGTCGTTCTCGTCGTAGTTGAGGATGAAGGCGGTCTTGCGCCACACCTTGGGGTTGGCCGCGATCGCCTCCAGTTTGGAGGCGACGAAGTCGGCGCCGGCGGCCGGGAGGTAGTCCGGGTGCTCCGACTGGTAGCTGGTCGGCATGATCCAGGAGACCTGCGGGAGCCGGTCGGCCCGGGCGTCGTCCTCGAACGTCCCGGCGGGCCGGCGGCGTACGCCCCGCTCGTACAGGGCCGAGCCGGGCGCCGCGTTCTTGAAGTTCGCGAACTGCTCCAGCATGTTGCAGCCGTAGTTGTCGTCCTCCTGGTACACCTTCCAGCTGACCCCGGCGGCCTGGAGGCGCTCGGCGTACGTCGTCCAGCGGTACGGCGTGGGCGCGGAGTTGCTGATGACCGGGCCGCCGCGGGTGCCCTCGGGGTCGATGGTGCCGGTCATCCACATCAGGCGGTTGGGCCAGGTGGGGCCGAACACCGAGCAGTGGTAGTGGTCGCAGATGGTGAACGTCTCGGCCAGCGCGAACTGGAACGGGATGTCCTTGCGGGTGTAGTAGCCCATGACGTACGGGCCGTTGACGCCGTCCGCCTTGCGGTGCGCGGGCAGCCAGCGGTCCATCCGGCCGCCGTTCCAGGCCTCGTGCTGGACCGACCAGGCGTGGCTGGTGGACGGGATGGCCTGGGCGCTGGAGGTGTGGGTGTCGAGGTGGAAGGGGAGCAGGTAGCCCTTGGGGTTCTCGGCGTCGGGCTGGTAGAAGACCGAGCGGCCGGTGCCGAGTCTCTGCGCGTGGGGGTCGGCGAAGCCGCGGACGCCTTTGAGGGTGCCGAAGTAGTGGTCGAAGCTGCGGTTCTCCTGCATCAGCATGACCACGTGCTCGATGTCGTGGAGGGAGCCGCGGGCGGGGGCCTCGGCGGCGACCGCCTTCTGGAGGCTGGGCGGGAGGAGGGAGAGGGCCGCGGCGCCGCCCAGCGTGCCGGCTGCGGATCCCAGAAGTCTGCGACGGGTCAACTCGGCCATGAAACATTCCCCTTGGTGAGTGACGGACGCTCCGCCTCCACTCTTCCCCCGCACCTGACGTGGCATCAGGTACCTCGGGTGAAATCGAGACAAACGTGCCCCAAGGAGTTGGCCAAGCCTTGGCCTACGCCATCATGAGGACGCCCGCCCGTCGTCCGGCCGTAAGCGCCGTACCCCGGCCGTCCACCGCGGGCCCGGTGATCACTCTCCGCCGCTCCTCCCCCGCCCCCGGCGGCCACACCATCACCCTCCGTCACGCCCCTCGCCTCACGAGGCGTGACCGTGTAGACATGGCGCATGGCCCGTCGTACCCCTGGACCGCGCGATCCGCGTCCGTCCGATCCCGCCCGCCGGGCGCTGGGCGGGCGGAGTCTGGCCACGCAGGTGTTCCTGCTCCAGGTGCTGATCGTGCTGCTGCTGGTGGTGGCGGCCGTGGTGGCGCTGGTGCTCCAGGTGCGGCACGACGGTACGCAGGAGGCCCGCAACCGCTCCCTGGCGGTGGCCGAGACGTTCGCCAACTCCCCGGGGATCGCGCAGGCGCTGGTGTCGGCCGATCCGTCGGCGGTGCTCCAGCCGCGCGCGGAGGCGGCGCGCAAGGCGGCGGACATGGACTTCATCGTCGTGATGAACCCCGACGGCATCCGTTACACGCACCCCAAGGCGGACCGGATAGGGAAACGGTTCGTCGGGACGATCGCGCCCGCGCAGGCCGGGGGCACGGTCGTCGAGGAGGTCGACGGGACGCTGGGACCGCTCGTGCAGGCCGTCATCCCCGTGGAGGACGGCGCCGGGAAGGTCGTAGGGCTGGTCTCGGCCGGGATCACCACGGAGAGTGTGGGCGGGACCGTGGACCGGCAGCTGCCGCTGGTGCTGTTCACCACCGGGGCGGCGCTGCTGCTGGCGACCGGGGGCACGGCGCTGGTCAGCAGGCGGCTGCTGCGGCAGACGCACGGGCTCGGGCCGCGCGAGATGACGCGGATGTACGAGCATCACGACGCGGTGCTGCACGCGGTGCGCGAGGGGGTCCTGATCGTCGACGGGGGCGGCCGGCTGCTGCTCGCCAACGACGAGGCGGAGCGCCTGCTGGAGCTGCCCGCGCGCGCCGAGGGGCGGGCCGTGGCGGGCCTGGGGCTGGACTCGGCGATGGCGGAGCTGCTGGTGTCGGGGCGGGCGGTGACGGACGAGGTGCGCCTGGTCGGGGACCGGCTGCTGGCGATCAGCCAGCGGCCCACGCAGCTGGCCGGCGGCCCGGCGGGGAGCGTGGCGACGCTGCGCGACTCCACCGAGCTGCGGGCGCTGTCGGGCCGCGCGCAGCAGGCACGGGAGCGGCTGGACATGCTGTACGCGGCCGGGGTCGGCATCGGCACCAGCCTGGACGTGACGCGCACGGCGGAGGAGCTGGCGGAGCTGGCCGTGCCCCGGTTCGCGGACTTCGCGACCGTCGATCTGTACGACTCCGTGCTGAGCGGCGAGGAGCCGGAGCCGGGTGCGGCGCTGCGCCGGACCGCGTCGACCGGGGTGCGCAAGGGGGCGCCGCTGTACGGGGTGGGTGAGCCGCTGAAGTTCGTGGAGTCGGCGCCGCAGGCGCGCAGTCTCGCCGAGGGGCGGGCGGTGCTGGAGGCGCGGCTCGGGCAGTCGCCGGGGTGGCGGGCGCAGGATCTCGAACGGACCGAGCAGGTCGTGGAGTTCGGTATCCATTCGCTGATCACGGTGCCGGTGCGGGCGGGCGCGCTGGTGCTGGGGGTGGTGAGTTTCTGGCGTTCGGAGCGGCCGGGTCCGTTCGACTCCGAGGAGGTGGCGCTGGCGGAGGAGCTGGTGGCGCGGGCGGCGGTGACGATCGACAACGCGCGCCGCTACACCCGGGAGCACAGCCTGGCGGAAACGCTTCAGCGCAGTCTGCTGCCGCGGACGCTGCCCGCGCAGAACGCCCTGGACATCGCCTACCGCTATCTGCCGGCGCAGGCCGGGGTGGGCGGCGACTGGTTCGACGTGCTGCCGCTGTCGGGTTCGCGGGTGGCGCTGGTGGTGGGGGACGTGGTCGGGCACGGGCTGCTGGCGGCGGCGACGATGGGCCGGCTGCGGACGGCCGTGCACAACTTCTCGGCGCTGGACCTGGCGCCGGACGAACTGCTGGGGCTGCTGGACGAGCTGGTGAACCGGATCGACCAGGAGGGCGACGCAGCCGGTCCGGTGACCGGGGCGACCTGTCTGTACGCGATCTACGACCCGGTGTCGCGGCGGTGCACGATGGCGCGGGCCGGGCATCCGCCGCCGGCCGTCGTGCACCCCGACGGGCGGGCCGACTTCGCGGAGGTGCCGGCCGGGCTGCCGCTGGGCCTGGGCGGGCTGCCGTTCGAGACGGCGGAGGTGGAGCTGGCGGAGGGCAGCCGGCTCGTGCTGTACACGGACGGTCTGGTGGAGTCGCGGGAGCGGGACATCGACAGCGGCCTGGATCTGCTGGCCGGGGCGCTGGAGCGGTCGGCGGCGGACCCGGAGTCGACCTGCCGTACGGTCCTGGACGCGCTGCTGCCGGTGCGGCAGAACGACGACATCGCGCTGATCGTCGCCCGTACGCGCGCGCTGGGCCCGGACCGGGTCGCGGAGTGGGAGGTGCCGATGGACCCGGCGGAGGTGGGCCGGGTCCGCGCGGCGGTGGCGCGGCGCCTCATGGACTGGGATCTGGAGGAGCTGTCGTTCACCACGGAGCTGATCCTGAGCGAGCTGGTCACCAACGCGATCCGCTACGGCGCCGCCCCGGTGCGGGTGCGGCTGCTGCGGGACCGGACGCTGATCTGCGAGGTCTCCGACGCGAGCAGCACGTCACCGCATCTGCGGTACGCGGCGATGACCGACGAGGGCGGGCGGGGGCTGTTCCTGGTGGCGCAGATCGCCGAGCGGTGGGGGACGCGGTACTCGAAGACCGGGAAGGTGATCTGGGCGGAGCAGCCGCTGCCGGGGGAGGCGTCAGGGGCGCCGGAGGGGGCCGGATAAACTGCTGGTCGGCTCATATGGACACCGACCGAACAGGCGCCCGACCCATAAAACCCGTTTATGGGCTCATAGACCGGACCCCCGTACCGGGTTAGGCTTGCCTTAGTTTAGGCTTCCCGTCGAGTCGATCATCCGCCGCTCGAAGGGAATCTGAATCATGCCCCGCCCCCTGCGGGTAGCCATCGTCGGAGCCGGCCCCGCCGGGATCTACGCCGCCGACGCGCTGCTCAAGTCCGATGCGGCCGCCGACCCCGGTGTCTCCGTCGACCTCTTCGAGCGGATGCCGGCCCCGTTCGGACTGATCCGCTACGGCGTGGCGCCCGACCACCCCCGCATCAAGGGCATCATCACGGCCCTGCACCAGGTGCTGGACAAACCGCAGGTCAGGCTCTTCGGCAACGTCGACTACCCGTCGGACCTCAGCCTCGACGACCTGCGCAGCTTCTACGACGCGGTGATCTTCTCGACCGGCGCCATGGCCGACCGCGAGATGTCGGTCCCGGGCATCGAGCTGGACGGCTCCTACGGCGCGGCCGACTTCGTCTCCTGGTACGACGGCCACCCGGACGTCCCGCGCACCTGGCCGCTCGAGGCCGAGAAGGTCGCGGTCCTCGGCGTCGGCAACGTCGCCCTGGACGTCGCCCGCATCCTCGCGAAGACCGCCGACGAGCTGCTGCCGACGGAGATCCCGGCCAACGTCTACGACGGCCTCAAGGCCAACAAGGCGCTGGAGGTCCACGTCTTCGGCCGCCGCGGCCCGGCGCAGGCGAAGTTCTCCCCGATGGAGCTGCGGGAGCTGGACCACTCCCCGAACATCGAGGTCATCGTCGACCCCGAGGACATCGACTACGACGAGGGCTCGATCGCGACCCGGCGCGGCAACAAGCAGGCCGACATGGTCGCCAAGACGCTGGAGAACTGGGCGATCCGCGACGTCGGGAGCCGCCCGCACAAGCTGTTCCTGCACTTCTTCGAGTCGCCCACCGAGATCCTCGGCGCGGACGGCAAGGTCGTCGGCCTGCGGACCGAGCGCACCGAGCTGGACGGCACCGGCAACGTCAAGGGCACCGGCAAGTTCACCGACTGGGACCTGGGCGCCGTCTACCGCGCGGTCGGCTACCTCTCGGAGAAGCTGCCCAAGCTCCCCTGGGACCTCGACTCCGGCACCGTCCCCGACGAGGGCGGCCGGGTCATCGAGGAGAGCGGCAGCCACCTCCAGTCCGTCTACGTCACCGGCTGGATCCGGCGCGGCCCGGTCGGCCTCATCGGCCACACCAAGGGCGACGCCAACGAGACGGTCGCCAACCTCCTGGCCGACCACGCGGGGGGCCGTCTGCACGAGCCGTCCGCCCCGGCCCCCGAGTCGGTCGACGCGTTCCTGGCCGAGCGCGGCGTCCGTTTCACCACCTGGGAGGGCTGGTACAAGCTCGACGCCGCCGAGAAGGCGCTCGGCGAGCCCCAGGGCCGTGAGCGCGTGAAGCTCGTGGAGCGCGAGGACATGCTGCGGGAGAGCGGCGCCTGAAACGCGTGAGGAGAGGGCCCGGGGCTGCGCGCCGCCGGGCCCTTTTCGTCGTCGGGGCCGGCGCGCGCCAGGGCTGATCAGCGTCGCGGAACGCCGCAGGTGTCATGGACTTTCGCTCCCATGGGAGTGAATGTTCGCGCCTCGGGGCCACGCATCCGGCCGGAAGGAGAACCCTTCGGCATGCTGTGAACCGGCTCGGAGCCGGGTAGGTCTCCCTGAGCGCACCTAAGCGCAGCACTCTCGACGACAAAAGGACACATGGCCTTGGCTCTCGCGTACCCTGACGCACCATCAACTCGACGCCCGGGACGGTCGTGGACGATCCGGGTGACGGGGCACCGCGACCGCACCGCCTCCGTCACCTGCTCATCGGGCTGCCCCATGCCGGGCCGCTCCCGGGACGTGGCGGCCCTGCGCCGCTTCGCCGAAGCACACGCCGCCGCCCACGCGCGCGCGGCCACCGTCCGCCCCGACGCCGCCTGCGGCTGCCGCCAGCACAAGTGCGCGGCGCACGAAGGCACCCGGGTCAGCTGTGCCGGGGCGGTGGTCCTCGTGCTGCGGCACGACCCCGCGGTCGGCCAGGTGTGGACCCTCAGCGAGGTCTGCTCGGCCTGCGCCCCGCTGATGTCCCACGCGCGGGTCGTCGCCCGGGCGGCACCCCGCGCCCGGCAGGGCGGTGACGCGCCACCGCCCGCGCAGCCGGACCGCCAGGCGCCCGCCGCCCCGGCGGAGTCCCGCGCGGTCCCCGGCGGCTTCAGCGCCCCGGCCCCCGACCCCGCGGCCCTGCGCGACACGGTCCCCCGCCGCCGCCAGGGCCGGGGCCGCCCGGGAAGCGGAGGCCGCCCCTGAAAGACGACCGGGACAACGGGGGCATGCCGTACGACAACGGGGGTGGTCGTGTGCAACGGGGGGCCACGGCAGAGTGGCGGTACCGATGGGGGCCTTCTCTGAAGAGGGCCCCTTTGAGCTGCCCCGTGCGGACAGGGCCCGCCCCGACGCGGATGAACGGGCGGGCCCTGTCCGCCCTGTCGATTGTCACCGGCGACGAGGCGGCCCGGACACGGGTGTGCGGCACTGGTACAGGTGCGCCGGATGCGCCCCGCGTGCCCGGCGCGAACGGGGTGTGCGCGCCGGTGAAGTGCTTCGATGCGCCTCCCGCGTCGGCGGCCGTGCGTGCCGGCAGCCGAAAATGAGGCCGGACCCCCACTTGATCGTCAGGGGGGCCGAGCGACGATACTGGGGGAACCGTTCTCGTCACCTCTCCCCAGATGGACCCATGCCGACCTCAGCCTCCGACCGTTCCCCGACCCCGCCCACCGTGTGGCTGACCCGGGGCCGCCACACCGGCACCGCTCCGGGCGAGGTCCTGCGCGGCCATCTCCAGCGGCTCAAGGAGGACGGCGGTGTGTACGACTTCCGGGAGCTGGCCGAGGACGAGCGCCCCGAGGGCCGGCAGGTCTTCGAGGCCCGCTGGCTGGTGCCGGACGAGGTGACCGTAAGGGCCCGGCTCGAACTCGCCGAGGAGGCGGACCGGGAGCAGACGCGGGAGTGGACGCTGGTCGCGGAGGCGGAGGCGTTCTGGAACCGGCGCTGGCCCTCGCCCGCGACCCGGTTCTGGCCGGAGGACCCCTGGGACATCGACGGCCAGTGGGACCACACGCGGATACCGGGCCTGCGCTTCCGCGAGGTCAACACGCTCCCCTCGGACGACAAGGAGCTGCGGCGGGTGCTGCGCGCGGCTCTGCGGGAGGACTGGGCGGTCCATCTCGTCGTGCACGAGGCGATGACCCCCGACGCGCAGGGCCGCCGTCCGCTGGCCCGCTTCCTGCCGCCGTCCTTGCGCGACCGGGTCGTGGAGCACCGCGCGGCTCCGCATCAACTGCGCGCGGTGAACTGGGCGTTGAAGGACTCGGGGGCCGAACTCCCGCGTGGCGGCGCGGTCATGCTGCCCGCCGCCGGCGGCGACCCCGACGGCCACTCCGTCCGCACCGTCTTCCTCGACGGCACCGAGCCGACCGAACTCATCGACATGGTCATCGAGTTCGCGGCCGAGCCGAAGCAACTCCCCGAGGGCGCCGCCGACTTCCTCGCCCGGCTCCGCGACGACTGGCATCTCCTCACCCTGGAGGAGGAGTTGGTCCGCGAACGGCAGCTGGTCGCCATGTACGCCGACGCCCTCGACGCCATGACCAAGTCCCGCGACCTCTACCGCGAGGCCGCCGACCGCGCCCACGAGGCGCTGGAGGTCTACCGCGAGCAGGCGGCCTCCGTCGACACCACGTCCGAGCCGTCCCCGCCACGCCCGGCCCCGTTCCAGGGGCTCCAGGGGCTGACGCGGACCTTCGAGCGATTCAAAGGGAAAGGGATGAAGGGGGCGAAAGGTGCGAAACCGAAGCCACCCGAGTCCCCCGAGTCCTCCGAGCCCCCCAAGTCCTCCGAGCAATAAGGCGGGTGGGCCCGCGCCTGACCGGCACGGGCCCACCCTGTCCTCAACTCCCGCTCACCGCCCCGGAGTCGGCTGCACCGTCAGCAGCAGCGCCGCCAGCGCGGACAGCCCCGCGCACGCCGCGACGGCTCCGGCCAGCCAAGGCGGCACCGCCGTGAGATCCAGCGCCCGGGACAACTGCGCCGACCCGAACCGCCCTTCCAGGAGCCGAACTGCGGCCAGCCCCGCCGGGAGGACGACCGCCGGCAGCAGGAGCAGCACACCGGGCCGGACGGCGAGCAGCAGCCCCAGCAGCACACAGGCCGCTGCCGCGCCGAGGACCAGCCCGTAGGCGGTCATGGAGACGTCCTGCCGGTGCGGCGGCGCACAGACGGCCCCGGTCCCGATCAGCAGCAGCGCCGAGAACCGGGCCACCCCACGGGTGGTGCGGTCGAGACTGCGGCGGGCGCGGGGTACGACGACGGAGTCGGCCCGGCCGGCGACCGCGACCCGCCCCTGACGTCCCGCACCGGGAGCGAACCCGGAGTTCCCGTCGTACCCGGCACCGGGACGGCCCTCGCCGGCCCGCCCGTACCCGGGGTCCTCGCCGGAGTACCGCCCGTCGGCAGGCGCACGCCCTCGACGCGCGCCCTCTTCCCGCGCCGCCGGCGCCTCGGCTTCCTCAGGAGCCGTACGCCCCCGGCGCGCGCTCCTTTCGCGCTCCGGTGCCTCCGTCCGGCCCGAGCGCAGGAACCCCCGGCCCCGCGTGGTGGGCCCGTCCGGCGCGTCTGCGGAACCGGGGGCGTCGTACGCGAACGGCGCTAGGTGGGTCGGGTCGCCCGGGTCGATGCAGCCGCGGCCCGGCCGGACCGTCTCGCCTCGGGACAGGCGGTCCTGCGCCGCCGCTCTCGTCGTCTGTTCCTCCTCGCTCAAGTGGCCGATGAGCTGGGCGAGTTCGTCGATAGAGCGGCGGGTGGCGGCGGTGCGCAGGGCCTCCTGTTCGCAGTGGGGTTCGAGGGGGGTGCGGTGGAGCAGCGACATCAGGTGGCTGACGTCCTCGACCGGGCGGCGTTCGGCGGCGGCCCGGATGATCTCGTCGGCGCCCTCGGCGGCGCGCGGCGGCCGGGTGAGAAGAGTCACCAGGCGGGTCACGTCCTCGACGGAGCGGTCGGTGCCGGCGGCGCGCAGGGCGTCGACGGCCGCCTCGGCGCAGGCGGGGGACTGCTCCAGGAGGGTGATGAGCTCGGCCAGCTCCTCCAGGGGCCGGTCGGCGACGGCGGCGCGGACCAGACCGTACGCGGCGGCGCCGCGCGGGGGTTCGGCGGGGACGGGGGGCGGTGCGGAGGAGGCTGCTGGCGCCTCGCTCGGGGATATGGCGGGTGGGTTCGGTCGGACGGACGGTGAGCGCGTGCTCATGCTTGCTCCATGAGAGGGGTGCGGCCGATGCTGCGCCCCCGAGATCCGGCGCGCGGCTACCCTGCTCATTAGGGACACCCGTACGGCTCCGCACCACTCGGGTGAGCCGGTGGAGTGAGCCAAGCCTGACCGAACCTGGCTTTCACCGGCGTACCCGGGGCTATGCCGGGCCCGTGCGGGTACTTCGGAAGACAGGGCCGCGTGACCCGCGCGGCCCCCGGACCCTCCGGGAGGAGACGTGGACACGACCACGACCGCCATCGTGATCGCCTGCGCCGCGCTCCTCGCGGTCGCCCTGCTCGCCGTCGCCGTGGTGCTGGCCGTCCGGCTGGTGCGCACGCGGCGGCGGCTGCGGCGGGCCGGCCTGCCGACCGGTCCCCGCTGGATCTTCTGGGGCGCGGTCCTCTACCTCGTGCTGCCGACCGATCTGCTGCCCGACCCGGTCTATCTGGACGACATCGGGGTGCTGCTTCTCGCACTGCGCTCCCTGCGCACCCCGGCCGCCGACCGGCCGGGTGACCTGGCCTGACCTCGGGATCAACCTTTCCGCCCCGCTTCTTCGTCTCCGGTGCCGGGCACCGGAACGCGCTGCCGTCACGCAGCGTGAGGAAACCATTCACCCGTTCGATTCGTATAAGTCAATGGAAGCCCAAGGGAAGACCGGGCGAGACGGCGACGCGGCAGACGACGGCTTGGTCGGCGACAGCCCGAAGAGGAGAGACGATGCAACCGTTCGCGCTCAACTACGCCCGCCCGGCGGCGGAGTTGGAGTCCACCACTCCGTACGTCTACGACCCCGGAATGCAGTTGAACGTCCTGTCGGACGGGCGGATCGCCGCCTCTGACCTCGCCCTGCTGAGGGAGCTGGGCACCACCACGTCGACGGCCGGCTCGAAGACCCACTTCGACGACTGAAATGACCGTTCTCGTCCTGACCTGCGAAGAGGATGTGACGGCCGACATGGTCGTGGTGCATCTGAACGCGTCCGGGGTTCCGGTGGTCCGGCTCGACCCCGCCGATCTGACCGGCGGGGTCGCGCTGTCCGGCGAGTGGGCGCACGGCGCGTTCCGCGGCCATCTGTGGGCGGCCGGGCGGCTGGTGGGCCTGGACGGGCTGCGGTCGGTGTGGGTGCGCCGGCCGGGGGTGCCGGCGGCCCGCGCGGCGCAGCCGTCCGACTGGCTGTCGCAGGAGTCGGAGCAGGCGTTCTACGGCATGCTGCGCGGCGCCGGGGTGCGCTGGATGAACCATCCGGACGCCGCGCGCCGCGCCCGGCACAAGCCCTGGCAGCTGCGGATCGCCCAGCTGGCCGGGCTGCCCGTGCCGGCCACGCTGGTCACCACGTTCCCGCAGGCCGCGCGGGAGTTCGCCGGGCGCTACCCGGATCTCGTGGTCAAACCGGTCTCCGGCACCCACCCCCAGGAGCCGGCGCGCGCGGTCCCGACCAGCAGGGTCGCGCCGGACGCCGACTTCTCGGCGGTCGCCTACGGGCCGACCCTGCTCCAGCGCCGGGTGCCCAAGCGCGCCGACATCCGCCTCACGGCCGTCGGACGCCAACTCCTCGCCGCCCGCAAGGAGTCGGCGCCCGACGCCGACGAGGTCGACGTCCGCTTCTCGTCCACGTCCGCCCCCTGGACCCCGGCGGAGATCCCCCCGAGCATCGTCCAGGGTGTCCACGTCTATCTGCGTGAGGCCGAACTCGCCTACGGCGCCTTCGACTTCGCGGAGGACGCGGACGGGATGTGGTGGTTCCTGGAGTGCAATCAGTCGGGTCAGTTCGGCTTCGTCGAGGTCGAGACGGGCCAGCCGATCGCGCGGACGATCGCGCAGTGGCTGGCCGGCCCGGATCCCTCCTGACCCGGTGAAAGGGCTTGCGCGGCGGGCCGGTACCTGTGTCAGGCTCACCGCAGTTTCCTGACGGGCTTCATGGGAGAGGCGGCTCTATGCGCATCGGACTGCTCGGCACCGGCCCCTGGGCGCAGATGGCCCACGCCCCCGCCCTCGCCGCGCACCCGCGGCTGGACTTCACCGGCGTGTGGGGCCGCCGCCCGGAGGCCGCGAAGGACCTGGCGGACCGGCACGGGGTGCGCGCGTACGACGACGTGGACGCGCTGCTGGCCGACGTGGACGCCGTCGCCGTCGCCCTGCCGCCGGACATCCAGGCGGAGTTGGCGCTGCGGGCCGCGCGGGCGGGGCGGCATCTGCTGCTGGACAAGCCGCTGGCGCTGTCGTCCGCCGAGGGGCGGGCGGTCGTGGCGGCGGCGCGGGAGAGCGGGGCGGCGTCGGTGGTGTTCTTCACCGCCCGGTTCGATCCCGCGCTCGCGGAGTGGATCGGGCGGCAGGCCGCGGTGGGGGGCTGGTTCACCGGGCGGGCGCAGTGGCTGGGGTCCCTGTTCGCGTCCGACAGCGACAGCCCGTTCGCCGATTCGCCGTGGCGGCGGGAGAAGGGGGCGCTGTGGGACGTGGGGCCGCACGCGCTGTCGGTGCTGATGCCGGTGCTGGGGGATGTCCGCCGGGTGAGCGCGGCGGGGCGGGGGCCCGGGGACACGGTGCATGTGGTCCTGGAGCATGCGAGCGGGGCGTCCAGCACGCTGACGCTGAGTCTGACGGCGCCTTCGGCCGCTGAGGGGAACGCCGTGGAGCTGCGCGGCGAGGCCGGGGTGGCGGTGCTTCCGGAGGGTTCGGGGGACGGTGCGGCGGTCACGCTCGGGCGGGCCGCGGACGCGTTGCTGGAGGCCGTCGGTTCGGGGGTCGCGGACGCTTGTGACGTGGGGTTCGCGGCGCGGGTGACCGAGGTGTTGGAGGAGGCGGAGAGTGTGTTGGGGGCGGGGTGACCTTTTCGGGCTTTCGGGGGCCGGCTTCTCAGGCCGGCCTCTCAGCGCCGGGCCGGCCCGGTTCCGTAGGGGGAGCCGGGTCGGCCCGTCTCCCCCTCCGCCCTCCCCTCAGCCGAACATCCCCGGCTGATAGTCCCCCGCCGGCTGGCGGACGATCACGTTGGCCCGGTTGTAGGCGTTGATGAGGGCGATGAGGCTGACCAGGGCCGCCAGTTGCTCCTCGTCGTAGTGCTTGGCGGCGGCGGCCCAGGCCTCGTCGGTGACGCCGCCGGCCGCGTCGGCGATGCGGGTGCCCTGTTCGGCCAGTTCCAGGGCGGCGCGCTCGGCGTCGGTGAAGACCTTGGCCTCGCGCCAGGCGGCGACCAGGTGGAGGCGCTGGTCCGTCTCGCCGGCCGCCGCCGCGTCCTTGGTGTGCATGTCGGTGCAGAACCCGCAGCCGTTGATCTGGCTGGCGCGGATCTTCACCAGCTCCTGGGTCGCGGCCGGCAGGGCCGAGTCCGAGATGACCTTGCCGGCGGAGTTGATGTGCCGCAGGGCCTTGGCGAACAGCGGGCTGCCGAAGAGGTCGAGACGGGCTTCCATGGTGGGCTCCTGTGCCGTTTCCGATGGGTACACCTCTTTGACCGGACAGCCCCGCACGGCGTGACAGCCGTCGCTGTGACCCGCGTCACCTCTCTTCGAAGGGTTCGTCGCTCCAGCGGAACCAGGCCCGCTCCCCCTCGACGTGCAGCAGGAACTCGGCCACCGGGCCGTCCGGTGAGACCAGGGAGACACGGCGCTCGATCTCGCCGTACACCCGCTCCCACTCCCCCATGCTCCCCTCTCCCTCCTCGTTCAGCAGCGCGAGTTCCCGGGTGAACAGGGGCGCGAGCGCCGCGTACGCCGGGCCGGGGGTGAAACGGCCCGCGAGCCAGGGGAAGTCGGCGTCGTCGACGACGATCTCCCCGGCCGGCTCCGCCCCGCACCGCACCCGCCAGATCTCTCCCTCGAACCCCATGCGCCCTCGCCCTCTCGCCGTGCCGCGGTCGTCCACATCTTTTTACGGCACCCCGGCCCCCTCCGGGATGCACTCGCCGCCCGGCCGGTGAATGGTGGAGGAACCACCCTCCGGATGCGACCCGAAGGAGCCCCCGCCATGTCCTCGCCCCAGCCTTCAGACGACCGGGTCACCCCCGACTCCTTGCTGCACACCCGTACCGGAGAGATCTCGGCGGAGGACGTCGTCCTCGCGGCGGGCCGTGATCTCACGCCGAAGAATCTCGAATGGGCGCGCCGCAAGCTGGCCGAGGAGGGTTCGGCGGCGATCGACAAGCTGCTGCCCTAGAGGACCGGACTGCTCGGCTCGGCCTTCTCGCGCGGGGCCGCCGTCCACTTCTCCTCGATGCGGGCCGCCTTCCACACCACGAGGGCGATCACCCAGGCGGCGATGAACAGGCCGGTGACGGCGAAGCCCAGGGTGTTGAGGTCGAGGGCGGCGACCCAGTCCCAGAAGGCGCCGTGCAGGTCGAGCTTCTCGGCGGCCAGGCCCAGGAGTTCGGCGGTGCCGATGAGGAGGGCGACGGCGACGGAGAGGCCGGTCACGGTGAGGTTGTAGTAGACCTTGCGCACGGGCTGCGAGAACGCCCAGCCGTAGGCGAAGTTCATGAACGAGCCGTCGATGGTGTCCAGCAGGGACATGCCGGCCGCGAAGAGGACGGGCAGGCAGAGGATCGCGTACCAGGGCAGTCCGGAGGCGGCGCCCGAACCGGCGAGGACCAGCAGGGCGACCTCGGTCGCGGTGTCGAAGCCGAGGCCGAACAGGAGGCCCAGCGGGTACATCTGCCAGGGCTTGGTGATCGCGTTCATGACCCTGCCCAGCAGGCGGTTCATGAAGCCCCGGTTGTTGAGGTGCTCCTCCAGCTCGGCCTCGTCGAACTCGCCCGTGCGCATCCGGCGGAAGACCTTCCAGATCCCGGCCAGGATGACGAGGTTGAGGATCGCGATGACGTAGAGGAACGTGCCGGACACGGCCGTGCCGATCAGGCCGGTGATGTCGTGCAGGCTCGAGTTGTCGTCGCGCAGCGGGCCGGCCAGCGTCTTCACGCCGAAGGAGAGCAGGAGGGCGAGGGCGAAGACGACGCTGGAGTGGCCGAGGGAGAACCAGAAGCCGACCGACAGCGGGCGTTGGCCCTCGCTCATCAGCTTGCGGGTGGTGTTGTCGATGGCGGCGATGTGGTCGGCGTCGAAGGCGTGGCGCATACCGAGGGTGTAGGCGGTGACGCCGATGCCGACGCCGAAGGTCTTCTCGCCGATGCTGTAGTGGTGCGGGGCGACGATCGCGATGAGCGTGAACCAGCCCACGACGTGCAGGGCGAGGACGAACGCGGCCATGCCGGCGACGCGGGTCCATTCCTGCCGGGTCATCGTCATGGGGTGCTTGCCTTTCGCCGGACGTGCGTGAGCAGCCGCACACGGGCAGCCGTTGCCATCCTCTGCTAGTTGCACATCATGTGCAGTAAAGGGGGCGGCAGATCTTTGCCATGGGTTGATCAAGGGGCCGGGGATTTATAGCGGGCGGCGGCTTCAGGGCGCGCGGGGTCCGGCTGGGGGCTGGGAGTCGGGGGGCTTCACAGCGCCCGGCGTCTGACCAGCACGCCGAGGACGATCAGGCCCGGCAGCAGCGGGAGCCACACCGTGAGGAGCCGGTACCCCAGTACGGCGGAGGCGGCGGCCACCGCCGGGGCTCCGCTCGCGGTGAGCCCCAGCACCAGCACCGCGTCCAGCGAACCGATCCCGCCCGGCGTCGGCAGCAGCGCGGCGGCCGTGCTCGCGGCGAGGTACAGCAGCGCGACCCGGAGCGGGGAGAGCGGCAGCCCGACCGCCCGCGTGACGGCGACGACGACCAGCGCGTGCAGCGCCGCGAACGCGAACGAACCGCCCCACAGCGCCGCCGCCCGGCACGGCCGTACATGCACGGCCCTGATGTCCCCGGCGACCGCCGAGACGGCCTGCCGGCAGCGCGACCACAGGAAGACGGCGGGGAACAGCAGGACGGCGACGACGGCCGCGGCGACGGCCGCTCTCGGGACGTGCGGGATCCGCAGGACGCCGGGGCACAGCGGGGTCAGGGCCGCGATCAGCGTGACGCGCGAGAGGCCCGACGCGGTCGCCTTCACGCCGAGCGCGGTCGCGGAGCGGGTCGCGGGGAGGCCGCAGCGCATCAGGAAACGGATGTTGACGGCGGAGGCGCCGAGGCCGGCGGGGAGCAGGTGGTTGGCGGCGGAGGCGGCGAACTGGGTCGCGACCAGCCGTCCGCCGGGCAGCCGGGACGTCACCGCGCCCTGCTGGGCGAGGGCGGCACAGCACCAGGTCCCGAGCGTGGCCAACGCCCCGAACATCAGCCACCCCTGATCAGCAGCGGCAAGCCGCCCGGCCCCATCGGCGAGCACCGGCCAGTGCCGACGGGCGAGGTAGAGGATGCCCAGGAGGACGAGGAGGGAGAAGAGAGTGGGCCAGGGGATGCGGCGGAGGGGGTGGGGGGTGACGGGGGTGTGGGGGGTGGCCGGGGTTTCCGGGGTGGCCGGGGTGAGGGCGGGGGCTGCGGAGGTCGCCGAGGCGGGGAGGGCGGCTGAAGCGACCGGGGGGTTCGGGACCGCAAGGGTTTCCGGGGCCGCTGGGGTTGCCCGGACCGCCGGGGTTGCCGGGGCCGCAAGGCTTTCCAGGACTGCCGGAGCCGCCAGGCTTTCCAGGGCCATCGGGATTGGCAAAGCGGCCAGAGTTTCCGGAGCCGTCGGGATTGCTGGAGTCGCCGGAGTCCGAGAAGCTCGCCCAGTCTCCGAAGTCCGCGCAGCCTCACGCGCCTGCGATGTCCCCGGGGCAGCCTCACGCGCCTCCGAAGTCCCCGGCGTACCCTCACACTCCTCCGGTGTCTCCGGCGTAGCCGTGCGCGGCTCGGGAGTCATGCGGGTTGCCTTTCTCCACGGCCGACGGAAGTCGCGCAGGGTGCGGAAAGCCACGCCAACGTAACCCGAAGTGACGCGCTCAGGCGTCTCCGGTACACCCGCCCGGCGGAGCCCCGCCCCCGGCTCAGTCATGCGGGAAGGAGTGGTGTTCGTGCGCGATCACCCACTCCCCCCGCTCCTTGACCAGCCCGAACGTGAGCCGCAGCCGCAGTTCGGGGCGTTCGGCGAGCTCCTCTTCGGTGCCGCACCGGATGAGGGCGTGGGCGTAGGCGACGTCGGTGCCGGCGGTGACGTCCAGTTCGGCGAGGTCGAAGCGGGCGCCGAGGGCCTGCCAGGCGAAGAGGGGCGGCCAGATGACCCGGTAGGCGGCGCGCGAGCGCACCCCCTCGTACGGTGGCGCCACGTTGTACATCACCAAGTCCTCGGCGTGCCGCTCCAGCACCCCGCCGATGTCTCCGCGATGCACGGACTCGGCCCACCGCTCGATCAGCGCACGGATGCACGCCTCGTCGTCGACGACTTCAGAAACCCGGGACGGGCACACGGCGACCGCCCTCCTTCCTCTCCCCTCCCACCCGGACACGAGAGTGCGGTGTCTTCCTGTGAGGGGGCTGAATCCCAGCAGTGCACTCCGTTGAACGTCCGACTCCCACCGCCCCGTTCCCCGCCGGTAACTCCGGTCTGAGTAGGGTGAGTCACATGGGGACGGACATCACCGCTCTGATCGTCGACTGGCCGGAACTGGAACGCAGAACACCGGCGGAACGCGAGGAGCTGCTCTACGAGGCGGTGTGCCCGGAGGAGGACCTGTACCGGGACACCCCGGACGGCTGGACCTTCCCGGCCTCACCCAAGGTCCCCTGGTGCGGACGCTACGACTTCTTCGGCACCCTCGGCTCCTACAAACCCCACTTCTGGGCCGCCGAAGGCTGGGAGAAAACCCGCCCGTTCGCCGCCCCCCAACTCCGCGAACCCCTGGACGCCTTCCTGCTCGACCTGATCTGGTCGGGCGATGACCCCCCAGAGGACACCTCCGAGGGCATCCCAGAGGACACCCCCGAGTACGACACCCCCGAGGACCCCCTGGAGAACGCGTACACACCCTGGCACCCAGCACAGATCGTCGTCTGCACCCCCTCCAAAACAGCGGAACGCGCCGCCCATTGGACACACGCGGAACCCCTGCTCGCGGACCTCGCCACCGCCTACGACCGGCACGCCGCGCGCGGCCCCAACAGCTGGATGAGGGACTTCACCGAGTTCTCGGACCTCGTACGGCAATGGGGCGACGTCCTCACCGAAGCCCACCGACGCAAATGGGGCGTGCTCGGGATTTCCTGAGCACGCCCCCACCTCACACCGTGAGCGTCAGCCCCGGCTCCCCCCGTTCGTCCGGGCCCCCGATCACCGCCGTGAACGCGTCGGTCCGTACGACCAGTTCCTCCCCCGCCCACTCCACCCGCACCGACAGCTTCTCCTCGGTGCCATAGCGGATCGCGAAGACGTGGAGGTCGGCCGGGGATTCTGGGAGGGGGCCTACCTCCAGGGCCGTCGAGCTGGTCAAGTGGCTCCAGCCCTCGTCCGGGTTGCCGTAACCCCTTGGGTCCGCCGCCAGAACGAACGCCGCCTGTTCCTGGGTCAGTTCGGCGCGCGCGTCGAAGTGGTCCGGGGTTTCCTCCACGGGGTGGGTCAGGCGAAGTCCCGCCGCTGACACCGCCGTTGCCTCAGCGGTGCGGCGGACCCGGTCCGCGTCGTCCGCCGCGTACGGGAGGCCCGCCAGCAAGTACGGTTCCCCCGCGAGGCGTTCGACCGCCACCGTCGTCCACAGAGACGTGCCGTCGGTGACGTACAGGGAGCGGACGCCGCGCAGGACATGGTCGCGGCCCACCACCGGTTTGGTCACCAACTTCGCCGCAAATGAACCTACTTGCACGTCCCGCACCCGCACCTCCCCCATCGGGCGGCAGTACAGGAAGCCGTCGAGGACCGGGCCGAAGCCGTGCTGGCGGTTCACCGCGGCCGGGAGGTAGTACGTGCCGGCCGCCTCCAGCAGCGCCGGCGTCATCTTGGAGTCGAACGCCACCGACACGCTCCCCGACCGGAGTTGATGCCTCAGCGGCTGCCCCGAAGGGGTCCGGTGCCAGGGTGTGCCGTCCTGGATCTGCCAGACCAGCATCCAGGCGAAGTGCCCGTCGACCCCGCCGTCGGGCTTGACGGCGTGCCGGCCCCAGCGGGTGTCCCCCCGGTAGCGGCCGATGTCCGCCCCGACGCGGGCCCCGAAGTACCGCAGCCCCAGCACCGCTTCGAAGCCGGAGTGCTGCTCGCTGTAGCGCGGCCCCCCGTTGTCGAAGCCGCCGTTGGTGAGCCGGGCGTCGATGTAGCGCGCCAGCGTCTCGCCGTCCTCGGCGAACATCTCCTCGCCGCTCACCCGGTGCGCCTGGGCGAGGAAGGAGAGGGAGATGGGGCCGTAGTTGTTGTCGTACGCGCCGCCGTGCTCGGGCGGGAGGAGCGCGCCGCGGTCGGACACGCGGTGGGCGCGGATCTTCGAGCGGTACAGGCCGAGGGCCGTCGTACGGATCGACTCCCCCTCCGCGCCCGGGAGTTGGGCCGCCAGCATCAGGCCGCCGACCACGCAGCCGATCGCCTGGTTGCCCGCCTCCTGCGGGTTGAAGAACGTCGCTTCGGTGAGCCAGGACCAGTAGCCGCGCGCCACCTCCAGCAGCCGCGCCCGCTGCTCCTCGGGGACCAACCCCTCCGACAGTTCAAGGATGTTGACCGCCTGGAGCAGCGCCCACACCGTGCTCGGCCAGTCGCCGATCGGGTGCTCCCCGGCGGCGAGGACGTAACGGGCGTACGGCAGGCCCGAGTTGCGGATCCGGAGGTTCGGGTAGCCGGGGTTGTCCTCGGTGTAGACCCGTTCGTCCAGGTGGAAGGCGAGGCTCCGCACAACCGCTTCCGGCAGGCGCGGGTCGCCCGAACGCTGCCACGCCAGCGCCAGCAGCGACGTCACGCCGAGCGAGGTGTCGCCGATGTCGTCGTCGCAGTCGGGGTGTTCGAGGCTGCCCTCGGGGGTCAGGCGGGCCAGGGCCTGCTCCGCGACGTCGGCGAGGACGGCGTCGTAGGCCTCGGGGGTGTCGGGGAGGTCGTGCAGCGGGGCGCGCTGGTGGCGGAGACGCACTCGGGGTCAGCCCTTCATACCGGAGGTGGCCATGCCTTCCACCAGGCGCTTCTGGAAGATCAGGAAGCAGATCAGGGTGGGGGCGAGGGCGATCGTCGACATGGCGAACATCGCGCCGTAGGAGGAGCCGCTGGTCTGGTCGAGGAAGAGGGTGAGGCCGAGCGGGACGGTGAACTTGTCGTTGTGCTGGAGGTAGACGAGCTGGTGGAGGAAGTCGTCGTAGGTCCAGATGAAGGTGAAGATGGTCGTGGTGACCAGGGCCGGCTTCATCAGGGGCAGGATGATCTTCCAGTAGACCTGCCAGGGGTTGGCGCCGTCCATCATGGCGGCCTGGTCGAGTTCGCGCGGGATGGAGCGGATGAACTGGACCATCAGGAAGATGAAGAAGGCGTCCACCGCGAGGAACTTGGGCACGATCAGCGGCAGGTAGGTGTTGATCCAGGTCAGGTTGTAGAAGATCGTGTACTGCGGGATCAGCACCGCCTGGGTGGGCAGCATCAGGGTGCCGAGCATCAGGCCGAACCAGATCTTCTTGCCGCGGAACTCGAAGCGGGCGAAGGCGTAGGCGGCCAGCGAGCAGGAGACGATGTTGCCGATCACCGCGCCGATCGTGACGATCAGCGAGTTGGTGATGTACAGCGAGAAGGAGTTGCCGGAGCCGCTCCAGCCCTTGCTGTAGTTCTCGGGGTTGAGCTTGTCGGGGATCAGCCCGGGGTGGGTGAAGATCTCGGTGTCGGGCTTCAGGGAGCTGCTGAGCATCCACAGCAGCGGGTAGAGCATGACGATCGCGACACCGATGAGGACGGTGTGGATGAAGATGCGGCGGGCGCCGGTCGCGGAGCGGAGCTTCTGGAGCGGCGACATGTTCGGGGAGATGGCAGACATGGGGTGACTTCCTCGATCAGGCGGCTTAGTCGTCGTAGTGGACCCAGTAGCGGCTGGCGACGAAGTTGACCGCCGTGAACGCCGCGATGACCAGGAAGAGCACCCAGGCCAGCGCCGAGGCGTACCCCATCTGAAGGTCGGTGAAGCCCTTCTTGTAGAGGTACAGGGAGTACAGCATCGTCGAGTTGAGAGGCCCGCCGGAGCCGTTGCTGATGACGAACGCCGGGGTGAAGGTCTTGAACGCGTCGATGATCTGGAGGACGACGTTGAAGAAGACGATGGGCGTCAGCAGCGGCAGGGTGATCCTGAAGAAGCGGGTGACGGGCTTCGCCCCGTCGATCGCGGCGGCCTCGTAGACGTCCTTGGGGAGCTGCTTGAGGCCGGCGAGGAAGATGACCATCGGGGTGCCGAACTGCCAGACGGCCAGCAGGATCAGGGTGTAGATGGCGGTGTCGGGGCTGGAGATCCAGTCCTGGCCCTTGATGCCGAACCAGCCGAGGAAGTCGTTGAACAGTCCGTCGCCGCCGAAGACCTGCCGCCAGACGATGGCGATGGCGACCGCGCCGCCGAGCAGCGAGGGCAGGTAGAAGGCGGCCCGGTACAGGCCGATGCCCTTGATGTCCCGGTTGAGCAGCATCGCGACGCCGAGCGCGAGGCCGAGCTTGAGGGGCACGGAGACGATGACGTAGAGGAGGGTCGCGTGCACCGAGTCCCAGAAGACCGGGTCCTCGGTGAACATCCGCTGGTAGTTGGCGGTGCCGACCCACTTCTCCGGCGTCAGCAGGTCGAAGTCGGTGAACGACAGGTACAGCGAGTCGAGCATCGGGTAGATCGTCAGCCCGAACAGGCCCACGAACCAGGGGGCCAGGAAGAGGTACGGCCACCAGCCGCCGCCTCGCTTGCGTGCGAGGCGGCGCCGCTGCCGTTCGCGCTCCCGCCGGTCGGCGGCGGACGCCTCCCGCGGCGCCCCCTGCACGACCTCGTCGGTCTTCGCGGTGGTCATACTCATCTCCCTGGCCCTCTCCCGGTGTTCCGCGTACGCCCGCTTTACGCGGACAGGATCCCTGCCGCCTGATCGAAGAACTTGCCCAGCTGCGACTTGATGCTCGCCTTGCCGAAGGCGACGGCGAGGTTGGACTGGAACAGCAGGTCCCAGATCTGGTCGGCGCCCTGCGGCGGCGGCACGGGGTTCGGCAGGACGTTCGTCGCCTTGCCGACGCGCTGCGAGATGTAGTCGGCCATCGCCACGTTGAGCTTGTCGGTCGCGGAGAGGCTGGACGCGATCAGGCCGCGGGCCTTCTCCGTCGGCGGGATGCCGCGGAAGAGCTGCATGTCCTTGATCGCGGTGTCGTTCTGCGCGAAGAACGTGATGATCTTGACGGCGTCGGCGGTCCGCTTGCTGGTCTTGGTGGCGCTGAGCAGGACGCCGCCGTTGACGTAGTTGCCCTCGCGGGCGCCGGACCAGTCGCCCTGCGGGGTGGGCAGGAAGTCGAGCTGGGCGTTGGTGATCGAGCCGCCGGCGCCGTAGATGCCGGAGTCGAAGCTGATCAGGGCCTTGCCGATGACGACCGCGTTCTTCGTGAGGTCGTTGTGCGCGGCGGAGGTGATCGCGGGCGGCGGGGAGGCGTTGGTCTTGCGCATCTCGGCCCAGTACTCCCACCACTCCTGGAGGGTGTCGGAGGTGAAGCCGAGCTTCTTGCCGTCGGTGGTGAAGAGCTGCTGGCCCTTCTCCCGGGCGAAGATCTCGAAGCACTGGAGGGTGGAGCCGCCGCCGTCGTCGACGCCGTAGGTCTTGCCGCCGCTCTTCTTGTAGATGTCCTGGGAGACCGACTTGAGGTCGGCCCAGGTCCACTCGCGCTCCGGGAGCTTCAGGCCGAGGGCTTCGAGGCCGGTGCGGTTGATGGTGACCTGGTTGACGCCGATGCCGGAGGGGACGCCGTAGAGCTTGCCGTCGACCGTGCCGGAGGCCAGCAGGGTCTTGGAGAAGCCGGTGAGGTCGAGGGCCTTGCTGGTGACGTACTCGTCGAGCGGGGCGAGGACACCCTTGCGGGCGTACTGGGCGACCAGCGCGGTGTCCATCTGCATCAGGTCGGGGGCGGAACCGCCGGCGACGTTGGTGTTGAACTTGTCGAAGTACCCGTCGTAACCCTGGTAGGTCTCCTGGATCTTGATCTTCGGGTTGTCCGACTGGAACGTAGCAAGCGCTTTCTTGTAAGCGGCGTGACGCTGGTCGCTTCCCCACCACGTCATGGTGAGTTTGCCGCTGCTGCTGCCCGCCCCCGTGCCGCCGCCGCAGGCGCTCAGCGTGGTGCCGAGTGCCGTCGCGACGGTGATGCCGCTCGCGGCGCGGAAGATGGTTCTGCGCGAGATCTCGTGACCCACCGGGTCCTCCCTGGATGATGCGTGACGGAATCTTCCGGCCGGTGAGGCGGCACGGGTCCTTAGTGGTTCCTGCCAGTTCCCTGGGGAACAAGCGCTTTCGGTCGGTGGCCTCGCCCGGCCGCCCAGACCGCTTCGGGAGCGGGAGCCGCGGCGGTCGGACACGAGCACGCCCCCGTGATCCGTTCTGTTCGCCGCGCCATGTTTCCCGCCGCCGGGCCGGGGTCCCGCCCGGCCAGAAAGCGCTTGTCCGGACATTGGCAGAAGCGGACGGAGTCCGTCAATGCCTCTTGTCCGGCCCCTCGGTCACGGTTTGGATTCCCCGGGCCACCGCCAGCCGGGCGGCGCCCGCCACGGTCGCGTCGTCGCCGACCTCGCTGCCGACCACCTCGGTGGGCCAGCTCAGCCGCCCCAGTTCGGCCCGGACACCGGGCAGGAGCTGCGGGTTCGCGCCGATGCCGCCGCCCAGGACGATCAGCCCGGGGTCCAGGACCGCGACGGTCGCGGCGGCCAGCCGGCCCACCTCCCTGGCGTGGTCGGCGACGAAACTCAGCGCGCGGGGGCTGCCCTCGGCGGCCTTGGCGAAGAGTTCGGCGGCGTCCAGCGGGATCAGGCCGTCCACCGGCGCCCACTCCCCGCCGCGCCACCCCTCCCGCACCCGCCGCATCAGCGCCTCGGCGCCCACGTACGCCTCCATCCCCTCCAGGACCGACGGCCGCTCGGGGAGCCAGGGGTAGGGCAGCCGGGCCAGCTCACCGGCGGCGCCGCCCGCTCCGCGCAGGACGTGTCCGCCGACGACTATCCCGAGGCCGATGCCGTAGCCGACCTGGAGATACCCGAAGGTGTGCCGGCCGCGCGCGGCGCCCTCGTGGAGTTCGGCGAGGGCCGCGCAGTTGACGTTGTTCTCCAGGTGGAGGGGGAGGTCGGGAGGGAGGGCCAGGGCGTCCACGGCGGCGGCTATGGAGGGGGTGGCCGGGCGGGCGGTCCGTATCTCTTGTACGGGCGCCGAGGCCTGCGCGGGCACCCCCGCCGGCCGCACCACGTCCGGTACCGCCACCACCACCGCCCGCACCGGCCCCGGCACCTCCGCCAGCAGTTCGCGGACCACGGCCGCCGGGGCGCCCTGCCGTGTCGTGCGCGAGGCGACCAGGGCGCCGTCGAGGGCGCAGGCGCGGACCGCCGTGTGGGTGGAGCCGAGGTCGACGGCGAGGACCGTGCCGGCCGCCGGGCCCAGCCGGTAGACGGCGGCGGCGCGTCCGGTCGTGCCGTGGGTGGTGCCGGCGCGGGCGGCCAGGCCCAGGGCCTCCAGTTCGGCGACGGCGCTGGAGACGGTCGGTTTGGACAGGCCGGCCAGCCGGGCCAGCCCGGGGCGGGTCGCGTCGCCCGCCGCGGCGAGGACGGCGAAGACGGCGCCCGCGCTCTCACTCAAGTGCTGCACAGGTCTCCCACAGAACAAGGGGTGGGCGAGCTCCACGGCGCGTTCGCGGCGCCGGAGTCACCAGTAATTCGGTGTGTACCAGACCTCTTGACGCACCCTACTTCGTTAGTTAATTTCCTAACGAAGTCACGGTACTCGCCTGCCGTGTTCACCAGAAGCCCGTCCCGGGGCTTCCCGAGGTTTGTTCAAGATCTGTTCACACGTGCCGCACGGTTCGCCCGCCGTCGCAGTCGTGTGCCCGTACCGCCGCCCGGCGGCGCGGAGCACATCCGACGAAAGACGAGAGAAGAACCCGTGCAGGACGCACCCCCCTCATGCCCGCTCGCGGTCGGCATCGACGTGGGCGGCACCAAGACGCATCTCCGCGCGGTCGCGGGGGACGCCGTGGTCGCCGATCACGTCCGTGCCAGCAGCGGCTGGCGCCCGCACGATGTCCCGTCCGCCGTACGGTGGTTGGCCGATCTCCTCGCCGAGGGGTTGCCAACTGGTGTACGTCCGGACGCTGTTGCCATCGGCGCGCACGCCTGCGAGACGCCCCGGCAGTGCGCGCAGCTGCGTGACGCCGTCCAGGAACTTCTCGGGGTGCCCGCGCGGGTCGTGGGCGACGCCGAACTCCTCGTGCCCGCCGCCGGGTTCGACAAGGGCGTGGGTCTGGTCGCGGGGACCGGTTCGGTCGCCGTGGGCCGGCTGCCCGACGGGACGGCCGTCCAGGTGGGCGGCTGGGGCGCGGTCCTCGGGGACGAGGGCGGCGCCGCCGGACTGGTCCGCGAGGCCGCGCGGGCGGTCTGGGCGGCCCATGACCGGGGCGAGGCACCGGACTTGCTCGCCGACGGCCTCGTCGCCTCGCTCGGCGTGCCCGAAGTCCCGGCGCTGGGCGCGGCGTTGGAGCGGGCCTCCGACGTCTCCGCCGAGTGGGGCCGGCACGCGCCGGCCGTCTTCACCGCCGCCGACCGCGGCTCCCCGCTCGCCCACGCCGTCATCGCCGAGGCCGGCCAGGCCCTCGCCGCGCTGGTCGCCCGGCTCGCCGAGCGCGGGGTCCCGGTCGACGACGTGGTGGTGGCCGGCGGGACGGTGCTGGCGCAGCCCGTGCTGTACGAGGCGTTCAGCGCGGGGCTCGCGCGGGCGGTGCCCGGGGTGCGGGTGACGCCGCTCACGGTGGCGCCGGTGGAAGGTGCGGTGGCGCTGGCGCGGGCGCTGCTCCTCCAGCAGGGCTTCTAGCACGCGCGCACAGGTCCCTGTGCGGGATGAACCGGCCGTTCACCTACGGGACATGACCCGGTCGCCGTTCCCACCCGAACCGGTCACGACTCACCCGTAGATCTTCGCTCGCACGTCCTCCCCTTCCCGAATTCCAGAGAGGCACTCGCATGTCGTCACCCGCCGCCGTGAACAGAAGGCGCTTTTTGAAGGCGTCTGTGGGTGGTTCGGCCGCGCTGCTCGCCGCGCCGACCCTTGCCTCATGGCTGACCGCCGCCGACGCCAAGGCCGCGACCGCCCCCACCGCCCCGGTGGTCAACAAGGCCGCCGCCTTCATCGACGACTACAAGACGAACGTCCCGCAGAACCTCACCCCCGAGACGAACGCCGTCGTGCGCATCCTCGGCGGCATGTCGAAGGTGTGGAAGACGGGCGCCGCCTGGAACACGGGCACGGTCCTCGACCGCGAAGTGCTGCGCGCGAACATGCGCTACTGCGCCGACCTCACGAAGAAGCGCACCCTGGCCCAGGCCAAGGAGGCGTTCCTGTACGACCGCCAGCACCAGAGCTACGCGATGATCGCGGGCCTCGGCCCGCTGGCCGCGCTGTACAAGTCCGGTGCGCTGGCGGTCACTTCGATCACGAGCGCCCCGGACTCCACCCCGGCGACGACGATCAACGACGCCGTGCCCGCCGACGCCCCCGCCGGTGCGGCGCTCGGCGCCGGCTCGTACACCTCGGAGCTGGGCCAGGTCGCCAAGCTCGTCGACACCCTGCGCGGCCCGTACGCCTCCGGCAACCAGGGCAAGTACGCCTACCAGTACCCGCGGCCGTGGCGCATGAACGAGGACAGCCAGGTCGTCGACACGGGCAGGACGGACGCGCTGGGCTACCCGGTGTACGACTCGAAGGTGATCGTCGCCCCGCAGCTGCTGCGCCAGCGCAGCACCTCGCCGGTCGACGACGCCGGTTACCCGAGCGGTCACACCAACGCCTTCCACCTGGCGGGGCTTGCGTACGCGTACGCGGTGCCGGAGCGGTTCCAGGAGATCGTGACCCGGACGCTGGAGCTGGCGCACACCCGGGTCATGGCCGGCATGCACTCCACGGTCGACGTCATGGGCGGCCGGATCATGGCGACCGCGCTCGCGGCGGCGACCCTCGCAGACCCGGCGAACGCGGAGCTGAAGGCGGCGGCGCGGGCTCAGGCGCTGGCCTACTTCACCAAGGCGACGGGGACGACGCCGGACACGCTGTTCGCGTACGCCCACTCGGACGCCTCCGACCAGTACGCCTCCCGCGAGGCCAACGCCCGTCTGGTCGAGCCGAAGCTGACGTACGTGCTCAGCCGCAAGGGCCGCAGCGAGCCGCTGACCGTGCCCAAGGGCGCGGAGGTGCTGCTGGAGACGCGGCAGCCGTACCTGACGGCCGAGCAGCGCCGCGCGGTGCTGCGCACGACCGCGCTGGAGTCGGGGTACGTCCTGCTGGACGGCGTCGAGCAGTGGGGGCGGCTGAACCTGTTCGCGGCGGCGGACGGCTACGGCGCGTTCGAGAAGGACGTCACGGTCACGCTGGACGCGGCGAAGGGCGGCTTCCACGCGGCGGACGCCTGGCGCAACGACATCGAGGGCGGCGGCGCTCTGACGAAGAAGGGCTCGGGCACGCTGACGCTCTCCGGGCACAACCGCTACCACGGCGGCACGGTCGTCGCCGCGGGCACGCTGGTCGCGGGCCACGCGAACGCGCTCGGCCAGGGCGACGTCAAGCTGACCGGCGGCACGCTGCGCGCCGGGCTGCCGGTCCGCGTGCGCGGTACGTGGACGCAGGGCGCGGCCAAGCTGGAGGTGACGCTGCGCAAGTCGCACGGCGCCGTCGTCACCGTCTCCGGCCGGGCCCGTCTGGAGAAGGGCGCGGTGCTGTCGCTGCACCTCGACGCCAAGCAGCCGCCGGCCGCCGGGACCGTCGTCCACGTCCTCGCCGCCGCCCAGCTGCGCGGGCAGTTCGACAAGGTGGAGCTGAACTCGGCCCATCTGCGCGCCGTACCTGTCTACACGGCGGACGGTCTGTCGGTACGACTCCTGAAGCGGTGACGCGCTGAGGGGCGGGCGGCGGGGCAGAGTGGGCCCATGAGGCTTCTCGGATCCGCGCCCGCCCCGGCCCGGCCATCGCGTGGCGGATGATGGCAACCCTTCTCGAACGACCTCGCACCCTGCTCCCCCGGGTACGCAGGCGCCCTTGGCTCGTACCCCTGTTGGTGTTCCTGCTGCTCGCGCAGATGGCGGCCGCGATGGTCACGACGGCCGTGCGGCAGACGCCGACGATCGACGAGCCGGTGTACGTCGGGACGGCCGCCGACTATCTGCACGCGCACCGGGTGCGCTACAACCCCGAGCATCCGCCGCTCGGGAAACTGGTCGTCGCGGCCGGGGTGGCCCTCGCCCGGCCGCACTACGACGCCGCCTTCACCGGGGACCAGGGCGCGGTGGGCCGGCATCTGCTGTACGGGTCCGGCAACGACCCGTGGGATCTGATGCTGTGGGCGCGGCTCCCGGTGATCGCGCTGACGCTGCTGTTCGGACTGGTCGTCTTCTGCTTCGCGCGGGACGTCGGGGGGCGCGCGGCGGGGCTGGCCGCGCTGGCGCTGTACGCGTTCACGCCGGACGTCATCACGCACGGCTCGCTGGCGACGCTGGACGTCCCGGCGGCGGGGTTCGTGCTGACGTCGTGCTGGCTGCTGTGGCGGGCGCGCCTCGACGCGCGGCTCCATCTCCCGCTGGCGGGGCTGGCGTTGGGGGCGGCGCTGGCGACGAAGATGAGCACGCTGGCGGCCGTGCCGGTGCTGGCGGGGCTCGCGGTGGTGTCGCTGTGGCCGGCGCGGCGGTGGCGGGCGCTGTGGGGCGCGGGGCTGGTGGTGGGGGTCGCTCTGGCGGTCGTATGGCTGTCGTACTTGGTGGTGGATCCGCGTTTGCGTGGCGCGCCGGGTCCGGTCCCTTCCGTGCACGGGCTGCGGGCGCTGCTGATCGAGTTGCTGCCGGTGCCGGAGTCGTACCGCGACGGGATGCGGATCCAGTTCGGCTTCGAGAACCAGCCCTGGCAGGGGTTCCTCTTCGGGGAGCTGTACACGGGGTCGCGCTGGTACTACCTGCCGGCCGCGCTGCTGGTGAAGACGCCGCTGGGGCTGCTGGCGCTGGGGGCGGCGGGGGTCGTCGTGCTGCTGCGGCGGTGGCGGCGCGCGGCGTTGTACGTGCTGGTGCCGGCCGGGGTGCTGCTGGCCTCGGCGATGACGGGGGCGCGGGATCTGGGGACGCGGTACGCCGTGTTCGTGCCGATGTTCCTCGCGGTGGCGGCGGGTTGTGTGGTGACGGTGCGCCGGGCTCGCGCGGCCGGGTGGGCGCTGGTCGCCTTCGTCGCCGTCAGTTCGCTGCGGGTGTTCCCCTATTACCTGCCGTACTCCAACGAGGCGTTCGGTGGTCCGGCGGCGACGCATCTGCGGCTGCACGACTCGAACGTGGACTGGGGGCAGGACCTCGGGCGGCTCGCGGACCGGCTGCGGGAGCGGTATCCCGGGGAGCGGGTGTGGCTGGTGTACAAGGGGGCGGGGGTGCCGTCGGCCTACGGGATCCGGGCGGCCGATCCTCGGGCGGTGCCGGTGGACCGGGTGCGGGGGCTGCTGGTGGTGTCGGACTCGGCGGCGGCGAAGGCGCGGGGGCGGCTCGCGGAACTGCTGGCGGGGAGCCGGGCGGTGGATCAGGTGGGGTACTCGATCACGCTGTACCGGCGGTGAGAAATGATCTTCGCCGGGGGCCGTGAGCTATGTTGAGCCAGTGGGAGAGCATCCAGGAGACAGAGTGTCCTCGTCGCAGCGGGCGCGTGCGCAGGCTTCGGCCATCACCTCCGGGCGGACCGCCCCGGCGACGGAACCCTCCCCCACTTCCCAGCTGCGGACGCTCTTCGACGGCCCGCACCTCTCCCCCGGCCAGCGGCGCATCGCCCAGTTCCTGATCGAGAACTTCACCGAGGCGGCGATGCTCTCCATCACCGACCTCGCCGAACGGGTCGGGGTGAGCCAGCCGTCGGTGACGCGGTTCGCGACGGCCGTGGGCTTCTCCGGCTATCCGGCGCTGCGCGAGCGGCTCCAGACGATCGCGCTGAGCACCCGCGGGAGCGGTGCGGTGGCGGCGGCCGAGGTCAACCGGGCCAACGAGCTCCAGGCGGCGGTCGACGCGGAGATCACCAACCTGGAGAACCTGCGCCGCGACTTCGCCGACCCCGACCAGGTCATCGCGACCGGCCGCGCCCTGTCGGAGTCGGCCCCCCTGACCGTCCTCGGCCTGCGCATCTCCGCCTCCCTCGCCGAGTACTTCGCGTACGCGGCCCGCCGGCTGCACCCCGACGTCCGCCTGATCACCCGGGGCGGCAGCGTCGCGTACGACGCCCTGCTCCAGTCCCGGGAGGCGGGCGGGACCTGGGTGCTGGCGTTCTCGATGCCCCGGCACGCGCAGGAGACGCTGACGGCGCTGGGGGTGGCGCGGGGGGCGGGGCTGAAGGTGGCGCTGGTGACGGACCTCGCGCTCGGTCCGCTGGCCGACGAGGCGGACGTGACGTTCGCGACGGGGACGGGGTCGCGGCTGGTGTTCGACTCGTACGCGGCGCCGGGGGTGATGGCCGCCGCGCTGCTCCAGGCGATGTCGGACGCGGGTCCTGAGCGGACCCAGGCCCGGCTGGAGGAGTACGAGCAGGTGGCGGAGCGGCACCGGTTCTTCCTGCGGGAGTAAAAGTGCCAGAGGTCTCCGCTAACCTCGCCGCATGTCTCTCACAGTCGATCAGTTGACCGGATACGTGGACCAAGGTCTGGACGCCGATCTGGCGCGCTGGTTCCCCGATGTGCCCCGGGTCGCGCTGCCCGCGTCGACGCGGCCGGTCGAGGCGTTCCTCGCCAGGCTCCCGGAGGAGGCGCGGGCCTCGCTGGCCGGGTTCGACCGCAGGGCCAGGTCGGGGGCGCTGTCCGAGGTGCTCGACGTCGACGACTGGTCGTACGGCTTCGACTTCGCGGCCAACGGGTGCCGGGTGCTGGACTCCGACTACGAGACGGAGCTGTCCGGCGCCGACGTCTGGTCCGTGTGCGCGGACGGCGGGGGCAACTACCACGTGGTGCTGGCCAGCGGGCGGGTCGCGGTGTGGTTCCACGAGGAGGAGGTCATAGAGGCCGACACCCAGTACGACAACCTGGACGTCTTCCTCTGGTCGGTGCTGCGCTACCACGCGATACGGGCCGGCGCCCTCGAACTGTCCGAGGTCGAGGCGGACTTCAGGTCGCTGGGGCAGCCGGGGGTGCTGGCACCGGAGATCGGGCTGCTGGCGCTGCTGTCCGCCTGACCGCGCGAAAGGTCCCGGCGGATCTCCCGCCGGGACCTTCTGTCAGACGGTGGCGGGCAGGACGTGCTCCCCGAGGGTGTCGGTGCTGAGGCAGAGCGAGCAGACGACCGCGTCGTGGCCGGCGCAGGCGGCGAGGTCGGGGCGCTCGTAGGGCTGCCGGCAGACGTGGCAGTCGTACGTCGTCGCGCTCGGGTTGCCGTCCGGGTCCAGCAGGGGTTCGGCGATGCCGTCGTCGGTGCGGCGCAGGTAGTACTTGCCCTTCGTGGCCACCGCCATGAGCGGGGTCAGGACGAAGGCGATCACGGCCGCGGCGACCGGGGAGTACGGCTGGAGGGTGTCGCCGAGGGCGTGGAAGTACAGGGCGATCGACAGGCCCGAGGCGGCGACGAAGGAGACCACGCCGACCGGGTTGACGTCGTGCAGCATGCCCCGGCGGAACTCCGGCTGGAGCGGGGAGATCTTCAGCAGGTACTTGTTGACGCCGATGTCGGTGGCGACGGTGACGACCCAGGCGATGGCGCAGTTGGAGTAGAAGCCGAGGATGCTGTTGAGGAAGCTGAACATGTCGGCCTCCATCAGGATCAGCGCGAACGTCAGGTTGACCAGGACGAAGACCATGCGGCCGGGGTAGCGCTTGGTGACGCGGGTGAAGGAGTTCGTCCAGGCCAGGGAGCCGGAGTAGGCGTTGGTGACGTTGATCTTGATCTGGCTGATCACGACGAGGACGACGGCCAGCGGGACGACCAGCCAGGACGGCATCATCGCGTCGAAGGCGCCCCGGAACTGCTGGATCGGCTCGGGCGCGGCGCCGGCGCCGACCTTGGCGATGATGTAGACGGCGAGGAAGACGCCGATGGCCTGCTTCAGCGCGCCGAGGACGACCCAGCCGGGCCCGGCCATGATCACGGCCGTCCACCAACTGCGCTTGTTCGCCTCGGTCTTGGGCGGCATGAAGCGCAGGTAGTCGATCTGCTCGCCGATCTGCGCGATGAGCGAGAGGCAGACCCCGGCGCCGAGCAGCACGGACGCGGTGTTGACGCCGCCCTCGCCGTCCGTGCCCGCGTAGTCGAGGAACTTGTCGACGGTGCCGGGGTCGGTGGCGATCAGGTAGACCAGGGGGCCGACCATGAGCAGCAGCCAGATCGGGGTCGTCCACACCTGGAGCTTGCTCAGTGCCTTCATCCCGTAGACGACGAGCGGGATGACCATCAGGGTGGAGATCAAGTAGCCGAGCCAGAGCGGGAGTCCGAGGCCCAGCTTCAGGCCCTGGGCCATGATGGAGCCTTCGAGGGCGAAGAAGATGAAGGTGAAGCTGGCGAAGATGACGCTGGTCAGCACCGACCCGTAGTAGCCGAAGCCGGAGCCGCGGGTGATGAGGTCGAGGTCGATGTTGTAGCGGGCGCCGTAGTAGGCGAGGGGGAAGCCGGTGACGAAGATGACGACGGCGGCCACGGCGATCGCCACGAGCGCGTTGCCGGTGCCGTGCGCGAGGCCGATGCCCGCGCCGATGGAGAAGTCGGCCATGTAGGCGATGCCGCCCAGCGCGGTCGTCGCCACGACCATCGGGGTCCAGCGGCGGTAACTGCGGGGCGCGAAGCGGAGGGTGTAGTCCTCCAGGGTCTCCTTCGTCGCCTGATCGGTGCCGGACGCCGGTGTCTGTTCGACCCGGACGTCCGCTTGCGGCTCGACACTCATGACCAACGCCTCCTGGTGTGTGCACTCGCGGCGAGACGTTAGGAACGGTGTATTACCCGCGAGTCCTCCCCGTCGTGAACGGCACGTTACTTCCTGAGTGAAGTACCGCTGATGCGCGGATCTCCAGAGGTTTCAGGGTGAGGCGGCCCTCGTTCCCCTGTTTATTTCGTTCCTTTGGAAAGGACTCTGTGAAGAGGTACTGTCGCAAGGACGTCGGGGGAGCGGACAAGGAGGGGAACACCGTGCCGGAACCGCCCCGGGACCTGCCGCGGCTGCTGAGCAGCGCGGAGCGGCTGCTGACCCGACGGCTCGCGCTCGCGCTGGAGCCCGAGGACTGTTCCGTCGAGGAGTGGCGGGTGCTGTCGCTGCTGTCCGACGGCCGCGGCCACGCCATGTCCGATGTCGCCGAGTACGCGCTGATGCCCGCGCCGAGCCTCACCAAGCTGGTGGACCGGCTGGTGTCGGCGGCGCACGCGTACCGCCGCAAGGACCCCGGGGACGGGCGCCGCGTCCTGCTGTATCTCTCCGCGCGCGGGCGGACCCGGTACCGGGTGGTGGCCGGACTCGTCCGGGCGGCGCAGGAGGAGGCGCTGGAGGGGATGGGCGGGATGCCGGAGCTGGTGGACGCGCTCACCCGGCTCGAGCTGGTGCTGGGGCCGCAGGGGCGGGCGGCTACGGCGGTCAGAGTCGGCTGGTGATCTCTCAGAGCCGGCTGGTGATCTCGAAGTCGACCGCTTCGGCGCGGGCGAGGTAGAGCCGCTGTTCGAGGTGGTTGCCGCGCATCCGGAGGGTGCCGCGCGGGCCCTCGTAGGAGATCGTGTCGTCCGGTGCGGGCGGCTGCGACAGTCCGGGGCCGCTGCGGGCGGCGAGCGCGGCCAGCAGCAGGATGCCCTCGAAGCAGGACTCGCCGAGGCTGCCGGCCACCGGGGCCTCGGGGCCGAAGCGGCGGGTGTAGCGGTGGCCGAAGGACAGGCTCTCGGTGGTCATGAGGGAGTCGAAGTAGCCGGAGGCGGCCCAGAGTCCTTCGGTGGCGTCGGGTCCGGTGGCCAGCAGCAGGTTCTCGTCCATGTGGGTGCTGAGGCGTACGCAGCGCCGGTGCAGTCCGGCGGCGCTGAACGCGCGGTTGAAGCGGGCGGCGTCGTCGCCGAGGAGCAGCATCAGCAGGGCGTCGGCGCCGCTGGCCTCGATGCGGCGCAGGGCGGGGCCGTACTCCTCGGTGCCGAGCGGGAGGAAGAGTTCGTCGACGGTGGTGCCCCGGCAGTCGCGGGCGAAGTGGCGGGCGGTGCGGGCGGTGACCCGGGGCCAGACGTAGTCGCTGCCGACGGTGCACCAGCGGCGGGCGCCGGTGGTCTCGGCGATCAGCCGCATGGCCGGGGCGAGTTGCCGCACGTCCGTCTCCCCGGTGAGGAACACCCCGGGGGTCCGCTCGCCGCCTTCGTACTGGGCGGTGTAGATGTAGGGCACGCGGCGGGCGATGCGCGGGGCGAGGGCCTGGCGCACGGCGGAGGTGTGCCAGCCGACGACGGCGTCGACGGCGCCGAGCGAGACGAGCCCCTCGACCTCGTCGGCGACCTGGTGCGGAGGGCGGCCGCCGTCGATCACCACGAGCCGTACCTCGCGGTCGTGGATCCCGCCGGCGGCGTTGAGCTCCTCGACGGCGAGCTGTGCGGACAGTTCGCAGGCGGGGCCGAAGATGCCGGCCGGGCCGCGCAGGGGGATGACGAGGGCGACGAGAAGCACGTCCCGTCCGTCCGGGCGCAGGTGTGCTGCCGCCGTTTCCACCGCACCTCCGGGATCTCCGACGTCGGCGGACTCTAGACCCCTGCGCGGGGCCTGACAATCGCGGCCCGGTGGTGCGAGTCTTCCGTGAATGTTTTCATACGCCTTGCAAAGGTGACGGCATATATAAATACTGCTCACGGTCGCACTGCCGCACGATCGAAGGCCACGCTCATGACTCTCACGACGACGCGCCTCAGCCCCGACTGGCCCCGCCACGTCAAGACCCCCGGCAGCTACGACTGGGAGCGCTCGGCCGTCAGATGGCTGCGCGAGCTGGTGCCCGCGCGGTACGCGAGCTACCCGGCGATGCAGCGCCACCCCGTGCTGCTGGCCCGGCACGCGCACCTCCAGGTCCAGCAGGAGGTGCGGGTGGCGCGCACGGCGCTCCAGACGGCGCGCGCGGACCTGCCCGCGCTGGGGCTGCACGAGTCGGCGATCGAGCACACGATCAAGATGTACGCGGCCGAACTCGCCCAGCTCCAGCACATCGCGCGCGGGGTGCGGGCGGTCACCGAGGCGCTGCTGGCCCAGTCACGAGGTGCGTGACTCCAGGTCCTTTCTGGTGTCGTCGCCGTACACGCCGTTCTCGTCGCCCCTGATCCCGTACCAGAGCTGGAAGCGGGCCACGGCCTCCTTGAGGGTGGCGTCGTAGGTGCCGGCGGTGGAGCCGTGGTCGTAGACGTTGGGGATCTTCCGCAGCCGCTGCTGGAGGTCGACCACCTCGGGGCCGCTGTCGCCCTCGCGCAAGGTGCCCTCGCCGTCGGGGTCGGGGGCCGCCTGCGGGGCGGACGGGGTGGGGTCCGCCGTGACCGAGGGGGTGGTCACGGGGATCTGGACCGCCGCGTCGCTCTCCTTGCCGGGGAGCAGGAGGGCGGCGGCGAAGCCCATCACGGCCGCCGCGCAGACGGCGGCGAGCGCGGCGGCCCTGCGCAGGCCCTGGCCGGACGCGCGGACCGGGGCCGGCTTCCTGGCCGGTTTCGGGGCCGGCTTCGGGGGGTTCGGCGGGAGCGGGGGGATGTACTGGGTGTCGTCTTCCTGTACGGGCGGCGGGGTCAGGTCCACCGCCTCGTACGTGCGGGTCTTGTCGTCCTGGCCCTGGGTGTCGCTCAGTTCCGTCAGTTCGCGGAACAGGTCCGCGAGGGCGTCGGTGCGGCGCGGTCTGAGGACCACGATGGGCTCCAGGACCTCCCGCTCGAACGGCTCCCCACTGGCCTCCGGTGTCGGCACGGCGGCTCTCCCTCCCTCTCTCGTATCCCCGGGGATGGATACGCGCGCGGGGGTGACCGAGTTCACGGCGGTTCGTTTTTTCCTACGAGAGCCCCGCGCGGGTGCCCTGTCCAGGAAGCGGTCCGAGGCCGGGTCGCGGGCCGGATCGTCGTACGATGGCACGAGGGGGCCGAGGACGTCCGCCGGTTCCCGCTGTACGACGTCTCGCCTGAAGGGCAGCACTCCCGTGACCACCGCGACACTTCTCGACGGCAAGGCCGCTGCGGCCGACATCAAGCGTGAGCTGGCCCTGCGCGTGCAGGCCCTCAAGGAGCGCGGGATCACCCCCGGGCTCGGCACGATCCTCGTCGGCGACGACCCCGGCAGCCGCTCCTACGTCGGCGGCAAGCACCGCGACTGCGCGCAGGTCGGCATCGCCTCGCTCAAGGTCGAGCTGCCCGCCAACGCCTCCCAGGCGGACGTCGAGGCGGCCGTCCTGCGGCTCAACCAGGACCCGGCGTGCACGGGCTTCATCGTGCAGCTGCCGCTGCCCGCGCACATCGACACCCACGCGGTGCTGGAGCTGATCGACCCCGCCAAGGACGCCGACGGCCTGCACCCCACCAACCTCGGCCGGCTGGTCCTCGGCATCCCGGGCCCGCTGCCCTGCACCCCGCGCGGCATCATCGACCTGCTGCGCCGCCACGACGTGGCGATCACCGGCCAGCAGTTCTGCGTGATCGGCTGCGGGATCACCGTGGGCCGCCCGCTGGGCCTGATGCTGACCCGCTCCACCGAGCACGCCACGGTGACGCTGTGCCACGAGGCGACGCAGGACGTCGCGGCGCACGCCCGGGTCGCGGACGTCGTCGTCGCCGCCGCCGGTGTCGCGCACCTCGTCACCCCGGACTGGGTCAAGCCCGGCGCGACCGTCCTGTCCGTCGGCCTGACCCGCACGGTCGAGGGCATCCTGGGCGATGTGCACCCGGACGTCACCGATGTCGCCGGTTCCTTCGCGCCGCCGGTCGGCGGGGTGGGTCCGATGACGCGGGCGATGCTGCTGACGAACGTGGTCGAAGCGGCCGAGCGGTTCTGACGTCTTCGCGGGATGGCACTCGGTACGCCCCGTCAGGGAACTGAGTGCCATCCCGTGCTACGTTCCCCGGCATGAGACCGGAGAGCGTGACACCGGCGGGCGGAGCGCCGGCGGGCACGGCGCCCGCGAAGCCGTCCATGCGGGACGCGCTGGTGACGGCGGCCTTCCAGCTGTTCCTGGAGCGCGGCTACGAGCAGACCACGGTCGACGACATCGTCACCCTCGCCGGGGTCGGCCGCCGCTCGTTCTTCCGCTACTTCCCCTCCAAGGAGGACGTGGTCTTCCCCGACCACGAGAGCGGTCTCACCGGGCTGACGGCGTTCCTCGCCGCCGGTGAGAGCGGGCCCGACCCCGTGGCGCGGGTGTGCGACGCGGTCCGGGTCATCCTGCGGATGTACACCGAGAACCCCGCCTTCTCCGTGCAGCGCTACCAACTCACCAAGCGGGTCCCCGGACTTCGGGCGTACGAGCTGTCGGTGGTGTGGCGCTACGAACGCGCGCTCGCCGGATATCTGCGCGGCCGGCTCACCGGTTCCGACGGACAGCTGCGGGCCGAGGTCATCGCCGCCGCCGTGGTCGCCGCCCACAACAACGCGCTGCGCTCCTGGCTGCGTTCGGGCGGCGCGGGGGACGCGCACGCGCTGGTCGACCACGCGCTGGAGTACGTCCAGCGCACGTACGGCCTCGCCGCCCCCGCGAGCGCCCCTGCGGACGGGGACGTCGTCGTGGTCGTGGCCCGGCGGGACGCGCCGCTGTGGCGGGTCGTGCAGGAGGTCGAGACGGCGCTGGGGCGCTGACCCCCCCCTAGCGACCCCTTGCCGCCCCGGCGACCCCCTGCTTCCCAGCACGACCCCCTGCTTCCCGAGTTAAGGGTACGCAGTGCCTTTACGACTGACACTGAGTGCCATAGCCTGGCTCCGTGCACGGTCGCACCCGCGTACCGCGCATGGCTGATCTGCCGGGCGTATGCAGGGAGTTGACCAGCGTGTACCACCACTCGAACGCGACGCAGCGGGCGTCCGGCGCGGCGGGCGTCCTGGAGCGCCGGGCCGAGACCTCCGAGACGATGCACTACCAGCGCTGCACCTGGTGCGGCACCACGATGTACCAGCGGCTGCTGTGCCCGGTCTGCCGGGGCAGCGAGCTGAGCACCGAGCGCAGCGAGGGCGTCGGCACGGTCCGGCACTCGACGGTCCTGCACCGGGGCACCCCGGGCGCGCGCAATGTCTCGATGATCGAGATGGCCGAGGGGTTCGTGGTCCGGGGCCGGGTCATGGGACCGCCGATCGGGGTGCACAGCGGGGACCGGGTGCGGCTGTCCGCCGCCCAGGACCCGGTGCGGGGCGAGCCGGTCTTCCAGCTGCTCGACGAGCCGTACCGGGCCTGGACCTGAGCGGCTCTCAGAACAGGCCGGGCAGCAACTCCCTTGTGCGGACCGGGAGTCCGCTTCCGAAGCAGCGGTTCGCCGCGAGCCCCACGGCGAGCGCGAACCCGCCGTCCCGCTCGGTTGCGACAGCCCCCTCCCCCGCCCCGAACAGCGCGTCCAGCATCCGCCGGTCCCCGCCCCCGTGCGGCGCGTGGTCGAAGTCCAGCGGCACTTCGGCCGGCGGCTCCCACAACGGCCGTACGGTCAGCCGGACTCGGCTCTCGGCCCGGCGTCCGCTGCCCGGCGCCGGGGCCCAGGAGTTCTCGGTGACCTCCAGCTCCAGCCGCCCCGAACTGCCGTTGACCATCACCCGGTAGCCCTCCCAGGGGGAGTACGCGGTGAGGTGGTACGTCATCGTCGCGCCCTTGGTGTAGCGGACGAGGACGGACAGGTCGTCCTCGATGGTGACGGGGCCGCCGAAGACGTTGCGGTCGCGGTGGTAGCCGTCGTCCGCCTCGGCGTCCAGGTAGAGCGCGCGCAGGTCCGGGTCGGCGGCGAGGTCGAGGGCGAAGGGGTCGCCGGCCGCCGCATCGGCGCCGTGGGCGCGCTCGTAGGGGCGGGCGAGGCCGTGGCGGGCGCCCGCCTCGGGGCCGTAGAAGCCGAGGCGGCCGTAGGCGAAGACCTCCTCGGGGGTGTCGGCGAGCCACCAGTTGACGAGGTCGAAGTGGTGGCTCGCCTTGTGGACCATCAGGCCGCCGCTGTTGGCCTTCTCGCGGTGCCAGCGGCGGAAGTAGTCGGCGCCGTGGCGGACGTCGAGGAGCCATTCGAAGTGGACGGAGAGGACTTCGCCGACGGCGCCCGAGGCGAGCAGGGCGCGGACCTTCTCGTGGACGGGGTTGAACCGGTAATTGAAGGCGACCGTCAGGGAGTTGCCGCTCTCGCGGATGGTGTCGAGGATGCGGGCGCAGCGCTCGGCGTCGACGGTCATGGGCTTCTCGGTGACCACCCGGCAGCCCGCCTTCAGCGCGGGGACGATGTAGCGGTCGTGCTCGGCGTCGACGGTGGTGACGACGACCTCGTCGATGCCCTCCTTGCCGAGGAGTTCGGTGAAGCGGTCCGGTTCCCAGACGCTCGCGGCGGGCGCGCCGCAGGCGGTGAGCAGGCGGTTGTGGACGGCCATGCGGGTCGGGCTGGGGTCGCAGAGGGCGGCGACCTCGTGGCCGGGGCGGGCGGCGAGGTCGGCCGTGAAGGTGCGGGCGCGGTGTCCGGTGCCCACGACGGCCGCGCGCAGTACGGGAGTTCGGCTCATGGTGAGGGGCCTTTCCGCGCGGGGCGCGGCGCACGCGCGTTGGCTTGATCTTTTCGCTCGGAGTTCAGAACTTCGAACACACAAGCAACTCATAGGGCGTTCTTTTGCATCTCTTGGGATGTGCGTGGCGCCCGGGACCGAAGGGCCGCCCGTACCCCCGTGTTTCCCGTGCGAGGAGGAACCCTCTTGTCCCCATCCCGGCGAATAGGTGTCACCGCCGTGGCCGCGCTCGCGGTCCTGGCGGGTTCACCGGGGCTCGCCCAAGCCCGGCCGCTACCGTCGGCGGCCACCCCTGAGGCGGCAGGACCGAACGCGGCGGGCCCGGACGCGGCCGGCCAACTGCCGCCCGGCTGGCGGATTTCCGGCCAAGATCTTCTGTGGCGCGCGCCGCGCCCGGTCCCCATGGGCGACGCGCGCGTGGAGTTCCACGCCGACGGCCGTCTCGTGGGCGTCCCGCAGGCCGCGCGCGACGGCCGCACCTTCCGGCTGCCGCTGACCGAGGCCACCGGCCTGACCGGCGATCTCGCGGGCCTCGAAGTCCAGGCGGGCGGACGCCGGTTGGACGCGGCGCCGCAGCACCGGCAGATAGCGCCCCAGGCCGTGCCGAGCGCCCCCGCCGCCCAGCCCGCCAATCCGGTCGACCCCGGCAAGCCGGGCCCGTACCGCACCACCACCGGCGAGTACTCCCTCGCCTCGGTGAAACTCCCCGGCTTCAAGGTCCCGGTGGAGATGAAGGGCCTGGTCGTCGCCCCCGCGAACGCCACCGGCAAGCGCCCGGTCGCCCTCTTCCTGCACGGCCGCCACTCGACCTGCTACAAGCCCGGCACCGACCGGGTGAGCGGCGACTGGCCCTGCCGGTCCGGCTTCCGGCAGATCCCCAGCTACCAGGGCTACCTCAAGGACCAGCAACTCCTCGCGTCCCAGGGCTATGTGACCGTCTCGATCTCCGCGAACGGCATCAACGGCCAGGACGCGGAGATCGAGGACGCCGGCGCGCAGGCCCGCTCCTCGCTGGTGCGCCGGCACCTGGCCCGCTGGGCCGACTGGGCGGCGAAGCCCTCCTCCGCCCCCGCCGCCGTCCGCAAGGCACCTGCGGCGGACCTCTCGAAGGTGCTCCTCGTCGGGCACTCGCGCGGTGGTGAGGGGGTCAACCGGGCCGCCATGGACAGCCTTTACCCGCCGCCCGCGAAGCAGGACGGGGCGCCGGGCAAGGTGCGCTGGCGCATCAGCGGCAATGTCCTGATCGGGCCGACCATCTTCGGCCAGAACCCGGTCGCGGACGTGCCGTCGGTGACGATCCTCCCGGGCTGTGACGGCGACGTCTCCGATCTCCAGGGCGAGGTCTACACCGACGGCACCCGCGCGATCAGCAAGGGCAGCGCTCTGCACAGCTCGCTGTACGTGGTCGGCGCGAACCACAACTACTTCAACTCGGAGTGGACGCCCGGCAGTTCGCAGGCCCCGTCCGCGGACGACTTCTACGACGTCCCCGAGGCCCGCGACCCGGTCTGCTCGCCGGGCACGGCGACCCGGCTGACGGCGGGGCAGCAGCATCAGGCGGGCGCGGCCTATATCGCCGCCGCCGCACGGCTGTTCGTCGCCGGTGACGACAAGGTCCGTCCGCTGCTGGACGGTTCGGGCACGCGGATGCCGTCCGCGGGGCCGGCGCAGGTCCTCACGCACGCCGTGGGCGCGAACCGCACCGGCGGCTTCCTGCCCGACGGGCCGGTCACGGTCACCGGCGCGCGGCTGTGCGACGCGGTGAACGACAACGAGGCCAAGTCCTGCCGCACGGAAGGCTTCTCGCCGCACTTCGCGCGGTGGGACACCGACTTCGAGACCGGCCGCCGCGCGGTCGCCCTCGACTGGAAGAAGCCGGGCACGGTCGCGCGGATCAGTTCCGCGCAGCCGCTGTCGCTGGCCGGTGCGCAGTCGCTCGCGCTGCGGGTGTTCGTGCCGCCGAACTCCCGGGGCACCAAGCTGGACGTGGCCGTCGTCGACGCGGCCGGGAAGCGCGCGAAGCTCGGCCAGGTCAGTGTCGACGGCCTGCCCGGCTCCGACCGCACCACCTCCGCCTGGGCGCGCGAGGTCCGCGTCCCGCTGAAGGCGGGCTTCGACGTGAAGAAGGTCAAGTCCCTTGAGCTGACGCCGCGTTCGGCCACCGGCAAGGCGTGGCTGGTCGACGCCTGGGGCTGGCGTCCTGGCACCCCGGCGGTCTCCTCGTCGCCCCTGGCGCGCGTGGACGTCGGCCGCCTGACCGTCAAGGAGGGCGACTCCGGCGTGCGCACCTACCACGTCCCGGTCACCGTCTCCGGCAAGGGCAGCGGCCAGGTCCGCTACTACGTCATCGACCCGGCGACCGGCAAGGCCAAGGACAAGCTGGTCGGCGTCCGGCCGGGCGCGAACAGCATCGACGTGCCGGTCGAGGTGAAGGGCGACACCCGGTTCGGGTACGACATGCGGTACGACATCGTCGTCAAGGCCGTGCGCGGCGCGGTCGTCGGCGCGCACCGGGGCGGGGTGACCGCGCTGAACGACGATCCGCGGCCCGCCATGTCCCTCGTGCCCGTCGCCGACAAGGTGACCGAGGGCGAGACCCTGCGCTGGCGGCTCACGCTCGCCGAGCCGGCCGACGTCGATCTCTGGCAGTCGGCCCGGTTCGCGCCGGTCACCGGGGGCGCCGAGCTGTCGACGAAGGACGTCACGCCGCAGTGGCTGGCCGACAACTCGGGCGCCTCGCCCGATCCGGAGCGCCCGTTGTCCCAGGCGGAGCTGTGGATGTGGTGGGGGATCCCCGCCGGGAAGACCACGGTCGACGTCGAGATTCCCACCGTCCGCGACGACGTCGCCGAGCCGGTCCGTTCGGTGTGGCTCCAGCTGACCGACGAGATGGGGAAGCCGCTGCCGGGGAAGCCGGTGGTGGGGACGGTGACGGACCCCTCGTAGGGCTGTGAAGAAAGCGGGGGGTACGGGTTCTCGTACCCCCCGTTCCTCATTCCCCCGTCAGGGTCACCTTGATGCCGACCGTTCCGCCGCTGCCCCGGCGCAGCCTGCTGCCGAGCAGGGTGAGGCGGCCGAGGATGCCGTATTTGCGGGCGATCAGCTTGCGGTAGCGCTCGGTGGTCTCCGGGTCGCAGAGCTCCGCGGTGGCCGGCAGCTGCGCGCCCGTGGGGTTGCCGCGTACGTCGCAGGGGCCGGCGAGGATGCCGGGGCGGGCGCGGATGCGCTTGACCTTCCAGGAGTCGGCGACCGTCCATACGCCGAGGACGTCGCCGTCGCGCACCGCCCAGACGGGGGTGGCGACGGCGGTTCCGTTCTTGCGGTAGCTGGTGATCAGCAGGTATTTGCCCGCGGCCAGGGCGTCGAGCGGCTTGTCTTCCATGGCCGCAGTCTAAGCATCACCACCGGGGCAGCTTCAGTTCGTACTCCGGCTGGAAGCGCCGCATGTACCCGGTGTCGTCGCGGCCGGGCATCCCGGCGTCGAGGTAGCGGCGGTGCGCACGCTCCAGGGCGTCGGGGTCCAGTTCGACGCCGAGTCCCGGTCCGGTCGGGACCTTGATCTCGCCGTCCTCGATCTTCAGGGGGCCGCCGGCGATGATCTCGTCGCCGCTGTTCCACGGGTAGTGGGTGTCGCAGGAGTGGTCGAGGTTGGGGATCGCGGCGGCCACGTGGGTCATGGCGGCGAGGCTGATGCCGAGGTGGGAGTTGGAGTGCATGGACAGCGCGATCCCGAACGCCTCGCAGACGGCGGCGAGTTCACGGGTGCGGCGCAGTCCGCCCCAGTAGTGATGGTCCGTCAGCAGGACCTGGATGGCGTTCTGTTCGAGCGCGGGCCTGAGGTGTTCCCAGGCGATCACGCACATGTTGGTGGCGAGCGGCATCGACGCGGCCTTCGCGACCTCGGCCATGCCCTCGATGCCCCGGGTCGGGTCCTCCAAGTACTCCAGGACGCCGTCGAGTTGTTCGGCGACGTACTTCGAAGTCTCCACGGTCCAGGCGATGTTGGGGTCGAGCCGCAGCGGCTGTCCGGGGAACGCCTCGGCGAGGGCGCGGATCGCGGCGATCTCCTCGTCGGGCGGGAAGACGCCGCCCTTGAGCTTGAACGACTTGAACCCGTACCGCTCCTGCATCAGCCGCGCCTGTGCGACGACTCCGGCGGGGTCGAGGGCGGCGCCCCAGTCGTCGGTGATCGCCGGGCGGCCGTCCAGCTCGGGGTGTTCGGCCCACTTGTAGAAGAGGTACGCGGCGAACGGCACGGAGTCGCGGACCTTGCCGCCGAGCAGATCGCTGACCGGGCGGCCGAGCAGCTTGCCCTGGGCGTCGAGGCAGGCGACCTCGACGGCGGAGTGCGTCCAGCCGCGCTCGTGCGCGGAGGGCACCGACGGCAGCAGCGCCGTATCGACGGCCGCGCCGATCGCCGTCGTGTCGAAGACGTCCATGCCTACGACCGTCTTCGCGGCGAGCTCAAGTCGTTCCAGGCGGACCGCGCCGCCGGGGGACTCGCCGAGGCCCACCGTGCCGTCCTCCAGGACGAGTTGGAGGATGACGCGCAGGGCGAGGGGTTCGTGGCAGCCGTTGGAGTTGAGCAGCGGCGGGTCGGCGAAGGCGATCGGGGTGACGACGAGTTCGCGGATGCGGGTGGCGCTCATGCGGCGACGGTCTCCAGTCCGTGGGCGAGCAGTTCTTCCAGCCGGGCGAGGTGGTCCGGGGTGGGGTCGACGAGGGGGGCGCGGACGCCGCCGACGTCGAGTCCGCGCAGCCGGACGCCGGCCTTGACGAGGGCGACGGCGTATCCGGGGACCTCGTCGCGCAGGGCGACGAGGGGGGCGTAGAACTCGTCGAGGAGCGTGCCCACCAGGGCCGTGTCCCCTGCGGCGAGGGCGCGGTGGAAGGCGAGGGCGATCTCGGGGGCGAAGGCGAAGACGGCGGAGGAGTAGAGGTCCACGCCGATGCCCTGGTAGGCGGGGGCGGTCATCTCGGCGGTGGGCAGCCCGTTGAAGAACTGGAACTCCGGCCGTGTGGCGTGGATTCGGCGCACGATGCGGTGCAGCCGTTCCAGGTCGCCGAGGCCGTCCTTGAGTCCGGCGACCCTGGGCAGGGCGGCGATCGCGGCGGCGGTGTCCTCGGTGAGGCGGGCGGTGCCGCGCTGGTAGAAGATCACCGGCAGTCCGGTGGCGGCGGTGACCTCCTCGGCGTACCGCACGAGCCCCTGCTGCGGGGCGGTGACCAGGTAGGGCGGCAGCAGGAGGATCCCGTCGGCGCCGGCGCGGGCGGCGCGTACGGCGTGGTCGCGGGCGACCGGGACGGGCCCGCCGGCGGCGGCGAGGACCGGGACGCGCCCGGCGGTGACCTTGACGGCGGCCTCGGTGGCCTGCTCGACCTCTTCCGGGGTGAGGGCGTGGAACTCGCCGGTCCCGCAGGCGACGAAGACCCCGCCCGCGCCCGCCGTCACCCCGTTCTCGATGTGCCGGGCGAGCAACTCCTCGTCCAGCCGCCCGTCCTGGCCGAACGGGGTGACGGGGAAGAACAGCACTCCTTGGAACTTCATGTCTTCTCTCTACGGCCGTGGGGGGTCAGCCCTTGGTGGCGCCGGCGGCGATGCCGGTGACCAGCGAGCGCTGGAGGAGCAGGTAGACGATGAGGCTGGGGACGAGGGCGATGACGGCGCCGGCGAGCAGGACCCCGGAGCCGACCTCGGGGTCGGTGCGCAGGATCGACAGGGCGACGGTGACCGTGTAGTCCGTGGGGTCCTTGGAGGCGATGAGGGGCAGCAGGTACTGGTCCCAGATCATCACGAAGCCGAGGACGCCGGCGACGCCGAGGGCGGGCTTGCACAGCGGCAGGACGACCTGCCAGAGCATACGGAACTCGCCGACGCCGTCGAGCCGGGCCGCTTCCTCGATCTCGGTGGGGATGTCCTTCATGAACTCGGTGAGGAGCATGACGGAGAAGCCCCAGACGCCGAGCGGCAGGATGACGCCCCAGGTGGTGCCCTTGAGGTCGACGCCGACGACGGGGACATGGCCGAGGACCAGGGAGAGGGGGATCGCGATGACCTCCTCGGGCAGCATCATCGTCAGCATGAACAGGGTGAGGACGAGGGCCTGGCCGCGGAACCGGTGGCGGGCGAGGGCGTAGGCGGCGAGCACCGAGACGGCGAGCTGGAGCAGGAGGGCGCCGCCCGCGATGACGAGGGAGTTGGTGAAGTAGTCCCAGATGCCGCGCTCGCCGGCCACCTTGAAGTTGAGCAGGGTCGGGTGGTGCGGCAGGAAGTAGAGGGCGGAGCCGCTGGGATCGGTGGTGAAGGCGCCGGCGAAGATCGTCAGGAAGGGGACGGCGAAGACGGCGAGGGCGAGGGCGCACAGGAGGATGCGCAGGGCCCAGGCGAGTCCGGGGCGGTCGCTCCAGCCGAGGGCGGTGTCGAAGCGGGCGGGGGTGGTGTTTCTCGTCGCCGGGGACTTTCGCCCGGTGGCGGACGCCTTCGGTGTGCGGACGGGGTCGATGGCGGGCGCGCTCATCGGACGTCTCCCCTCTTGCGGAAGTGGTTGACCGTCACGGTCAGCAGGAGCGTCACGCACAGCAGCACCACGGAGGCCGCCGAGGCGCCGCCGATGTCGTTGCGTTCGAAGCCGAGCGTGTAGGCGCGGGTCATCCAGACCTCGGTGGAGCCGGCCGGACCGCCGCCGGTCAGGACGTACACCTCGGTGAAGACGCGCAGGCCGCGGATGGCGGCGAGGGTGAGGACGATGCCGATGGCGGGGCGGATCGCGGGGAGCGTGATGTGCCGCAGCCGCTGCGTCAGGGAGACGCCGTCCATGGCGGCGGCCTCGTACAGGGAGCGGTCGACGCCCGCGAGGCCGGCGAGGATGATCACCATGTTGTAGGGGGCGCTCATCCAGACGGCCATGGCCATCGTGGACCACAGGGCGGTGCCGGGGTTGTCGAGGAACTGGGTGGGGCCGATGCCGAGGAAGCCGAGGGCGTTGTTGATGAGGCCGCCGGAGGTCGGGTAGTACATCAGCCGCCACAGCTCACCGACGACGGCGGTCGCGGTGACGACCGGCAGGAAGACGGCCGTGCGGATGACCTTCAGCGAGCGGGTCTGGCCTTCGAGGAGCAGGGCGAGGACGAAGCCGACGAGGATGCCGCCGAGGGACTGGCCTATGCCGAGGAGGAGGGTGTGGCCCACGGCGTCCTGGAAGCGGTGGTCGCCCAGGACGCGGGTGTAGTTGTCGACGCCGGCCCACTGGTCCCCGAGGAACGGGCGGACCTTGAAGAAGCTGAGCCAGATGCCCTTGGCCATGGGCCAGAACTTGAAGAGGAGGGCGAGGAGCAGTCCGGGCGCGAGAAACAGCCAGGGCAGGGCGCTTCTCTTGATCGACATCCGGGCGCGGTGCGCGGGGGCCGGCGTGGTCGCGGTCATTTCAGCAGGTCCTGGTCCTTGAGGTCACCGGCGAGGGTGTCGTTGAGTTCCTTCAGCGCGGAGCGCACGTCACTGCCGCAGTAGGTGAAGACCGAGTTCAGCGCGTCGGCGGTGTCCTGCCGGAACGGCGCCCAGTCCAGCGCGTTCGGAAACTGCACCGAGGCGGTCCGATAAGCCTTCTGCACAACGTCCCAGCGCGGGTCGCTGCGCACTTTCGCGGCGTCGAGGGTGCTGTTGACGGGGATGCGTACGACGGGCTGGTGGTCGCCGGTCATGGCGAGCGTCTGGCCCTGCGGGGAGATCAGGAACGCGGCGAGGGCCTGTTCCTGCTTGTCCTTGCCGGTCTTGGCGCCGAAGTAGACGTTCTCGCCGTCGGCTAGGACGTCGCTGTTTCCGGCGGGGCCCGCCGGGGCCTGGACGACCTCGTACTTGTCCTTGCCGAGCGCCTTGTCGAAGGTGGCGATGTTGTAGGGGCCGGTGAGGTACATGCCGGCGTTGCCGTCCTGGAAGTTGGAGGCGTTGCCGGTGATCGCGGTGATCGCGCCGGGCTGGACGACGTTCTTGTCCTTGCCGCAGAACAGGTTCTTCTTCAGCCAGGTGACGGCGTCGACGGCGGCGTCGGAGTCCATGACCGGCTGGTAGCCGCCGCCCTTGGTCGGCTCGATGATCCGGGCGCCGGCCTGCCAGAGGAAGCTCGCGCTCCACCAGGCGACGTACCCGCGCTGGGCGCTGGCGGGGACGACCATCCCGTACGTGTCCTTCTTGCCGTTCCCGTCGGGGTCGCGGCTCGCGAACGCCTTCGCGAGGGTCAGCAGGTCGGACCAGGTCTTCGGCTGGGGGAGGCCGAGTTTCTCGCGCCAGTCCTTGCGGATGAAGAGGGTGAAGGCCTGGCGGGAGTAGGGGATGCCGTAGTGCTTGCCGTCGAGGCCGACGGTGGTGGCCCAGGTCTTCGCGTCGATCTGGTCCGCCCCCGCGATCGTCGCCGGGTCGATCCGCTTCAGCAGGCCCTGGCTCTGGTAACTGCCCATCAGCGCCGTGTCGTTGATCATCACGTCCGGGAGGTCCTTGGTGGACGCGCGGGCCTGGAGCTGCTGGTCGAAGGTGACGACCGGCTGGTGGTCGACCTTGATGCCGGTCTTCTTCGTGAACGCGGCGAAGACCCTGTTGTAGGTGAGCGCCGATTCGGGGTCGCTGCGGGTCCAGACCTCCAGGGTGTTCGGGTCCCCGCCGCGCGCGCTGCCGGAGTCGCCGCCGCAGGCGGCCACGCCGAACAGCAGTGCCGCTGAGCCGAGGCCGGCGACCAGGCGTCGACTTCGTCGGCGATCCACCATGGACACTCTCCGTTCACATCCATGAACTTGCTTCACGAATCTAAATTGAGGGCTCAAGTTACGGAGGGTTTCGGGGGCATGTCAAGACATTGCAGGGGGGTTCCAGGGGGCCGGGCGGCGGAGCCGCACATCGATACAGCCCCGCGCCCCTGACTCAGCTCCGGCTCCCTCGGAAAACCTGTGCGCGGCATCCGGCCTCGCCGCCAAAATGAACCCCGTGCCCTATATCGCCTGTGACGAGTCCGGTGCCGACGGGGAGAATCTCGTCGGCGGGAACACCCTTTTCTTCGCGCACGCCGGCGTTCGGCTTCCCTTCGAGATCGCCGGCGCGCATCTCCACGAGATCAGGCACCGCATCCGCTCCCCCGCCGAGGAATACAAAGCGACCCACCTCCTCCGCGAAAAGCACCGGCCGGTCCTGGAATGGTTCCTCGCACCGGGCGGCCCCCTCCACGGCCACGCCCACGTGCACCTCGTCGAGAAGTCCCGCTTCCTCCTGGACCACCTCTGCGACCTGCTGCTCGACGACCGGGAAGCGGCCGGCGTGCTGTACGGCGAAGGGCCACGGACATTCACCGCACCGGAATGGCGTGCATTCCTGGTCTCCGCGAACAGGGTCATACGCGTACGTCCGGACGACGGCCCCCAGAATTCCGTCGACGCCTTCTTCCACCTCACCGAAACTCTCCGCAGGACGTATCCCGGAACACCCCCCGCCGCATTTCTCGCGCGCCTCAGCCGGGAAAGAGCCGTCGCCCACCGCACCCGGACTCCCCCACCCCTCATCCCCCTCCTCGACCCCCTCTTCCCGGCCGTCCTCCACACCGCCGCCCACTGGCACACCCCCGGCGAACCCCTGCACCTCATCCACGACCGCCAGAACGCCCTCACCCCGGACCGCGTCGAGTGGCTGCGGGCGACGGCGGCGGACCGGGACATCGGCCTCACGGAACTGACCCTCGCACCGGCCCGCCACGACCCCCGCGTCCAGCTCGCGGACTTCCTCGCCGGGATCGCGCGGAAGATCGCCGATGCCGGGGTGGAAGGCGACGGCGACCCGACGCTGCTGGAGCTGCTGCGCCCTTACACCGACCCGGTGCTGCTGGAATCGCTGCGCCCTTGCACCGACCCGGCGCTCCCGGAGCCGTCGCGCCCCCGCACCGACCCGGCGCTCCAAGAGCCGCCACCCCCGTACACCGCCCCAACCCCCCGAACACCCCAGCCCAGTTGAACACCCCCGCTCCCCCGCCCGTATGAACAGTGGGCGCTCCACGACCGGCGCCTCGCGGCGCGGCTGGCGTCGTGCGCGTTCGGGGTTCGGGAGCCATGGATGAGGCATGTACGACGACGGACCGTCCGGCGAGTGACGCGGCTGGCGGCCGTCGGCGGACTCCTCCTGGGAGGCGGCATGGTCGCACAGGCGGCCATGGCGAGCGAGACGCCCAACTCGTCCTCGCTGGTGCGCAGTTCGGCGGAAGAGGCGGGACAGACGGGGACCACGCTGACGCAGCGGCTGGGGTCGGCGCGGACGGCGGGCAGCTGGATCGGGGCCGACGGGAGGCCGGTGGTCGCGGTGACCGACGACGAGGCCGCCGAGACCGTCCGCGAGGCGGGCGCCCAGCCGAAGATGGTCGGGCACAATCTGAACGAACTCAAGGCGGCCACCGCGACGTTGAAGGCGGCACCGACGGTGCCGGGGACCGCGTGGTCGGTGGACTACCGCACCAACCAGGTGGTCGTACAGGCCGATTCGACGGTCTCGAAGGACGACTGGTCGAAGCTCACCCAAGTCGCCTCCGGCATCGGCGGGTTCGTGAAGATGGAGCGGACGAAGGGGGAGTTCACCACCCGGATCAACGGCGCGCTGCCCATCTTGTCGACGACGGGCCGCTGTTCGGCCGGTTTCAATGTCACCGACGGACAGAAGGACTACATCCTGACGGCCGGTCACTGCGGTCCCGTCGGTTCGATCTGGTTCTCCGACAACCAAGCGAGACAGCAGATCGGGGACACGGTCAACTCCTCGTTCCCGGGCGCCGATTACTCGCTGGTGGCGTACGCGAGCGGGGACGCCGGCGAGGGCGCGGACGTCGTCGCGATCGGCAACGGCAACGGGGTGCGGATCACCGGCGCGGCCGATCCGGTCGTAGGGCAGCGGGTGTTCCGCAGCGGGAGCACCAGCGGGCTGCGGGACGGGCAGGTCACGGGGCTGAACTCGACGGTCAACTACCCGGAGGGCACGGTCACGGGGCTGATCGAGACGAACGTGTGCGCCGAACCCGGGGACAGCGGCGGGTCGATGTTCTCCGAGGGCATCGCGCTCGGGATCACCTCGGGGGGCAGCGGGGACTGCACGTCGGGCGGGACGACGTTCTTCCAGCCGGTGACGCGGGCGTTGCAGGCGACGAACATGAAGCTGATCGTGGCCGCACAGACGGGGGCCGCGCAGCAGCCGGCGCCGGGTGCCTCGCCGACGCAGGCCGCGATCGCGCCGGGTGCGGCCTCGCCGGGGTCCACCAGCCCGGTGGGCGGCGGGACTTCGCTCGCGGCGCGGCTGTCCGATCCGAAGACGATCGGGCCCGGGCTGCTGATCCTCGCGGGGAGCATGGGGGCGCTGCTGGCGACGCGGTACCTCCGCGAGGAGCGGGACCGGCGGGCGTATCAGGACTATTACTCGGCGACTTGGGGCTGAGCGGTGGCCCCTCGGAAGGACGCGGGCATGAGGAAGGGCACCCACGTCGGTGGGTGCCCTGTGGCAGTGCGGCGGGCGGGAGTTCAGGCCGCGTGGGCCGCCGCGCGCTGAGTCGCTTCGGCCCACTCCGAGACCAGGCGCTGGTACTCCTCGCGCTGGGCTCCGGTCAATGTCCCGCCCGACCGGAACCACAGGGCCCGGATCTCCGCGTTGACCTCCGCGGCCGATCGCTCGGTAAGGGGTTCAACAGTGATGGACATGGTGTGAATCTTACGGGCTCCGGCGTGAAGACCACGTGAGTTAATAGGTTATATACCGGGCATTCCGGGCCGTGTTGTCGATCACGTGCTACCGGTCACATGCCGTGCGTCACGTCCCGGGCTTGCGCCCGTACACGAAGACGTCGTCCCCGTTCTTCAGCAGCGACCAGTACTTCTTCGCCGCCGTGGACGTCATGTTGACGCAGCCGTGCGAGCCCGGCGGGTTCCACATGCTGACGCCCACCGAGTGGAACGCCTGGCCGCCGTCGAAGAACTGGCTGTAGGGCATGGGGACGTGATAGATCGTCGACACGTGGTCGATGTGCCGCCAGTAGATCTTCTTCAGCCCGGTCCGGGTCGTGAACCCCGCCCGTCCGGTGCGCACCGGCACCGGCCCGTACACCAGCTTCTTGCCGTCCTGGATCCAGCTGAGCTGGAGCGTCAGGTTCACGCAGGCGATCCGGCCCTTGTTCGTGGGGCACTTGCCGTCCTTGTCGGGGTTGTTCCCCACGGCCTTCTGCTTGTTGATCAGATCCATCACGCCCCAGGTGACGGACCCCGCGTACCCGATGCTGGGCGTTATCCCGTGCGTGTTCTGGAACGCGCGTATGGCGTTGCAGTCGGCGGTGGACTGCTTCCCGTCCACCGGCCGCCCCAGGAACCTCTCCACCTGCCGCTGATACGGCCCTGTGGTGCTCGTACAACTCGCCGCCGCCTGCGCGCTTCCGGCGCCCAGCGCGAGGGTGAGCGGTGCCACAAGACCGCTCACCCCCAGCACCACGGCCGCGCGTCTGCGTATGTCCCCCATGCCGAACCTCCCTGTGGAACGTCTCACGCCTGCCTAGACCCGCCCTCGGACACGTCGGTTCTACCCCATGCCGGGCTGTGACAGAACGGTGAAGTTCCTCTCAGGTCAACTCAGGTCGACTCAGGTCGGCTCAGGTCAGCGATATCCGGTCACATCCGCCGGCCTTCCCTTGTCCTGGACCTCGACGAGGTAGCGGAAGGCGTCCGGGCGGCTGCCGTCGGTGTCGGTGAAGCCGTACTCCTGGGCCAGGGCGCCGCTGGAGAGCGAAGTGCCGTTGAAGCGGGCCACGTCGGGGTCGGTGGCCAGGGCCGCCACCGCGCGGCCGATGTAGCGGGGGGTCTCGGAGATCGCGAAGTGCGGCTCCTTCTCCAGCGCGTCGCGCCAGGTGGCCTCCGTCACGCCGAACAGCTCCAGCATCAGCTCCGAGCGCAGCCAGCCCGGGGTCAGGGCGACGGCCGTGGCGCCCCGGGGGGCCAGTTCGTGGCCCAGGGCGAACGCCATGCGCAGCACGGACGCCTTGGCGAGGTCGTAGAAGAAGTTCACGCGGTAGGTGTCCTGGTTGTACTCCGCCGTGCCGTCGGTGACCTCGATCACCAGGCCGCCGGGGTTGCGCAGGAGGAGCGGGAGGGCGTAGTGGCTGGTCACGGCGTGGGTCTCCACCGCCAGCCGCAGCAGCCGCAGCCCCTTGTCGAGGTCGTGCTCCCACAGCGGGGTGTCCCACTCGAAGAGGTTCTCGGCGCCCCAGATGTCGTTGACCAGCACGTCCAGGCGGCCCTGCGCGGCCTCGACGCGGTCGATCAGGCTCTTGACCTGGGCCGGTTCCAGGTGGTCGGCGGGTACGGCGATCCCGGTGCCGCCCGCCGCCGTGACCAGGTCGGCGGTGTCCTCGATGGTCTCGGGGCGGTCGTACTCGGAGCGGCGGGCGCGGGTGGTGCGGCCGGTGACGTAGACGGTGGCGCCGGCCGCGCCCAGCTCCACGGCGATCCCCCGGCCGGCGCCGCGCGTGGCTCCGGCGACGAGGGCTACTTTGCCGTGCAGGGCGGGGGGTGCGGGAGAGGTGTCCGGCTTCGTGTTTTCCATGGCTTCATGCTCACGAAGAAGCCGGACACCTTCTGTCGCCTTTTACAGCGAGTCTTCAGCGAGTCCTCGACTTTTACAGCGAACCTTCAGCGGACTCTCAGTGCCCCCGCTTGATCCACTCCCCCAGCTGCGGCGCCTCCGCCCCGATCGTCGTCTCGTCCCCGTGCCCCGTCAGCACCCGCGTCTGCGCCGGCAGCGTCAGCAGCCGGTCCCGGATCGAGTCGATGATCGTCGGGAAGTGCGAGTACGACCGTCCCGTGGCCCCCGGCCCGCCGTTGAACAGGGTGTCGCCGGTGAAGACGACGCCGAGCGCGGGGTCGTACAGGCAGACCGCGCCGGGCGCGTGCCCCGGGGTGTGCAGGACCCGCAGGTCCGCGCCGGCCGCCTCGATGACCTGGCCGTCGGTGAGGTGTTCGTCGGGGTCGCGGTCGGGGTGGGTGAGCTTCCACAGCGGAAGGTCGTCCGGGTGCAGCCAGATCCGCGCGCCGGTGCGGTCGGCGAGTTCGGCCGCCGCGTTGACGTGGTCGTTGTGGGCGTGGGTGCAGACGATCGCCTTCAGCCGCCGCTCCCCGACCGCGCGGGCGATGGCGTCGGCGTCGTGGGCGGCGTCGATGACGACGGCCTCATGGTCGTCGCCGACGATCCACACGTTGTTGTCGACGTCCCAGGTGCCCCCGTCGAGGGTGAACTGCCCCGAGGTGACGAGGTGTTCGATGCGCGCGGCCATCAGAAGACCACCACCGAGCGCAGCACGTCCCCGTGGTGCATCCGCTCGAACGCCTTCTCCACCTCGTCGAGTCGGATGGTCTCGGTGACGAACGCGTCGAGCGGCAGGCGCCCTTGGAGGTGCAGGTCGATCAGGAGCGGGAAGTCACGCGAGGGCAGGCAGTCCCCGTACCAGGACGCCTTCAGCGCCCCACCGCGCCCGAAGACGTCCCCGAGCGGGATCTCCAGCTTCATCTCGGGGGTGGGCACGCCGACGAGTACGACCGTCCCGGCCAAGTCCCGTGCGTAGAAAGCCTGCTTGTACGTCTCGGGGCGGCCGACGGCGTCGATGACGACGTCCGCGCCGAAGCCGCCGGTCAGCTCGCGGATCGCCTCGACGGCGTCCGTCTCCTTGGAGTTGACGCCGTGGGTGGCGCCGAGCTTCTTCGCGGTCGCCAGCTTGCGGTCGTCGATGTCGACGGCGATGATCCGCGCCGCGCCCGCGAGGTGGGCGCCGGCGATGGCCGCGTCACCGACGCCGCCACAGCCGATGACGGCGACGGTGTCACCGCGGCCGACGTTGCCGGTGTTGAGGGCGGCGCCGAGGCCGGCCATGACACCGCAGCCGAGGAGGCCCGCGACGGCCGGGGAGACCGCGGGGTCGACCTTGGTGCACTGTCCGGCGGCGACCAGCGTCTTCTCCGCGAACGCGCCGATGCCGAGCGCGGGCGAGAGCTCCTGCCCCGTCGAGGCGAGCGTCATCTTCTGCTTGGCGTTGTGGGTGTTGAAGCAGTACCACGGGCGCCCGCGCAGACAGGCCCGGCAATTCCCGCACACGGCACGCCAGTTGAGGATCACGAAGTCGCCGGGCGCGACGTCGGTGACGCCCTCGCCGACGGACTCGACGACACCGGCCGCCTCATGTCCGAGGAGGAAGGGGAACTCGTCGTTGATGCCGCCCTGCTTGTAGTGCAGGTCGGTGTGGCAGACGCCGCACGCCTGGATCTGGACGACGGCCTCGCCGGGCCCCGGGTCGGGGATGACGATCGTCTCCACGCGGACCGGCTCGTCCTTGCCCGGCGCGATGACACCGCGCACTTCCTGTGCCATGGGGCTGCCCCTTTCGTCGGCTGCTGCTGTCCGTCCCACCGCCGACCCTACGCGGAACTGATCATCGACTGCATGGCGAACACGTCTTCCGGCCACATAGCCTGGCCGGCGGACCGACCCTGAGGAGCCCCTGTGCAGCCCACCCCCGCCGCCGTCCCGCCCCCTTGGCGGCTGCTGGCCGGCTATGTCCGCCCGCACCGCTGGACACTGCTCGGCGGCGCGCTGCTGTCGCTGCTGACGGGGGTGACGGGACTGCTGCTGCCGCTGGTCGCGCGCGAGCTGATAGCCGACCTGTCCGCGGACCGCTCGATCGGCGGCGCGCTGCTGCTGATGTCGGTGCTGGTGCTCGCCAACGCCGTGCTGGGCGGGGTGGGTTCGTACGTGCTGCGGCGGACGGCGGAGTCGGTGGTGCTGCGGGCGCGGCGGGCGCTGTCGTCGTATCTGCTGCGGCTGCGGGTGGCGGCGGTGGACCGGACCGAGCCGGGGGATCTGATGGCGCGGATCACCTCCGACACGACGCTGCTGCGGGAGGTGACGACGGATTCGCTGGTGGGGTTCGGGACGGGCGGGCTGACGCTGGTGGCGACGGTGGCGCTGATGGCGTTCGTCGATCCGGTGCTGCTGGGGGTGACGCTGGCGGTGATCGCGGGGGCGGCGGTGGTGCTGGGGCTGATCGTGCCGCACATCAACCGGGCCGGCCGCAGGGCGCAGGACGCGGTCGGGGTGATGGGGGCGTCGCTGGAGCGGGTGCTGGGCGGGCTGCGGACGGTGAAGGCGGCGGGGGCGGAGCACCGGGAGGAACGGACGCTGCACGAGGCGGCCGAGGAGTCGTGGCGGCAGAGCGTGCACGCCGCCAAGTGGTCGGCGGCGGCCGGGAACACGGCCGGGCTCGCGATGCAGGTGGCGTTCATCACGGTGCTCGCGGCGGGCGGGGCGCGGGTGGCGACGGGAGCGATCAGTGTCGGGACGCTGGTGGCGTTCCTGCTGTACGTGTTCTATCTCATGTCGCCGATCCAGCAGTTGGTGGGCGCGATCACGCAGTACCAGACGGGCGCGGCGGCGCTGACCCGGATCCAGGAGGCCATGGCGCTGCCGGCCGAACCGGCCGCCGCCCCGGCCCCGTTGCCGTCGCCGGACGCCGAACCGGCCGCGCTCTCCTTCACCGACGTCCGCTTCCGGTACGCCGACGACCTGCCGTTCATCCATCACGGGGTGACGTTCGAGGTGCCGGCGCGCGGGATGACGGCGTTCGTGGGCCCGTCGGGCGCGGGCAAGACCACCGTCTTCTCGCTGATCGAGCGGTTCTACGACCCGTCGGCCGGCGTGATCACCCTGGACGGACTCCCGCTGGCGGACTGGGAGTTGACGAAGCTGCGGGCGGCGATCGGGTACGTCGAGCAGGACGCGCCGGTGCTGTCGGGCTCGCTGCTCGCGAACCTGCTGCTGGGGAATCCGGAGGCGGACGAGGACGCGGTGCGGCGAGTGGTGAAGACGACCCGGCTGGACGGGCTGGTCGAGCGGCTGCCGCAGGGACTTGAGACGCTGGTGGGGCACCGGGGGACGAAGCTGTCGGGCGGTGAGCGGCAACGGGTCGCCATCGCGCGGGCGTTGCTGCGCCGGCCCCGGCTGCTGCTGCTCGACGAGGCGACGTCGCAGCTGGACGCGGTGAACGAGGCGGCGCTGCGGGACACGGTCGCGGACGTGGCGCGGTCGACGACGGTCCTGGTGGTCGCGCACCGGCTGTCGACGGTGACGATGGCGGACCGGATCGTGGTGATGGACGCGGGGCGGGTGCGGGCGGTGGGTACGCACCGTGAACTCGCCGTGGGGGACGCGTTGTACGCGGAGCTGGCGGCGACGCAGTTCCTGCTCGCGGAACAGGCCGGGGGTTCGCTGGAGCACAGCAGTGAACCGAAGGTGAACTAGCCGATCCTGCGCAGCCGTTCGGCGTCCGAGGTGCGCGGGCAGGTGGAGCAGGCCTCGGCCGGGCGGACGGCGTAGAACATGCAGCAGCCGGTGCGGGTCCGGGTGGGGTGGCAAGTGCCGTCCGCCGCGCGGAACGTCGCGGAGCTGCTGGTGGCCCTCGCCGACCTGCACCCGTCCCTGGAGCCGGAGTTGTGGGCGCGGGTGCGGGCGGCGATCCAGAGCTACGCCGACCGCTCGGGCTGCCCGCCGAGGCTGGCGGCGCTGCTCGCCGGGGTGCCGCTGCCGGCGAAGGCGAACCTGCTGACCCGCTGGGAGCGCAAGGCGGACCGCGAGGCGGGCTACGTACGGCTGGCCTCGCCGCTGGCCGAGGAGATCCTGGCGGGTGTGCGATGAGCGGCGGAGACCTCGGCGCGCAGCCGATGAACGACCGGGTGCGCCGTACCGCACTGGAACTGACCGAACTCCCCACCTATGTCTATGACTTGGCCGCCCTGTGCAGCCACGCCGCTGCCGTACGCGCCGCGTTGCCGCAGCGGGCCGAGCTGTACTACGCGGCGAAGGCCAACCCGGAGGCGGAGATCCTGGCCGCGCTGGAGCCGTACGTCGACGGCTACGAGGTGTCGTCGGGCGGTGAACTCGCCCATGTCGCAAGGGCGGTGCCCGGCAGGCCGCTGGCGTTCGGCGGTCCCGGGAAGACGCCGGACGAGATCAGGGCCGCGCTCGATGCGGGGGTCGAGCGGTTCCATGTGGAGAGCGAGCACGAGCTGGGCATGCTGGCGGAGCTGGCGCGCGGGCGGCGGGTCGCGGTGCTGGTGCGGGTCAACCTGGCCGTGCCCGACGGCTCGTTGACGGGCAGTCAGCTCGCGATGGGCGGGCGGCCGACGCCGTTCGGTATGGACCCGGAGCGCGCGGCGGCCGTCGTACGCGGACTTGCCTCGGGGAGGCACGGGAGCCTTGAACTCCGGGGTGTGCACGCGCACTTGGCGAGTGGGCTGGAGGCCGACGCGCAGGTGGCGGTGGCCCGGGCCGTGGTGGAGTGGGCCGCCGGGCTCGGGGTGGCGCTCGCCGAGGTGAATGTGGGGGCGGGATGGGCGTCGACTACGCGGTGCCGGAGCGGCTGTTCGACTGGGCCGCTTACGGCGAGGGGCTCGCCGAACTCCTCGACGCGCACCCGGGGTTGACGTTGCGGATCGAGCCGGGGCGGGCGCTGACCGCGTACTGCGGCTGGTACGTCACCGAGGTGCTGGACGTGAAGCGCAGTCACGGCGAGGACTTCGCGGTCGTGCGCGGCGGGACCCATCACTTGCGGACACCGGCGACGAAGGGGCACGACCAGCCGTGTGCGGTGCTGCCCGTGGAGCGGTGGGAGCAGCCGTGGCCGCGTGCCGTCGCCGAGGGTGAACTCGTCACGCTGGCCGGGCAGTTGTGCACGCCGAAGGATGTACTCACGCGGCGGGTGCCGACGGCGGGGCTGCGGGCCGGGGACCGGGTGGCGTTCGCGATGGCGGGGGCGTACGCGTGGAACATCTCGCACCATGAGTTCCTGATGCATCCGCGGCCGGGGTTCAGGTTCCTGGGCTGAGCGGCGCGGATCTCGGGCCGGGCCGGGCCCGGCGGTTTCCCGGAGCCGAGCGGCACGGCAAGGCTCCCCGGCGCGGTCCCCGCAGGGAAAGGGGCCTCCCGGATGTTCTCCGGGAGGCCCCGTGCCCGTCCCCCTCGCGGCAGCCGCCGCTCAGGCCTCGACAGCCGGCAGCAGCCCCGTCACGGGCGCCGCGAGGTCGGTGAGCTGGTGCAGCTCGCTCAGCTGCTCCAGCTGGCTGACGTTCTTCACCTCACGCACCTGCTCGGTGATCTTCGGGTAGGCCGCCCGGTGCTCCGCCGGGATGTCGCTGAGGGCGAGGGTGTCCAGGGTGGCGATCGGGTTGAGCTTGCCGGCGTCCGGGTCGGTCGCGGGGGCGGCGCTCGCCAGCGGGGCGGCGAGGCCGGTGATACCGACGGCGAGGGTGACGGCGGCGAGCATACGTCGAGTGGAGATCATGCTTTCAGGAACGCGCCGGGAGGGGGTGCGGTCACGGGGGCTCACCCGATCGGTCAGTGCGGCGGGCGCTTTACGGCTCGCGCCGGTCAGCCCGAGCGGAGGTTCGCGACGCGCGCGGGTCAGTGCGGCGGTGCTCTGTGGCGCACGCCAGTCAGCGCGGCGGCGCTCGGTAGCCCACGCCGATCAGTGCAGCGGCACTCTGTAGCCCACGCCGATCAGCCGAACAACGCTCTGTGGCCCACGCCGATCAGCGCGGCGGCGCTCTGTAGCCCACGCCGGTCGGCCGAGCAACGCTCTGTAGCCCACGCCGGTCGGCCGAGCAACGCTCTGTAGCCCACGCCGATCAGTACAGCGGCGCTCGGTAGCCCACACCGGCCAGCCGAACAGCGCTCGCCGGTCAGCTCGGCGGCGCCGAAACCCTCGCCGTAGCCGTCGCATCGGCCGTCAGCGAAGGGACCGCGCACGGATTCCCCCCGGCGCAGAACCCGGCCCACCCCTCCAGCCGCAACCCCCGGCCGGAGACGGTCGCCGTCAACCGCACCCCCTCCTCGCCCACCTCGAATCCGCACGCGCCGGGGACGAGCACCGCGCAGACCGGCAGCCCATGGTCGGGCGTGACCGTCGCCGTCCGTCCGGGCCCGCCCGCCACCACGACCGTGAGGCGGACGTACGCCGACCCGCTCAGCCCCGCCGAGGCGGTGTGCCGTCCGGACACGACGGTCAAGTCACCCTCGGCGGCGCCGATCCGCGTCGGCCGGAAGCCGACGGAGACGGTGCACGCGGACCGGGCCGCCAACTCCGCCCCGCACGTCCCGCGCACGTATCTGAAACCGTCCCCGCCGACCCGCACACCGTCGATGCCGATCGCCCGGCCGTTGGGGTTGGTGACCGTGAAGTCCGCTTCCCGATAAGGGGGTTGGCCGGAGAGGCGGACGCGGCCGAAGGCCTCCCGGGCAGGCTCGACCAGGGGCGCCGCGAGGACGGCCGCGGAAGGCGAACTCTCAGCAGAGGATGAACTCCCGCCTCCCGCAGAGGGTGAACCCGCAGAAGGTGAACTCCCGCCCCGCGCAGCAGCCAGCCCCGCCCCGCCCCCACCCGTCAACTCCCCCACAGCCACCCCTATGACAACCACCGCGGCCACCGCGGCCCCAACCGCCACCCCCACCCGCCGCACACCGTCCCGCCGCCCCACCACCGGCACAGCCACCGCCCCGAGCAACGCCAAGTTGCCCCGAGCCACAGCCGCCCCCGCCAAATCCCCCTCCCCCAACCGAAGTTCAACCGCCCGCTCCAGGAACCGCCGCGCATGCTCCCCCCGGTCATGCAGAAAATGCACCACCCCTTGCTGATGCGCGAAGTACCCCTCGGCCGCCCGGTCCCCCACCTCCCGCGCCCCGGTGATCCCCTGCGCGAGCGCCCGCTGCCACGCCTGCCAGTGCCCTTGGACGAACAACACCCGCTCAACTGCGCTCACCAGCAGCACGACGGCCCGCCACTCCCGCCGCTCGGCGGCCACCCCCAGCAGACCGACGGCGGCCTCGACGGCCCCCCGCGCGTCGGCCCCGCCCGGATCGCAGGAGGCCAGCCACGCGGCGAGCGACCGCACGGCGGAGGCGAGCCCGGTCCACCGGTGCAGCAGCAGCCGCCGGTACAGCTCGGCCTTGCCCACCGGCAGCCCGAACCGGCCGTACCGCTCCTCGACGAGCCCGCGCGCGGCCAGCGTCTCGAACTGCCCGGCCACGTAAGCCACATCGGCCATCCGCGCCACCAACTCCCCCGGCAGCCAGGCACCGCCGAGGAGAGTGAGCACGCCCAGCACCTGCTTGAGCTCCAAGTCCAGCGCGGAGACGCACAGTTCGTCGAGCCGCCCCGAAGCCGCCGCGACCTCGTCGAACCCGTACCCGTCGAACCGCACGAGCGCGGCGGCCTGCCGCAGCTTCGACGGCTGCCCGCCGACAGCCGCCACCACCCGCTGGACGGCCCCCTCCTCACTGGCGAACAGCCGCCGCCCGAGGGCCCGTTCGACGACGGCGAAGGCGTCCGGAACGTCGAGCCCGGACAGTTCGTACCCCGCCCCCGACACCCCGCCCCCGGAGCCGATCACGAGCCCACAACCCCGCAACACCCGCCGCAGATAAGTGAGTTCGGCCGGAGTGCAGGTGACGTCGTCGAGGGCGACGACCCCTCTGACGTACCCGAGGGCCCGCGCGCACTCGTCGGTGCTGAAGCGGACTCCGCCGGGGCCCGGGCAGACGTAGAAGTGGCGCATCAACTCCTGGAGCAGATCCTCCAGTTCGAGGGAGCCGACGCGTACGTAGGCATCGGCCGTGTGGCGAAGGAGAGTTGTCTTTCCTGAGCCGCACTCGCCGGTGAACTCGACGGTTCCGCGCAGGCGTGCGGCCTCCCGTATCAGGTCCAACTCCCGTTGCCTGCCCGTGATCCAGGGCGGTGGTGGGGTCGGTCTGCCGTAGGGCAGGCGGATGGGGGGTGCGGCCGGGGTGCGGTGCGGGAGGCGGGTGAGGCGGGCGCCGTGGTGGTCCGGCAGGGTGACGCTGAGGGTTCCGAAGGTGACGCTGTTCATTCCACCCCTCGGCTCCGGAATGAACGGGCGCCTGGCGGACGCCGGTTCGTCCACCATGGGGAGCCGCTCGCGGGGGTGTCAAGGAAAGGGGCGCGCGGTCGGTCGTACGCGTGGCGGGTGGGGGCGGTGGGGGCCGCCGGGCGTCGGATGCCCGGCGGACCCAGTCAAGTCGCCGTGAGTCTCGCTCAGTCGGCTAGTTGCGGCTCCACTTCTGGTTGGCCTGGCCGTTGCAGGTCCACAGGACCAGCTGGGTGCCGTTCGCCGTCGCGGCGCCGTTCGCGTCGAGGCAGAGGCCGGCGTTGACGTTGGTGAGGGTGCCGTCGGTGTTGACGTTCCACTTCTGGTTGTTCTGGCCGTTGCAGTCCCAGATGACGACCTTGGTGCCGTTGGTGGTGCCGAGGTTGTAGGCGTCGAGGCACTTGTTGCCGTAAACGACCAGTTCCTTGCGGGAGTTGTAGGTCCAGGTCTGGTTCTGGCCGCCGTTGCAGTCCCAGAGCTGGGCCTGGGTGCCGTTGGTGATGGTGCTGTCGTCGAGGTCGAGGCAGCGGCCGGACTGGGTGCCGATGAGCTGGGTGCCGTCGGTGCCGGGCAGCGGTCGTACGGTGATGTCGGCCAGGGTGGGGGCGCCGGTGAAGGTGAGGGAGTTGGCGGTGCCCTTGGCGAGGGAGACCTGGACGCTGACCGTGCCCTGGGAGGCGCCGGTCGGCGGGAACGAAACGGCCGTGGTGTGCTGGCCGTTGACCTGGAGGGTGGCCGTGCGGGCGGCGGAGGTGTTGTTGGTGTAGGCGACGTCGACGGTCTTGACGCCACTCGACGCGGCGGCGACGTTCGTGAAGGAGGACGTGCCGGTGTACGTGCTCGACGCGGCCTCCGTGCCGCCGGTGACGGTCAGCATGACCGAGCCGCCCGCCGGGACGCTCGCGGTGTAACTGCCGCTGTAGGAACCGACATTGGCGCGGGTCCACAGGTCGCGGACGGTCGCGGAGGCGTCGGTGAGGCCGAGGTCGGCGAACCGGGCGGTGATGTTCGCGGCGGCGGAGGTGCGGTTGAGCAGGACGACCGCGCGGTTGCCGGTGCCGGCGAGGACCTTGCCGTAGACCTGGAGTCCGCTGGTGTCCTCGGCGACCTTTACGCCCTGGAGGCCGCGCGGGTCCTGGTCGACGGCGATGACCTCGGGGTTCTTGAGGATGGCGGCGGACTCGGCCGTCATCGTCGCGAGGTTGTTGCCGGCGAGGAGGGGGGCGCCGGAGACCGCCCAGAGGTTCATGTGGGTGCGGTTCTGGTCGGCGGTGAAGCCGTCCATGCCGACCATCAGCATGTCCGCGTCGTTGTAGTAGCCGGTGTGCTGCGCGGTGGGGTGCAGGTTGCGGTCGAAGTTGGTGAGCAGGTTCGGCATCGACGGCTTGTTGCCGTAGATGATGATGTCGTCGTTGGTGCGCCACATCGCGCCCTGTCCCGGCGCCCAGTTCCAGGGGTTCTTGCGGCCCCAGTTGCACAGCGACAGCGTCATCGGGCGACCGGTGGCGGCCGTCGCGCGGGCGATCGCGTCGCTGATGGACCGGTACGTCGTCGCCGGGTCGAGCCCTTCGGCGTCGCCGCCGCACCAGTCGACCTTCACGAAGTCGAAGCCCCACTTGGAGAACTGGAGCATGTCCTGGTCGTAGTGGCCCTCGCTGCCGGACCCGGGGGCGGCGGGGCGGCCGGTCGGGTAGTAGTACCCGCAGCCGTCCTTGCCGGCGTCGGTGTAGATGCCGGCCTTGAGCCCCTTGCTGTGGATGTAGTCGGCGATGGCGGCCATCCCGCCGGGCCATTCGCTCTCGTCCACGGTGATGTTGCCCGCGGTGTCGCGGGTGCCCTGCCACCAGCCCTCGTCGATGTTGACGTACTGGTATCCGGCCGCGGGCAGTCCGGCCGCGACGAACGCGTCGACCTGCTGCTTGATGACGCTGTAGTCGATCTTCGCGGCGAAGCTGTTCCAGGACGCCCAGCCCATCGGCGCGCTCGGCACCGCGATCTGCCGCGAGGTCGCCGCCTCGGCGGTGCCCGGCTGGACGAACAGGAGACCGGCCGCCGCGGTGGCGGTGACGGTCAGGGCACAGAGGCTGCGTCTGAGTCGGGAGAACATGCGGCTCCTTCGGCCGGCGGAGGCACCGGCTTGTACGGGATGTCGAACAACAGTCGATGAACCGAACACATCGCGCGCCGAAACTAGAACCGGCCGGTAGGTAAGTCAACGGCTGCGACAGGAGTGCTCCGGCCGGATCCGCGAAGTGGCCGTTTCCGTACGGTCCCTGGGCGCCCGCGCGCCGCCATACTGTGCCTCGTGCGAGTGGCGATCATGACGGCGGGTTCGCGAGGTGACGTGGCTCCCTTCACCGGGGTCGGGCAGGCGCTGGTGCGGGCGGGGCACGAGGTCACCCTCGTCACCCACGCCCGGTTCGCGCCGCTGGTCGCCGGCTCCGGGGTGGCCTTCCATCCCCTCCCGGTGGATCCGCTCGCCGAACTGGAGTCCGCGCGCGGCCGGGGGCTGCACCTCAGCGGCAGCGGCCCCGGCAAGCTGTTCCGCGTCGTCGCCCTCGCCCGCTCGCTCGTCGGCGAGCTCGCGGACGGGGTGATCGAGGCGGCCCGTACGAGTGACGCGCTCCTGCTGTCGGCGTCCCTCGCCCCGCTCGGCCACACGGTCGCCGAGGGCCTGCGCCTCCCCGCCCTGGACCTCCCCCTCCAACCCATCGCCCCCACAAGGGCGTTCGCCCCGCCCCTCCTCGGCAACGGCGATTTCGGCGCCCTCCCCAACCTCCTCACCGGCCACCTGGTCGACCGCTCCGTCCACCACGTCTACGCCCCCGCGCTCCCCCAAGTCCGAGCCCAGCTGGGCCTACGCCCGTCCCGCCGCCGCCCCCGCCGACGCTCCCAGCTCCACCTCCACGGCTTCAGCCCCTCAGTGGTCCCCCGCCCACCGGACTGGCGCCCGGAGCTGAGGGTCACGGGTTACTGGTGGCCGTACGACACCGCGTCCCAACTCCCTTCGGAGCTAAGGGACTTCTTGACGGCGGGCCCTCCCCCGGTGTTCGTGGGGCTGGGCAGCGCGACGGTCCCTGATCCGCAGGGGCTGAGCGCGGAGGTGGTGGGGGCGCTGCGGAGGGCGGGGTTGCGGGGGGTGATCCAGAGGGGGTGGGCTGGGTTGTCGTCGGAGGCGGGGGGTTCGGGGGTGGGGGGATTGGCGGCGGGGGGATTGGCGGCGGGGGCGGGAGGTTCGAGGGCGGACGCAGGAGGTTCGGCGGCGGGGGCGGGAGGTCCGGCGGCGAGGGCGGGAGGTCCGGCGGCGAGGGCGGGAGGTGCGGCGGCGGACGCGGAGGGCTCGCGGGCGGGCGCGGGAAGCTCGGCGGCGGACGCAGAAGGCTTGCTGGCGGGCGCGGGAAGCTCGGCGGCGAGGGCAGGAGGTCCGGCGGCGGACGCGGAAGGCTCGCGGGCGGGCGCGGAGGATTTGGCGGCAGGCGCGGAAAGCTCGACAGCCGGCGCCGACGACATCCTGACCATCGGCGAGGTCCCGCACTCCCTCCTCTTCCCGCACATGGCGGCGATCGTCCACCACTGCGGCGCCGGCACGACAGCGGCGGCCATCCGGGCGGGGGTTCCGTCAGTACCGGTACCGATCCAGTTCGACGAGGGCTTCTGGGCGGGGCGGTTGGTGGCGCTGGGGGTGGCGCCCGGGGTGCTGCCGCTGCGCAGACTGACGGCGGAGACGCTGGCGGAGGGGTTGAGGAGGGCGACGGGGACGGGCCGATTCGGGGAGCGGGCACGGGAGTTGGGGGAGAGGGTGCGGGGGGAGGATGGGATGAGGGAGGTGGTGGAGGAGGTGGGGAGGATGGGGGATTGACCGGCGGATCTGCGACTCCGCCGCGCGAGCGCAACCGCTGACCGGCTGCACAGCGCCGTCTCCAAGGACGCGTCGCCGCCGGATCGGCGCACAGCGCCGTCCTAGGGGCGCGGAGCTGTATCGATCTGCAACTCCGCCCCGCAAGCACAACCGCCGACCGGCGCGCAGCGCCGTCTACAGGGACACTGGGCGGTATCGATCTGCGACTCCGCCGCGCGGACGCGACCACCGACCGGCCGCGCAGCGCCGTTCCAAGGACGCGTGGCCGCCGGATCGGCGCGCAGCGCCGTCTACAGGGACGCGGAGCTGTATCGATCTACAACTCCACCGCGCAGACCCGACCACCGACCGGCTGCACAGCGCCGTCTCCAAGGACGCGTCGCCGCCGGATCGGCGCGCAGCGCCGTCCTAGGGGCGCGGGGAACTGCGCGACCAGCCACAGCTCACCCGCACCCGCCCCACATCAGAACCCCCCACCCCCTCTAGCTGAACTTCTGCCCCACCCAAGCCCCCAACTCAGCCCGAGCCGCCGCCAGCACCGAACTAGACGGCGAAGAAGCCCCATTGGTGACCAGCGCGTAGTGCAGAACCCCCGAATCCCCCGCGCTCAACAGCAACCGCCGGCTCCCACTCCCCCCAGGCTCGACAGCCGCCCCGATCTTCGTGGAGCCGCTGTACGCGGCAGGCCCGTACACCACCCCCAGGTCGGACACGACAGTCGTAGCAGCCGTCGGGAAAGATGCCGGAAGATGCAACTCGGTAGGCGCGGACCCCCCGTTGGACCGCCACACCAGCACCCCGTACTGCCCCGCCCCCACCAGCGAGGACACATTGGGCAGCGAACTCGGCACCGGGTTCCAGGTCAGGACGGTGGACCCGTCCCGGGACCGGTCCTCGTAGGTGAACGCCAGCGTCGTACCCGCCGTCGCGCTGGGATAGATCCGGTCGAGAAGCCGGGCATCCTGCCGGAGTACAGCGGTACCGGAGTCATCGAGCCGCACAGAAGAAAGATCCTCGTCGTTCCAGGCGTCCCCGGAGGTGAGCAGCTTGCTGGAGTTGCCGTTCATGTACTCGTGATGACGCCCGTTGTAGATGTCCCACTGCCATTGCTGACCGGACAGAACGGGCCCCGAACTCGCGGGAGCGGACCACCAGTTGGCGCCCTTGAGGCGGGAGTCGAGAGCTTGGTACATGGCTTTGACGACGGTCGGGGCCTTGCCGGCGACCATACCGGAGAGAGGATGCCCGAACTCACCGACGACGGCGGCGGTGCCGAGCGCGGCGGCCCGGTCACGGACGTTCCCGAAGTCCGTGGAGTACTGCCCGTCGGAGGCGTTGCCCCACATGAGGATGCCGGAGATGGCCTTCTGATCGTAGAAATGGGTGTTGAAGACGTACCGGCCGCCGAGGACACCGGCGTCGAGCAGCCCGCCCGTCTGATTGCTGACGTTGCCGTTCCAGAAGGGGTTCGGTTCGACGAGGGCGGGCTTGTCCTGCCAGCCGGCGGCGTCCATCCGGGCGCGGAACTTGACGTAGAACGGCAGCAGGACGTTCTGCTCCCAAGTGCGGCTGTTCTCACCGGAGTCGTAGCTTCCGGCGTACGGCTCGTTGAAGGGGTCGAAGCCGACGACGCCCGCGAACTGATCGGCGGACAGGTTCTGCTTGAGGTACGCCATCACCTTCTGCGAGGTGTCGAGGAAACTGTCCTGAAGGCCGTACCTGTTGTGCCAGAAGTCGTACTGGGCGGCCGTGACCGCGTTGTTCTGGGTGATGTTCTGGCCCCACATGAAGCAGATGCCGCACGACTCCTGCGGATAGTTCCCGAGGTCCACGGCCCATTTGGGGGCGCCGTCGCCGGTGTACCAGCTGCCGGTGTTGAAGAGGTACCGGGAGTAGAGGTCCTGGTGGAAGTCGGGGTAGACGCGGATGCCGGCGTCGAGGAAGGCGCCGATCTGGGCGGTCGCGGCGGAGAGGTACGCGGCGTCGAGCTGCCCGCGCACCGGTTCGGCGTACGCCCAGGACAGCAGGAACCGGACGGAGTTCCCGCCGCCGAGGGCGCGCAGCGCGGCGGCGGACTTCCTGGCGTCGGCGACGGAGGCGAAGGGCAGCCCCTTGTTCTCGTCGAGTTTGGTCTCGCCGGAGACGTTGTAGCCGCGCAGCACGACCTCGCGGCCTGTGCCGTCGACGAAGCGGCCGTTCGACACCGTGAGGGCGGTGCCGTCGAACGGCAGGGAGCCGGGGACGGAGGCGGCGGCGCCGGCGGGGGAGCCCAGCACCGTCAGGAATCCGCAGAGGACGACCAGCACGGCGAGCAGACGTGCCCGGAGTTTCGACATGTCCACTACAGTCAGACCCTTTCCGGACAGCGTCAATACTTCTGACTCACCGGTAAGTTCCTTCCCGGTATCCCCATTTGGCATGCGAAGATCCTTGACCTTTCCATGACGAACACGCATGGCACTTCCTCCGTCTCTTTGCCCAGCAGTGGCAGAGTTGTCCGGAAGGTTTCAGGAGGTGGTCATGGCGCTGACCGGTACGGCGTTCTTCGTCGCCCTCGTGGTGGCGACCGCGGTCGCGGTGGTGGGCACCATCGCCCTGTGGGCACGGGTGCGCGGACCCGGAGCGGTCCGCTGGGTCGTCCACGCGGTCATGATCGGTGTGTGCCAGCTCACGGCGATCTCCGTGGTGGCCGTGTGGATCAACAACAGTTACGGGCTGTACGCGTCCTGGGACGATCTGCTGGGGACGACCAACCCCAACGCGGTCGCGATGCCCGGGCCGCCGGTCGGCCGGGCCAAGTTCAACCACGGCACGCAGAACGACATCCTCGACACCTACTTCCGCGGCAAGTCCTCGATGCTGTCCGGCCAGGTCCTGGTCTGGACCCCGCCGCAGTACGACGAGGCCGCCTACCGCACCAAGAAGTTCCCGGTGCTGATGCTCCTGCACGGCGTGCCGGGCTCACCGCAGTCCTGGCTGGAGCACGGCAAGATGCCAGGCGCCTTCTCCGACCTGCTCGCGCAGGGCAAGACGCACCCGTTCATCCTGGTCATGCCGGTGGTGAACCCGGGCAGCGTCGACACCGATTGCAGCGACGTACCCGGCCACAAGGTCGCCACCTGGCTCGCGGACGACGTCCCGGCCCTGGTCCGCGCCAAGTTCCGCACCCTGCCGGGGCCCAGCGCGTGGGGCGTGTTCGGCTACTCGACCGGCGGTTTCTGCGCGGCCAAGCTGCCGCTCCAGTTCCCGAAGGTCTTCGGCGCCGGCGCCGCGCTCGACCCCGATCCGCTGACCGGCGACACCTCCGTCCTCACCGACCCGGCCGTACGCCGCCGCAACTCCCCGACCCACATGGTCCGCGGCAGCAAGGCCCACGTGAAGCTCTTCCTGGCCACCTCGCGCCAGGACCGGCTCAGCCCCGTCTCCTCCATCGAGCAGTTCCAGGCGGCGGCCTCCGGCACTCCGGTCGAGATCCGCTCCCTGCTGCTGGAGAGCGGCGGCCACAACTACAACACGTGGTCGGCGGAGTACCCGATGGCGTTCGGCCTGATGAGCCAGTGGCTGGAGGGGCCGCGCTGAACCGACGGGCGGGGTACGAGGGGGCGCGCGACGAACCCGTGCGCCCTCACCCCACCCCCACCTCGCACCACACCTGCTTCCCCCCGCTCACCGGCACCGTCCCCCACGCCTCCGAGACCGCCTCGACCAGCATGATCCCCCGGCCGCCGGTCGCCTCCCAGCCCAGGCCGGTCGGCTTGACCGGGGTGCGCGGGGAGTTGTCGGTCACCGCGAACCGCAGCCGGCCCGGCAGCAGCGTCAGGTCCAGGCGCACCGGGCCGTCCGTGTGGACGAGCGCGTTGGTGATCAGCTCGGTGACGACGAGCAGCGAGGTGTCCAGGGCCTCGCCGCCCACCCCCCAGCCGCGCAGCGTGCGCCGGGTGAAGCGGCGGGCGTGCCCCGCGGCCTCCGGTACCCGCCACACCGTCCACCCCTCCCGCAGCGGCCGTACGGCCATCCCGTCATAGCGCATGAGCAGCAGGGCCACGTCGTCGCCGCGGTGGGCGCCGGCCAGGAGGGCGTCGGCGACCTGGCCGAGGTGGGCGGGGTCGGCGGCGGCCAGGCCCGCGCAGAGGCGGGCGAAACCCTCGTCCATGGTGGAGTCGGCGGACTCGACGAGGCCGTCGGTGGTGAGGGCGAGGACCGTGCCGGGGGCGAGGCGCAGCGGGGTCAGCGGGAACTCGGCGCGTTCCATGACGCCGAGCGGGGGGCCGCCGTCGTCCTGGACGACCTCGGTGCCGCCGTCCGGGTGACGCAGCACGGCCGGCGGGTGGCCCGCGCGCACGCACCAGGCGGCGCCGGACTCCATGTCGACGTCGACATAGACGCAGGTCGCGAAGAGGTCGGTCTCCAGTTCCATGAGGAGGCGGTTGGCGTGGGCGACGACGACGTCGGGCGGGTGGCCCTCGGTGGAGTAGGCGCGCAGGGCGGTGCGCATCTGGCCCATGAGGGTGGCGGCGGCGGTGCTGTGGCCCTGGACGTCGCCGATGACGAGGGCGACGTGGTGGTCGGGCAGCGGGATCACGTCGTACCAGTCGCCGCCGACCTCAAGTCCGGCCGTCGCGGGCAGGTAGCGGGCGACGGCGACGCCGCCGGGCAGCCGGGGCAGGCGGCGGGGCAGGAGCTGGCGCTGGAGCATGCCGACGAGTTCGTGTTCGGCGTCGAAGGCGTGGGCGCGGGTGAGGGCCTGCCCGGCGAGGCCGGCTGAGGCGGTCAGCAGGGCGCGTTCGTCGGTGCCGAAGTCGTGCGGGGCGTCCCAGCCGATGAGGCAGACGCCGACCGCGCGTCCGGCGGCGGTCAGCGGCAGGACGGCGAGGCCGCCGGGGCCGACCTCGGCGAGGGTGGGTTCGAGGCCCGTGCCGGCCGACCAGGTGCGGGCGCGGCCCTCGCGCAGGGCGGCGGCGAGGGTGGGCATGGCGCGCAGCGGGGCGTCGGGCCACTCGCTGCGCCACTCGTCGCGCCACAGCTCGGGCCAGGCCTTGGGGGCGGGCGGGTCGAGGACGGTGACGACGAGCCGTTCGCCCTCCAGCTCGGCGACGGCGATCCGGTCGGCGCGCAGCGGCCCGCGCAGCGCGGTGACGACGGCCTGGCCGACCTCGCGTACGGTCCCGGCGGTGGACAGGGCGGCGGCGAGCCGCTGGACGCGGGCGACGTCGGCGACCTCGGGGCGCAGCGCGGCGGTGTCGGCGACGGTACCGACCAGGCGCGCGGGCTCGCCCTCGGCGACGGCCTCGACGCGGGCGCGCAGCCGCAGCCAGCGGGGCGGCCCGGCGGTGCGGACGCGGAACTCCAGCTCGCGCTCGCCGAACGACATGTGCCCGGCCTCGACGACCGACATCAGCGCGGGCAGGTCCTCGGGGACGGCCCGTCCGAGGAGGGTCTCGACGCGGCCGTCGAAGCGGTCGCGGGCCAGTCCGAACAGTTCCAGGAGCCGGTCCCCGGCCTCCAGGCGGCCGCTGCCGAGGGCGAGCGTGAACCCGTCGCCGGGCACCTCGTCGCGCGCCGTGGCGGCGCCGGGGCGCACCGCGAGGCTCTCGGCGACGAGGGTGAGGCAGGCGCGCGCCCCGTCGTCGAAGCCGTCCTCGCCGACGGCGAGGAGACAGCCGCCGGGCACGGGCAGCGCGCCCAGGGCGACGCCCTCGCGCAGGGTCGTCCACACGGGCTCGCCCGCGCGGTGCGCGAGGGCCGCGGGGGAGCCGCCGCCGGCCGGGTAGGCGTCGTCGAGGCCGTACCGGGTCCGGGGCACGCCGACCTCTTCGACCAGGCACAGCGCGTCCGGGCCCGCCACGTACGCGGCGGCGTGGAAGGCCGCTCCGAAGACCAGGGCCAGCTCCAGGATCCGCCGGGTGCGCTCGGGGGTGCCGGGGCCGTCCGTGATCTCCGTGATCGCCTTGCCCAGCGCCGTCCCGGCGCGCGACGGGCCCGCTCCGCGTCGACCGGCGCCCTCTCTGACCACGTCCGTCATTACAGCGCTTATATGACCGCACCGCAGCCCCTGTGCCGTCTCTGTGCCGCTGCTCGAACCCGCTCGAACAGGACTTTACGCGTGCGTTCCGCATGTCGATCTCATGACAGCCGTGACTGTCGGCGCCCCCGGCGCCCTGGAAGTCTCGTGGTCAGGCCACCGAGGGGGACGACGGGCATGGACAAGCGGTACGAGGTGTACGCCCTGGCGGACGCGCACTTCTACGAGACGCCGGACCGGCTGGGCGCCGGTGCGGACGCCTCGGCGGCGCTGTTCGCGACGGCGCGCAGGCCCGTGCCGCACGGGTGGGAGTCGGCGCGCACCGGCGACTGGCTGGCGCTGACCCCGGCGGGGGCGGAGGGTCCGAAGCAGGGCTGGAAGATCCACGCGTCGGCCACGCGGGCGAACGCGGACGAGATCGCCGGGATCGTCTGGGACTACTGCGTGCCGCGCGGCATCCCGTTCAAGTTCGTGCCGGGCCCGCATCTGCTGCACCTGCGCAACACCAAGTACGCGGGGCGCGACGGCAGCGGCAAGTTCGTCACCGTCTACCCGGCGGACGAGGATCAGCTGCACGAGGTGCTGCGGGAGCTGGGCGCCCTCCTGGAGGGCTTCGAGGGGCCGTACATCCTGACCGACCTGCGCTGGGGCGAGGGGCCGCTGTACGTGCGGTACGGGGCGTTCGCGCGGCGGTTCGTCGTCGACGAGCGGGGTTCGCTGGTGCCGGCGGTCGAGGACGGCTCGGGCACGCTGGTGCCGGACCGGCGGGCGCCGTCGTTCCAGGTCCCGGAGTGGGTGACGCTCCCGGAGTTCCTGCGGCCCGCGCTGGACGCCCGCAACACGACCACGGTCGGTGACCTGCCGTACAAGATCGAGAAGGCGTTGCACTTCTCCAACGGCGGCGGGGTCTACTCGGGGACGGACACGCGGACCGGCGAGAAGGTCGTGCTGAAGGAGGGCCGGCCGCACGCCGGGCTCGCCTCGGACGGGGCGGACGCGGTGACGCGGCTGGTGCGGGAGAAGGAGGCGCTGGAGGCGGTCGCGGGGACCGGGGTGGTGCCGGAGGTGCGGGACTGGTTCACGCTCGGCGGGCACCAGTTCCTCGTCATGGACTTCCTGGAGGGCCGGCCCCTCAACTCGTTCTTCGCGGAACGGCATCCGCTGCTGCTGCCCGACCCCGACCCGGAGGCGGTCGCCTCGTACACGGCGTGGGCGGTACGTATCCACGGCCTGGTGGAGCGGGCGGTCGGCGCGCTGCACGAGCGCGGGATCGTCTTCAACGACCTGCACGTCTTCAACATCATGGTCGCGCCCGACGAACTGTCCGTCTCCCTCCTGGACTTCGAGGCGGCGGCGCCCGCGAGCGAGAACGGCCGGCAGGTCGTCGCCCACCCGGGCTTCTTCGCCCCGCCGGACCGCAGGGGCGCGGACGTCGACCGGTACGCGCTGGCCTGTCTGCGGCTCGCCCTGTTCCTCCCGGTGACCTCGCTGTTCGTGGTCGACCGGGCGAAGGCGGCGCATCTCGCCGAGGTGATCCAGGGTCAATTCCCGGACGTGCCACCGCAGTTCCTGGCGGAGGCGGTCGCGGAGATCACCAAGGGGACGGTGCCCAAGGCGTCTTGGCCCGCCCCCAAGGACTGGCCGCACAGCCGCGACTCGATGGTCAAGGCGATCCTCGCCTCGGCGACCCCGGACCGCGCCGACCGGCTCTTCCCGGGCGACGTCGCCCAGTTCTCCGACGGCGGCGGCCTCGGCCTCGCGCACGGCGCGGCAGGTGTCCTGTACGCCCTGCGCGCGGCGGGCGCCGACCGCTACGAGGAGGGCGAACGCTGGCTGCTGGACCACACGGCCCCGCCCCCGCAGGGCACCCCGCTCGGCCTGTACGACGGACTCGCGGGCGTCGCCCACGTGCTGGCGCTGCTGGGCCACGAGGAACGGGCCCTCGAACTGGTCACCGGCATCCTCGGCGAACGCTGGCAGAACCTCTCCTCCGACCTCCAGGGCGGCCTGGCCGGACTCGGCCTGGTCCTGGGGGACTTGGCGGACCGGACGGGCGAACGGGAGCTGGCGGACCGGGCAGTCGAGGCGGCGGAGATCGTCGTGGCCCGGCTGACCGAGGCCGCCCCGGCCAAACGGCGGGCCGGACTCCTGCGGGGCGCCACCGGACCCGCGCTCTTCCTGCTGAGGCAGTACGAACGCACCGGCGAGGAACGGCTGTTGAAGGCCGCCGGGGTCGCGCTGCTGCGGGACCTGGAGAGCTGCACGGTCCGGGAGGGCGGCTCGCTGGAGGTCGACGAGGGCTGGCGGACGCTGCCGTACGCGGGTGACGGCAGCGCCGGGATCGGCCTCGTCCTGGACGACTACCTCGCCCACGGAGCCGACCCCGGCGGGGTGTTCGAGCAGGCCAGGGCGGGCGTGCTGGTGGCGGCGACGTGCCGCTTCTACGCCCAGCCGGGCCTCTTCCAGGGCCGCGCGGGGATGGTCCTGCACCTGGCCCGTACGACCGCGCCCGGCTTCACGCCCGCGCAACTGGACTCCCAAGTCGAGGCACTGGACTGGCTGGCGATGCCCTATCAGGGCCAACTCGCCTTCCCCGGCCATCAGATGATGCGCCTGTCCATGGACCTCGCGACCGGAACGGCCGGCTGTCTGCTGGCGCTCGCCGCGGCCCTCGACGAGGACGCCGCCGACGCCGCGACCCTGCCCTTCCTCGCGCCGCCGAAGAGGCGGCCCCACTGACGCGGTTCCCGTACTCGCGGAAGCCGTGAACCAACCCCCGTCCCCACGGGAACGACGGGCACTACGAAAGGAAACACCATGGCCCTTCTCGACCTTCAGACGCTGGAGTCCGAAGAGCACACGGACGGCGGCGGCGCGAGCACCGTCAGCCTCCTGTCCTGCATCAGCGCCGCGAGCATCCTGCTCTGTCTCTGAGCCGGACGAACCTCGCCCGCCGGCTCGGTGTCACCGATACCGCTTGTCGGTGACACCGGGTCCGCGCCGAGGAGCACCGCGCCGCCCGCGCGTCTGTGACGCGGGGCGCGCGCACCGCACCGCATGAAGCCCCGGGTGGCCGCCTTCCACGCAGGAGCGGCCCCCGGGGTGTGCGCGTGTGCGGCGTGCGGTCCTGGTACGTCTTGAGCTTGGTGTGTCTTGAGGAGAGACCCCGTATGCGAGAAGCGCCGGCCGATCAAGTGGCCCCGGCCGCGCGGCAGTTGCTGCGGGAGGCCGCGCGGCACAGCCGGCTGCGTACGGGGGCGCTGGTCGCCGTGAGTGTCGCCGGGACCGGGGTCGGGCTCGCGCTGCCCGCCGGGATGGGGCGGGCGCTGGATCTGCTGCTGGCGCGGGAGCCAGCCGGGCGGTGGGTGCTGTGGTGCGGTGTCCTGGTGCTGGTCGCGGTGGTGCTCGACGGGGTGCAGACCGTCCTGAGCGGCACCCTCGACGCCCGGACCGCCGCGTATCTGCGCCGTGGCAGCATCCGGCACGTCCTGTCGCTCGGCCCGCGGGCCGAAGACCGGTTCGGATCAGGTGACTTGGTGGCCCGGCTGGTCGGGAACGCCGCGCAGGCCGGTACGGCGCCCGGGGCGCGGGCGGCGCTGGTCGCGGCGCTCGCGGGGCCGGTCGGGGGGGTGGTGGCGCTGGGGCTGATCAACCCCTGGCTCGCGGTGGTCTTCCTCGCCGGAGCTCCGATTCTCGTACTGTTCCTGCGCGTTCTGGCCCGGGACACCTCGGCCTGTGTGACGCGCTACCAGGAGGTCCAGGGGAGGATCGCGGCGGCGCTGGCCGAGGCGGTCGAGGGGTTCCGGACGATCCGCGCGGGCGGGACGGCGGACCGGGACGCGGACCGGATCCTGCGGCCGTTGCCCGAACTCTCCGATGCCGGGCGGGAGATGTGGCGGGTGCAGGGGCGGGCCGCCGCGCAGGCCGTGGCCGTGGCGCCGCTGCTGCAACTGGGGGTGATCGCGGTGGCGGGACTGCTGCTGGCTGGGCGGCACGTGTCCGCTGGGGACTTGCTGGCGGCGTCGCGTTACGCGGTGCTGGCGACGGGGGTGGGTGTCCTGTCCGGCCAGCTGGCGGGCCTGGTCCGGGCCCGTACGGCGGCCCGGCGTCTCGGCGAGATCCGTGCTGAGGAACTCCCGGTGTACGGCACGGACCGCCTGCCCCAACAGGGTTTAGGGCGGCTGGAGTTGCGCGGGGTGACGGTCCGGCGGGACGGCCGTGCGGTGCTGGAGGACGTCGACCTGCTGGTGCCCGGTGGTACGACGCTGGCGGTGGTGGGGAGTTCCGGTGCGGGCAAGTCGCTGCTGGCGGCGCTGGCGGCGCGGCTCACGGACCCGGACGAGGGGGCGGTCCTGCTGGACGGGGTGCCGCTGACTTCCTTGTCCCGCAAGGAACTTCGGGGCGCGGTGGCGTGCGCGTTCGCACGTCCGGCGCTGCTGGGGGAGACCATCGAGGACACGATCGCGCTGGGCCTGCCCGGGAAGGAGGGGGTGCGGGCGGCGGCACGGACGGCCCACGCGGACACGTACATCGACCGCCTCCCGCAGACCTACGCGACCCCCTGCGCACAGGCCCCCCACTCAGGAGGCGAGGCCCAACGCCTGGGCCTGGCCCGCGCCTTCGCCCGCCCGAGCCGCCTCCTCGTCCTGGACGACGCCCTCTCCAGCCTCGACACGATCACCGAACACCACATCACCGAGGCCCTGTTGACCTCCCCGCACACCAACACCCGCCTCCTGATGGCCCATCGGGCGACGACAGCGGCCCGCGCGGACAGGGTCGCGTGGCTGGAGGGGGGACGGGTACGGGCGGTGGGGCGGCATGAGGAGCTGTGGGGGGCGGCGGGGTATCGGGAGCTGTTCGGGGAGGGGGGCGAGGGGAGCCGGGAGACCGGGACAGCTGAGCCGGCCGGCGCGCGGGGGGCGGGCGGCGGAGCGCGCCGGAGCGGCAGCACCGGCAGCGCCCCGGCCCAGCTCTCCGATCCCGCTGACCCGGTCCGGCTCTCCGATCACGCCACCCCGGCCCGGCTCCCCGATCACGCCACCCCGGCCCGGCTCCCCGATCGCGCCGACCCGCCCGGCGGCTCCGAGCCGCCCGGCGCCTTCACTTCCCGCGAGACCCCCGCATGACCCCTGACCTCGCCCTCGCCCCCTCCGAGGAAGCCCCCGTGCCCCCCACCCTCCCCCGCCAAGGCCTCCGCTTCCTCCTCTCCCGCCCCCGCGTCCTCCTCCGGCTCGCCCTCTGGTCCCTCCTCGAAGGCGGGCAGACCTTTCTGCTCGGGTATGCGCTCGCGCAAGCGCTCGACAAGGGGTTTCTCGCCGGGCGGGCCGGGGTCGGGGGGGCCTGGCTCGGGGTCGCCGCCGGTGGGGTCGTCGTGGGGGCCTATGGGACCGGGCGCGTCTATTACGCCGTCGCCGATCTCGTCGAACCCTTGCGGGACCGGCTCGTCGAGCGGGTCGTACGGCGAGGGGTGCGCGGCGGTGACCGCGGCGCGCTCTCCGGGCTGACCCAGCAGGTCGAGATCGCCCGCGACACCTTCGCCGGCCTCGTCATGGTCTCCCGTTCCTTCGTCGTCACCGCCGCCGGCGCCCTCGTCGGACTCTTCTCGCTCGCCCCGGCCCTCCTCCTGGTCGTCGTACCGCCGCTGCTCGCCGGAGTCGGCCTGTTCGCGGTCTCGCTGCGGCCCCTCAGCAGGCGGCAGGAGGCCTATCTCGCCGCCGACGAGGACCTCGCCGCCCAACTCGGCGCCGTCTGCCCGGGGTTGCGGGACATCACGGCGGCCGGGGCCGAGGAGCAGATCTACGCCGGCAGCGGGCGCCTCGTCGACGCCGAGCTGGACGCCGCCCGTTCGCTGGCCCGCTGGAGCGTCGTACGCGTCGCCGCGCTCGCCGTCGGGGGGCAGCTCCCTGTCGTGCTGCTGCTGGTGGGGGCGCCCTGGCTGCTCGGGCGCGGGGTCACGCCGGGGGGGCTGGTCGGGGCGTTCGCCTATCTCACACAGTCACTGCTGCCGGCGCTGCGCGCGCTCGTCCATGGGCTCGGGACCAGCGGGGCGCGGCTGACGGTCGTGCTGCGCAGGCTCACGGCGGAACAAGGCCGGCCCCAGCCCCGACCCCAGCCCCAGCCCCAGCCCCAGCCCCAGCCCCAGCTGAACGCCGGGAACGCCCAGCAGACACCGACGCTCCCGAGCCCCGCGGGCACCCCAAGTCCCCCGAGCCCCCCAAGACTCTCCAACCCCACCGACACCCCCCTCCCCAAAACACCCCCCGCCCTCTCCCTCACCTCCCTCACCTTCGCCTACGGCCCCGCCTCCACCCCCGTCCTCGACGACCTCTCCCTCTCCCTCGCCCCCGGCGCCCACCTGGCCGTCGTAGGCCCCAGCGGGATCGGTAAGTCGACGCTCACCGCGCTCGCCGCCGGGCTGCTCGCGCCGGGCAAGGGGCGCGTGCTCATCGACGGGCACCCCGTGCCCAGCGCCGAAGCCGCCCGCCGGCGGGTGCTCATCCCGCAGGAGGCGTACGTCTACAGCGGCACCCTCGCCGAGAATCTGAGCCATCTGCGGCCGGACCCCGTCCCCGAGGGCGAACTGCTCGCCGCCGCCGCGGAGATCGGCCTGCTGCCCTTGCTGGAGCGGCTCGGCGGACCGCGCGCGCTCCTCGTGCCCGGCGCGCTCTCCGCCGGTGAGCGGCAGCTGATCGCGCTCACCCGGGCCTACCTCTCCCCCGCCCCGCTCGCGCTGCTGGACGAGGCGAGCTGTCATCTCGACGCGGCGGCGGAGGAGCGGGCGGAGCGGGCGTTCGCCGCGCGGCCGGGCGGCACGCTGGTCGTCGTCGCGCACCGCATCGACTCCGCCCGCCGCGCAGGCCGCGTCCTGGTCATGGACGGGCCGCGGACCGCGTACGGCACGCACGAGGAGCTGCTGGAGCGCTCGGCCCTTTACCGCGACTTGGTGGGGCGCTGGGCACCGAACGGGGAAACTCCGCGAAAAAGTCCGGAAATCGCGCCGCATTCCCCCGATGCCACCGATACCCCGGAAATCCTGGAAACCCGGCCCGCGTAGGAATCCCTCATAACCACCCCTGCCCCTGGGAAATCCGGATCGCGTCGATCCGATTCCGCGCCCCCGTCTTCCGCGTGATCGCGGCCATGTAATTCCGTACCGTCCCGTGCGACAAGTGCAGCCGCCCGGCGATCTCCGCGACGGAGGCGCCCTCGGCGGCGAGTGTCAGCACACTCAGTTCACGGCGGGTGAGCGGCATCTCGGCGGCTTTGAGGAATCCGAAGCCGAGGGAGTCATTGATGAAACGTTCCCCCGCGGCCACCCGCCGGATGCCGTCGAGTAACTGCTCGGGCGGGCCCGCCTTGTCGACGTAGCCGAGCGCCCCGGCCTCCAGGGCCCGCTTGAGCAGGCCGGGGCGGTGCGCGCTGGCGAGGACGAGCAGCCGGGGGGCGACCCGGCCCGCGCCCGGTGCGCACAGTTCGCCCAGTGGCGGGATGCCGTAGCTGTCGTCGCAGTCGAGGTCGGCCGCGCAGACGAGGGGCTGGACAGAGCGGACGCGGGCTGGTGCGGCCCGCCATGACGTGTCGTGCACCCGCAGGTCGCTCTCCCGCCCCAGCCATCTCGCCAGAACCGTCCGCACCAGACCCTCGTCGTGCACCAGCAGTACCCGGATCACTCCCGCCCCTTCGGTTCTCTTCCGCGCTCTTGGTGATGTTCGTGCGTGGCCCATTCTTGGTGTCCTGGGCCGATTCGGGGCGCGGATAACCGGCCACAGCGATGCGCGGGGGCGCACGCGCGGCGCCCGGCCGCTGCCGCGCGCTCCGATCTACGCTCCGATTCGCGGCATTTCGGGGGTCTGCGCACCCTCGGACCGGGTATAAGCGCGCCCGCTCGCCGTGCGGCCGGCCCTGACTCGGGGGAGATTTGTTCCCGGGGTCGCGAGGAGGTGGTCGTGTGGGCGACGGGCGGGCTCCGGCCGGCGCGCCGCTGCTGTCGCTGGGGCTGACCTCGATGATGGAGGGCGTGGGGGCGCACTCCGGCGCGCTCTATCTGCTGGCCGCCGACGAGCCGGTGCTGGAGATGACCGTCACGGCGGGGCTGCCGCGCGCGTTCGCCGCGCCCTGGGAGCGGGTCGGGCTGAGCGCGCCGGTCCCGGTCGCCGAGGCGGTGCGCGAGCGGCGTCTGGTGTGGGTCGGGGGCGAGGAGGAGATGGCCCGCCGCTTCCCCCGGATCGCGGTCGTCCTGCCGTACCCCTTCGCGCTGGCCGCGCTGCCGGTGGCGACGCCGTCGACCGTGTACGGCGCGGTCTACGTGACCTGGCCCGGCGGGCACGCGCCGCAGCTGTCGGAGAAGGACCGGCGGCTGCTGACCGGGGCGTGCCGGCGGCTGGCGCTGCAACTGGAGCGGGCGGCGCGGGAGCACCGTACGGTCGCGGCGGAGCCGGACGCGGCGGAGGGCCGGCCGCCGGGCGAGGCGGAGGCGGCGCGGCTTGTGGCGCGGCTGCCGTACGGGCTGTGCTCGCTGGATCTGCACGGGCGGGTCGGTTTCGTGAACCAGGCGGCGGCCGGGCTGCTGGGGGTGCCGGTGCCCCGGCTGCTGGGGGCGCGGCTGTGGTCGTCGGTGGCGTGGCTGGACGATCCGATGTACGAGGAGCGGTACCGGGCGGCGCTGATCGCGCAGCGGCCGACGTCGTTCGTGGCGCTGCGCCCGCCGTCGGACTGGCTGTCGTTCCGGCTGTACCCGAGCATGAACGGGCTGAGCGTGCGGATCGGCCGGGCGCGGGCGGTCACCGAGGGGCGTTCGCCGCGGAGCGCGCCGGAGCAGCCGCAGCTGGTGACGCTCTCGCAGGCGCTGAGCATGTCGGGGGCGCTGACGGAGACGGTGTCGGTCGCGGACGTCGTCCGGCTGGTCGCGGAGGAGATCGCCCCGGCCGTGGGCAGCCAGGCGCTGGCGCTGCTGGGCTCGGAGGCGGGGCGGCTGCATGTGCTGGGGCAGCACGGCTATCCCGACCCGCACACCGTGGAGCGCTGGGACGGGCTGCCGCTGACCGACCGCACGCCAGGCACCCACGCGCTGGCCACGGGCGTGCCGGCGTTCTTCGGCTCACGGCGCCAGCTGGAGCACCTCTACCCGGCCCGGCACGCTACCCCCGACGGCTTCGCGGCCTGGGCCTACCTCCCCCTGATCGCCTCCGGCCGCCCGATCGGCACCTGCGTCCTCGCCTACGCCGAGCCGCACGCCTTCCCCACCCACGAACGCGCGGTCCTGACCAGCCTCGCGGGCCTGATCGCCCAGGCCCTGGACCGCGCGCTGCTGTACGACGCCAAGAACCGCCTCGCCCACGGCCTCCAGGCCGCCCTCCTCCCCCACTCGCTGCCCGAGCTGCCGGGCCTGCGCGCGACCGCCCGCTATCTGCCGGCGACCCGGGGCATGGACATCGGCGGCGACTTCTACGACCTCGTCCCCTCGCAGCCGCTCGCGGCGGCCGTGATCGGGGACGTGCAGGGGCACAACGTGACGGCGGCCGGCCTGATGGGCCAGCTGCGCACGGCGGTACGGGCGTACACGGCCGTCGGGCAGGAGCCGGCGGAGGTCATGCGCAGCACCAACCGGCTGCTGCTCGACCTCGGGGCCGAGCTGTTCGCGAGCTGTCTGTATCTGCGGCTCGACCCGGCGCGGGGGCGCGCGGTGATGGCGCGGGCCGGGCATCCGCCGCCGTTGCTGCGGCGGCCGGACGGGAAGGTGCGGGTGCTGGATCTCGCCGGGGGGCCGCTGCTCGGGATCGACGCGGGGGCGGTGTATCCGACGACCGAGGTGGAGCTGGCGCCGGGGTCGGTGCTGGCGCTGTACACGGACGGGCTGGTGGAGACGCCGGGGGCGGACATCGAGGAGGCGATCGCGGGGTTGGCGCGGCGGCTGGCGGAGAACGGGGGGAGGCCGCTGGAGGAGGTGGCCGACGCGTTGGTGCGGGAGCATGCGGGGGCGGTGGATCGGCTGGACGATGTGGCGTTGTTGCTGTTGGGGGCGGAGGGGTGAGGGCTCTTGAGGGCTCTTTTGGGGCGGGGCTTGCTGGAGGGCGTTCGCTGAAGGGAGGCCGGCTGAGGGGGGGCGGCTGAGGGGGTCGGCTTTGTGCAACGCGACGGTCCGGCCCTCTTTCTGAGAGAGCCGGACCGTGGTGCTGCTGCTGTCGGTCAGTGCTTGGAGCTGGAGGCACCGGAGGAGTTGGAGGAGCTGGAGCCCGAGCCGCTGGAGTTCATGCCGGAGCCGCCCTCCATCCCGTTGCCCGTGCCGTTGTTGTTGCCGTTGCCGGTCTGGTCGTCGGCCGCGCCGGAGCCGTTGTTCCCGGCGCCGTTACCGGCTTCCTGACCGTTGCCGTTCTGCTGGTCCTGGCCGTTGCCGGCCTCCTGGCCCTGCTGGTCCTGGCCATTGCCGTTCTGGTCCTGGCCCTGCTGGTCCTGGCCGTTGCCCGCCTGGTCGCCCGCGCCTGCGCCCGCGCCGTTGCCGGCGCCGAGGGTCGCGCCCGTGGCCTCGAGGGCGGTGGTGACGGGCTGGAAGAAGGTCTCGCCGCCGACCTTGCAGTCACCGCTGCCGCCGGAGGTCAGGCCGATCGCGCTGCCGTCCCGGGTGAACGCCGAGCCGCCGCTGTCGCCGGGCTCGGCGCAGACGCTGGTCTGGATGAGACCGGTGACGGTGCCCTCGGGGTAGTTGACGGTGGCGTCGAGGCCGGTGATCTGGCCGTCGTTGAGGCCCGTGGTGGAGCCCATGCGGAACAGCTCGGTGCCCACGGTCGCGTCGGCGGCCTGGAGGATCTGGACGGTCTGGCCGCCGCCGATGTTGACGTCGCTGGGCGCCTGCGTGGTCGCGTCGTCGTACTTGACCAGCGCGAAGTCACCGGCGCCGGGGAAGGTGGCCTGGTCGACGGTGGCGATGGGCTGGCCGTTCGCCGAGTCGGACCACTGCTGCTCCGCGACACCGCAGTGCCCGGCGGTCAGGAAGGCGGGGGAGCCGTCGCTCGCGGTGACGTTGAAGCCGAGGGAGCAGCGGGCGTTGCCGCCGAAGATGGCGTCGCCGCCGGAGACGAAGGTCTTGAAGGTGCCGGCCGACTTCTTCACGGTCGCCACGTTCGCGCCGAGGGAGTTGACGGTCGTCTCCAGCTTGTCCCACTTGGTGCCGGTGACCGTCGCGTCGGCGGTGACGATGACCTTGTTCGTTCTGGGGTCGACGGCCCACGCGGTGCCGGCGATGGTCGCGTCCGCCTTCAGCGTCTGCGCGGCCTGCTTCAGCTTCGCGGCGCTGTTGGCGACCTCGCGGATCTTCGCGCCGGCCTTCTTCGCCTGGACGAGGACGTTGTTCTTGTCGCCCGAGACGTTCACGACGTTGACGACGAGCTGCTTGGCGTCGGTGTCGTAGTAGGAGCCCGCGTAGGTGTCACCGAGCAGGTTGGACAGCTGGGTGGCGAGGCTGGAGACGTCCGAGGACTTCAGCGCCTTGGGCGCGGCGGCCTCCGTGTTGCCGTCCTGCGAGGCGTTGGCGTTGGGGAGCAGGAGGGCCGCCGCTCCGAGCGCAGCCACACCGCCTACTGCTATAGCGGCCTTGCGCTTCGGAATTCGCTTGTGACTCAACTTCTCGACCTCCTGAGGGAACGGGGTCTCGCTGCCGTGTGGCAGCTCCGTACAGCGGCGCCTGGTTGGCCTTGAGTACGCGGCGGTCGGCGGGTGTGTTCAATTCCGTTTTCGCGACGGTGAGTTGTGGCGGGGAATCGGCAGCCGCTGTCCAGTTCCCGACGTTCCCTGAGGTAACCCGTCCTGAATTGACCTGTTCCGGCCGCGATATGGCCGCACCATAGCCGCTGAGCAGTCAACCGGTCACGCTCCGTGGAGAATTCGCCCGCGGATCTTCGCTGCGAGGAATCTGCACATCGATTGCCCATCGGGGTCACCGCAGTCCCCTCTCCTGCACAACTCGGCAATAGGGCGGCAGCGTTTGGCGGCGGTGTGCCGGATTTCGCCGTGAGCGCGCCGCGCGCTCATCGGAGCGGTCAAGTGGGCTGCTGTGGAGAAGTCGGCGGCGCGATGTGCGCACGCCTGCACGGTTCGGTGCCGATGGGGCCCAAGTCGGCCTCGGTGACAGCTCGTTGATTGGAAGCGGCTGCTCGGGAACTGCTTTGATCCAGTCGTCCCCCCGAGGGGGCCCGCTCCCCCGGACTCGGGCGGATCAACCACGTCCCCTCAAGTACAGCCAGAGGAAGGGAAGTTCATCATGGACTCCATCCAGACCGTTGAGATCTCCGACGCCGAGCTCGACAACGTCTCCGGCGGCCTGTCCCTCAACGCCCTCAACACCGTGACCGGCGCTGTCAACGGCATCGTCCCGGTCAGCGGCCTGGTCGGCACCGTCGTCGGCACCGTCGAGGGTGTCACCGGCCTGAACGTCGCCCCCATCACGGGCCTGGTCGCCGGTCTCTGATCGCCGATCCTCTGAAGTCCCGGAGCCGCGACCCGGCTCCGGGGCTTTCGGCTGCCCAAGCACCCCGTCCACCCGAGTACCCCGTCTGCCCAAGTACCCCTTCTGTCCAGGGACATCGAATGCAGTTCCGCCAACAGGCCCTGAGCAAGCTCCAGTCGCCGGAGGATCTCGCGCTGCCGGTGCGGCTGGCGCGGCCGCAGGGCTGGCTGGTACTGGCCGTGACGGTGGCCGCGCTGGCGGCGGCGTCCGTGTGGGCGGTGACCGGTTCGGTCGCGTCCACGGTGAGCGCCCCGGCCGTCCTCACCCACGGCGAGGGCAGCTACATCCTCCAGAGCCCGGCGGCCGGCCAGGTCACCGCCGTCCTCGCCCAGGAGGGCCAGCAACTCCCGGCGGACTCCCCCCTGTTGAAGGTGCGTACGGCCGAGGGTGACGCCGTGGTGCGTACGGTCGCCGCCGGCCGGGTCACCGCGCTGGCCGCGACGATCGGGCAGATCATCGCGACCGGCGCGAACGTGGCGGCCGTGGAGAAGGTCGCGAGCGCGGCCGACCCCTTGTACGCGACCGTGTACGTCCCCGCCGAGAGCGCGGCCACGATTCCCCCGAACGCCTCCGTCGACCTGACCGTCCAGACGGTCCCGGCCCAGCGGTACGGCGTGCTGCGCGGCCACGTGAAGTCGGTGGACCGCGCGGCCCAGTCGGCGCAGGCGATCTCCGCGTTCCTCGGCGACAGCCAGCTCGGCGAGCAGTTCACCCGCAAGGGGCGGCCGGTCGCGGTGCTGGTGAGGCTGGACAAGTCGGCGGCCACGAAGAGCGGTTACCGCTGGTCGTCCGCCGACGGACCGCCGTACGGGCTGAGTTCGATGACTCTCGCGACCGGTGCGATCAAGCTGACCGACCAGCGGCCCGTCGACTGGCTGCTGCCGTGAGCAGGCGGCGGCAGGAAGCCGCGACCAAGCCCAGGCCCAAGGCGGTTGGCCGTGCCGTGCGCACGCCGACCACGCTCCAGATGGAGGCCGTCGAGTGCGGCGCCGCCTCGCTGTCGATGGTGCTCGGGCACTACGGCCGCCATGTCCCCCTGGAGGAGCTGCGCATCGCGTGCGGCGTCTCCCGGGACGGCTCCCGCGCGAGCAACCTCCTCAAGGCGGCCCGGAGTTACGGTCTGACGGCCAAGGGCATGCAGATGGACCTGGCGGCCCTCGCGGGGGTGAAGGCACCGGCGATCCTGTTCTGGGAGTTCAACCATTACGTCGTCTACGACGGCCTCGGCCGCCGGTTCGGGCGGCGCGGCGTGTTCGTCAACGACCCCGCCAAGGGGCGCCGGTTCGTGCCGATGGAGGACTTCGACGGCAGCTTCACCGGGGTCGTCCTGGTCCTGGAGCCCGGCGCGGACTTCGAGCGCGGCGGACGCAAACCCGGTGTCCTGGGGGCGATGCCGGCGCGGCTGCGGGGTACGGCGGGCACGCTCCCGGCGGCCGTCCTCGCGAGCATGCTGCTCGTCCTGGTCGGCGCGGCGGTCCCCGCGCTGAGCCGGACCTACATCGACCTCTTCCTCATCGGCGGCCAGACCTCTTTGCTGGGCGTGCTGTTCACGTCGATGGCGGCCTGCATCGCGCTGACGGTCGCGCTGACCTGGCTCCAGCAGGCCAACCTGCACCACGGCCGGATCATCTCCTCGACCCTGTCCAGCGCCCGCTTCCTGCGCCATCTGCTGCGGCTGCCGGTGCCGTTCTTCTCCCAGCGCAGCCCGGCCGACCTGGTGCAGCGCCTCCAGTCGAACGACGCCGTCGCCGAGACCCTCGCGCGCGACCTGGCGTCGGCGGGCGTGGACGCGGTGGTCGTCGTCCTGTACGCGGTGCTCCTCTACACCTACGACCCCCAACTCACCTTCGTAGGCATCGGCGTTGCCCTCCTGAACATCGTCGCGATGCGGGTCGTGATCCGGCTGCGCGCGACGCGGACGGCCAAACTCCGCGCGGACACCGCCCGGTTGACGAACACCTCTTATACGGGGCTTCAGTTGATCGAGACGATGAAGGCGACCGGCGGGGAGGACGGCTACTTCCGCAAGTGGGCGGGGCAGCACGCGACGACGCTGGAGGAGCAGCAGCGGCTCGGGGTGCCGAGCGCCTGGCTGGGCGTGGTCGCCCCGACGCTGGCGACTCTGAACAGCGCGCTGATCCTGTGGATCGGCGGTATGCGGGCGGTCGAGGGCCACATCTCGGTGGGCCTGCTGGTGGCCTTCCAGGCGCTGGTGGCCCGCTTCACGGCCCCGCTGACCCGCCTGAACGGCGTCGCGGGCCGCATCCAGGACTTCGCGGCGGACGTGGCGCGCCTGAAGGACGTGGAGAACTTCCGCGCCGACCCGCTGTACGACCGCCCGGGCGGCGGGGACACGCGGCGGCTGCACGGGCACATCGCGCTGGAGGACGTCACGTTCGGCTACAGCCCCCTGGACAAGCCCCTGTTGACGGGGTTCGACCTGACGGTCGGCCCGGGTCAGCAGGTCGCGCTGGTCGGCGGTTCGGGCAGCGGCAAGTCGACGGTGTCCCGGCTGATCTCGGGCCTCTACTCCCCCTGGGAGGGCGTGATCCGCATCGACGGGCAGCGCCTGGAGGACATCCCGCGCGGGGCGCTCGCGGCGTCGGTGTCGTTCGTCGACCAGGAGGTGTTCCTGTTCGAGGGCTCGGTGCGGGACAACATCGCGCTGTGGGACCCGTCGGTCCCAGACGACGCGGTCGTCGAGGCGCTGAAGGACGCGGCCCTGTACGACGTCGTCCTGCGCCGGCCGGGCGGTATCCACAGCAAGGTCGAGCAGGACGGGCGCAACTTCTCCGGCGGGCAGCGGCAACGGCTGGAGATCGCGCGGGCGTTGGTGCGGCGGCCGAGCGTTCTGGTGCTCGACGAGGTGACGAGCGCGCTGGACGCGGAGACCGAGCTGGTCGTGATGGACAACCTGCGGCGGCGCGGCTGCGCCTGTGTGGTGATCGCGCACCGGCTGAGCACGGTCCGCGACAGCGACGAGATCGTCGTACTGCACCACGGCGCGATCGTGGAGCGCGGGCGGCACGCGGAGCTGGTGGGGCGCGGGGGCGCGTACGCGGCGCTGGTGAGGGAGCGATGACGGCGGTGGAGGAGGGCGACCTGGTCCTGGGCGCGCTCGGGCGGTCGGGGGCGCGGCTGGACTGTGCGGGGCTCGCGCGGCTGGACCTGGAGGGTCCGCAGGTGCTGTGGCTGGTGGCGGCGGGCGCGCTGGACCTGTTCGCGGTGGACGCCGGTCAGCAGGGCCACTGGCATCACCTGGGCCGCCTGGAGCCGGGCTCACTGCTGCTGGGCCCGGTGGCGGGCGCTCAGCACACGTTGGTGGCGCGCCCGGTGCGCGACTGCGTGGTGCACCGGATCGGCCTGCGCGAGCTGTACCAGCCGGCCCCGACGGAGACCTGGTCGTACGACGCGTACGGCAACCCCCAGTACGTGCCCCCGCAGACGAGCCCCCTGGAGTACGCCCTCGCCCTGGGCGTCGGCCGCAGCCTGACGCTCCTCTTCCAGGCGCCCATGGGGGCGGCCGAGGTCGCGGACGACGACGTGTTCTGGATGCAGGTCCCGCCCGGGAGCGTGCGGTACGGCGTGCTGTACGGGCAGGAGGCGGCGGCCGACCTGCTGATGGACCCGGCGGTGTGGCAGAGCATGGTCGACCAGCAGTTCCGGCTGCTGACCACGCTGGACCGCTGGATCGAGCAGCTGGAGCGGACCCACGAGACGCGCGCGGCGGCCGGTATCCGCGCGGGCGAGGCGGTGCGCGCGCAGGCCGACCGGACGCTGCTCGCGTCGATCGGCAAGCCGTCCGCGCGCAGGGCGACCCCGGCGGACGCGGACGCCACGTTCGCCGCGTGCCGGATGGTCGCGCGGGCCGCCGGGATCGCCCTGGTGGAGCCGGCCCGGACGGGCGCCGCGAGCGACCGCCTCGACCCGGTCGAACAGGTCGCCCTGGCCTCCCGGGTACGGGTGCGGGCCGTACGGCTGGACGGGCGCTGGTGGCGGGAGGACGTCGGCCCGATGGTCGGGCACCGGGCGCTGTCGGGGGCGCCGGTCGCGCTGCTGTGGCGGCGGGGCGGGTATGTCGCCGTGCACCCCGGGACCGGGCGGGAGACGCCGGTCGAGAAGGCGAACGCGGGGGAGTTCGAGGCGCGCGCGGTGATGTTCTACCGGCCGCTGCCGGATAGGCCGTTGGGCCCGCTCGGGCTGCTGCGGTTCAGTATGCGCGGCACCCGGGGCGATCTGGCGGGGCTGCTGCTGAGCGGTCTGGTGACGGTCGCGATCGGCGCGCTGGTGCCGGTCGCGACGGGCAAGGTGCTCGGCGAGTTCGTGCCGCGCGCGCAGGAGGGGCTGATCGTCCAGGTGTGCCTGGCGGTGATGCTCTCCAGCGTCGTCGCGGCGGCCTTCCTGCTGCTCCAGAACATGACGATCCTGCGGCTTGAGGGCCGGATCGAGGCGACGCTCCAGCCGGCCGTCTGGGACCGGCTGCTGCGGCTGCCGACGAAGTTCTTCACGTCCCGCTCGACCGGTGAGCTGGCCAGTGCCGCGATGGGTGTCAGCGCGATCCGGAGGCTGCTGGCGGGCATCGGGCCGTCGGTGGCGCAGTCGGTGACCGTCGGGGCGATGAACCTGGGGCTGCTGCTCTGGTACAGCGTGCCGATGGCCCTGGCCGCGATCGGGATGCTCGTCGTCATCGCGTCGGTGTTCCTCGGGCTCGGCCTGTGGCAGGTGCGCTGGCAGCGGCGCCTGGTGACGCTCTCCAACAAGCTGAACAACCAGGCCTTCCAGACCCTGCGCGGGCTGCCCAAGCTGCGGGTGGCGGCGGCCGAGAACTACGCGTACGCGGCCTGGGCGGCGGAGTTCGCCCGCAGCCGGCAGCTCCAGCAGCGGCTCGGCCGGATCAAGAACCTCAACGCGGTGCTGGGTTCGGTGTATCTGCCGCTGTGCACCCTGCTGATGTTCATGCTGCTGGCCGGTCCCGCGCGCGGGACGCTGTCGGCGGCGGACTTCCTCACCTTCAACACGTCGGTGACGATGCTGCTGACCTCGGTGACGTCCCTGACCGGCGCGTTCGTGTCGGCGGTCGCGGCGCTGCCCTTGTTCGAGGAGATCCGCCCGGTCCTGGAGGCCGCCCCCGAGGTGCGCTCCGCCGCGGCCCGCCCCGGCCCGCTGACCGGCGCCCTGGAGGCCCGCCGGCTCTCCTTCCGCTACTCCGAGGACGGCCCGCTGGTCCTGGACGACGTCAGCTTCGACGTCCGCGCGGGCGAGTTCGTGGCGATCGTGGGCCCGTCGGGCTGCGGCAAGTCCACCTTGCTGCGCCTCCTGATCGGCTTCGACCCCCCGGCCTCCGGCAGCGTCCTGTACGACGGCCAGGACCTCGCCGCCCTGGATCAGTCGGCGGTGCGCCGCCAGTGCGGAGTCGTCCTCCAGCACGCCCAGCCGTTCACCGGCTCCCTCATGGACGTCATCTGCGGCACCGAGGCGTACTCCCCCGAGGAGGCGATGGCGGCGGCCGAACTCGCGGGGCTGGCCGAGGACATCAAGCGGATGCCGATGGGCCTGCACACCATCGTCGCGGGCAGCGGCGCCATCTCCGGCGGCCAGCGCCAGCGCCTGATGATCGCCCAGGCCCTGATCCGCCGCCCGCGCATCCTGTTCTTCGACGAGGCGACGAGCGCCCTCGACAACGAGACCCAGCGCGTCGTCATCGACTCCACCCGCAAACTCGACGCGACCCGCATAGTGATCGCCCACCGCCTGTCGACGGTCATGGACGCGGACCGGGTGATCGTCATGGAGAACGGGAAGGTGGCGGAGGTCGGCGCACCGGCGGAGCTGCTGGCGAACACGTCCGGCCGCCTGCACGAACTGGTACGCCGCCAGCTGACCTGACCCTCACGCACCGCCCACGACCGGAATGGGTGTCGTCCCCCATGGCCTCCCGTACCGCCACCGGGTGATCATGCGCGCATGCGTGGCTTCTGCCTGAGGGTTCTTTGCTGGACCTTGTTGTCCTGCGGCATCGGTGTCGCGCTGCTGTTGCTTCTGATCGGGGCGGGTGTTGTTCCGGAGGACTTCGGATACAAGGGGGCCGTCGTCTTCGTCTGTGCTCTCGCGGGCGCGATGATCAGCGCGCGGAGGCGCCGGGAGTAAGTCAATGAGCCAGGAAGGAATTCACCAGGTCGAGTGAACCAGATCTTGTGGCCCGCCATGCAGGGATGGTCCCGGCCGTGCCGGGGTAGCTACCGGAACCGAACGAGCACCCTGCCGAGGTGGAACGACCGATGAAGCCACCGGCCAACGCCCATGCCCGCACCCGGAGCCGAGGCCCGTTCACCGTGATCGAGGTGACCGGGGAGATCGACCTGGCGACGGCGGACTCCCTGGCCGAGCACCTGGACGCGGCGACCGCCGTGACCGCCCCGGACATCCTGGTGGACCTGCGCCGCGTGGAGTTCTTCGACTGCTCCGGCCTGCGCGTGCTGTGCAGGGCGGAGGCGCGGGCCCGCGAACGCGGCGGCCGGCTGCGGGTGGTGGCCGACGGGACGGCCGTACGCCGGCTGCTGCGCGCCGCCCGGCTGTGGGACCGCTTCCCGCCGTTGCCCGCCGTCCCCGGCGAACCGGGGTGAGCCGCAGCGAGCCGCGGCGAGCCGCATGAAAATGCCCGGGGACCGGACGGCGGCCCCACTCCGCCTGTCCGGTCCCCGGGTCAGGGACCGCGGACCTTCCGTGTCCAGGACTCGCACTCCCCAGTAACGAGCCTCTCGTGGCGTCCACAGGGGACCCGCGATCCCAGCTTTTAAAGCGCTTTAAGCCGACCGGCGGCCCCTAGGGCCTGCCCCGGCAGCCCTAGAAGGCGAAGACGCTGGAGCGGTCGGCGGCCCGTACGCAGTCGTTGGCGAAAACGCGCTCATAGGAGACGCGCTGCCCCTGCCACACACCGTCGACGGTGATGAGGACCGGGTCGTACTGCCGGGTGCAGGCCCTGCCGTCCGGCGCCCCGAGGGCGGCGAAGTCCCCGCCGGCGGCCCGCAGTTCGGCGCAGGCGAGGGCGGCGGCCGGATGGCTTCCGGAGGCCGTGGGGGCGCAGGTCAGAGTGACGGCGCGGGCCGGGGTGACGGCTGCCGCGACGTCCCCCTTGCCCACCGTCAGCACCAGGGCCGACGGGGCGTAGAGGCCGGTCTGACCTGCGGACGGGGCGGCGAGCGCGGACCCGGTGAGGGGTCCGCAGAGGGTGGCGGCCATGAGGCCGACGGTCGCTGCCCAGCGCGCGGTGTTCCGCATCGTGTGCTTCCTTCCGCTCGGATGAGGGTGCCGCCCCGCACGCCGGTGGGCGTCGGACGGCGGACGTCACTCTGCCGAGTCCGGCGCCGGAACTCACATCGACCCCACAGGTTTCAGTAACCTTGCGTGTTCAATCAGTGGCGTGAAGCGACAGGATTCGCCTCCCATAACGCCGCAAGCAAGCGCTTCATGATCCGCTCGCCCGCCCGGATGGCCTGATTCCGTACGCCGGTTAATCGACCTGAAACATTCCACGGACTGTTGATGGGCGAAGCGTCCAGTCAGGGCGGCCGGGATGGACGAATCACCCTCTGTCGGTGACCGCGCGCGGCGCCGTACCGTCGGCGCACCTCCCGAGAGCGAGCCCGCGCCGCACACCCCGGCCACGCGGGCGGCCGTTCCCCGTCCCGCGCGCCACCCCGCGCTCCCGCCGCCGCCCGTTGGAGCCCTCCGTGTCCCCACTGTCCCCGCAGCCGCCCGCCGCCCCGCCGTCCGTCACCGAGGTAGAGCCGTACGGCGTGGAGCGCATCCCCGACGCCGACCGCAGCGCGCGCCCCCTGGATCTCTTCCGGCTCGCGTTCGGCGGCGCCAACACCTTCTCCACCTGCGTCCTGGGCGCGTTCCCGATCCTGTTCGGCCTGTCGTTCTGGCAGGGCCTGGCCGCGACGCTCCTAGGGGTCGTCGCCGGCGCGCTGATCCTGTGCCCGATGGCCGTGTTCGGCCCGGTCAACGGCACCAACAACGCGGTGTCGTCGTCCGCGCACCTGGGGGTGCACGGCAGGGTCGTCGGCTCCTTCCTCTCGCTGCTGACGGCGGTCGCGTTCTTCTCCCTGTCGGTGTGGAGCAGCGGTGACGCCCTGGTGGGCGGCGCGCACCGGCTGTTCGGCCTCCCGCGCGCGGGAGCGTCGTACGCCCTCGCGTACGCGCTGTTCGCGGCGCTGGTGCTCGCGGTGTGCGTGTACGGGTTCCGGTTCATGCTGCTCGTCAACAAGGTGGCCGTGCCGACCGCGACGGCGCTGTTCCTGGTGGGCGCGTTCGCGTTCGCCGGGGACTTCGACCCGTCGTACGCGGGCTCCTTCTCCGGTACGGGGGACAGCGCGTTCTGGCCGGCGTTCATCGGGGCGGCGCTGATCGTGCTGTCCAACCCGGTGTCCTTCGGGGCGTTCCTCGGTGACTGGGCGCGGTACATCCCGGCGGACACCCCGCGCGTGCGCGTGGTCGGCGCCGCGTTCCTGTCGCAGCTCGCGACCCTGCTGCCGTTCCTGTTCGGCCTGGCGACGGCGAGCGTCATCGCCGCGAAAGCCCCCCAGTACGTCGACCCGGCCGCCCCGGACTACGTCGGCGGCCTGCTGGCGATCTCCCCGGGCTGGTTCTTCCTCCCGGTCTGCCTGCTCGCCCTGATCGGCGGCATGGCGACGGGCACGACCGCCCTGTACGGCACCGGCCTCGACTTCTCCTCGGTGTTCCCGAAGCTCAGCCGCGTCCAGGCGACGCTGCTGGTGGGGGCGCTGTCGATCGCGTTCATCTTCGTCGGCCGGTTCGCGCTGGACGTGGTGCAGTCGATCTCGACGTTCGCGACGATGATCATCACCTGTACGACGCCCTGGATGGTCGTGATGATGCTGGGCTTCTGGACCCGGCGCGGCTGGTACGACCCCGACGCGCTCCAGGTCTTCAACCGCCGTCAGCGCGGCGGGCGTTACTGGTTCGCGCACGGCTGGAACTGGCGCGGGATGACCGCGTGGTGGGTAGCGGCGGTGGTCGGGGTGCTGTTCACGAACATCCCCGGGCAGTTCGTCGGGCCGCTGGGCGGTCTGGCGAACGGCGTCGACATCAGCCTGCCGCTGTCGCTGGCGGTGGCGGCCGTGCTGTTCCTGTCGCTGCTGCGGCTGTTCCCCGAGCCGAGGGCGGTGTACGGGCCTGCGGGGGCGCGGCTGGCGCGGACCGTGGAGGTGGCGGTGCCGCCGATCGTCGGGGCGGGGGCCGAGGAGGGGGCTGGGCGGGATGCCGAACCCGTCGCCGGGAGGGGTGCCTGACGGTCGTCGGGAGGGGTGTCTGACCGGCCGCCGGGCCGGGTCGGGCGGGTGTCATGCCTGGTCAGGACGGATTGTCAGACCCGTCCGCTAGCTTTCGGGCATGACGGATTTCGTGCTGGTGGCGGGGGCTTGGCTCGGGGCGTGGGCGTGGGACGAGGTGGCGGCCGAGCTGCCCGGGGCCCGTCCACTGACGCTGTCGGGGCTCGCCGGGAGACGGGGGGTCCCGGCGGACCTGGAGACGCATGTGCGGGACGTGGTGGAGGAGGTCGAGCGGCTGGACCTGCGGGACGTGGTGCTGGTGGGGCACAGCTACTCGGGCATCCCGGTCGGCCAGGCGGCCCTGCGGATCGGGGACCGGCTGCGGCGGCTGGTCCTGGTCGACGCGGGCGTGCCGGTGGACGGGCTGTCGTTCCTCGACGGCTGGGACAGCGACGGGGTGCGCCGGGAGATCGAGGCGAACGGCGGGTCCTGGCCGCCGCCGCCCGCCGGGGAGTTCGCGGGCCAGGGGCTGACGGACGAGCAGATCGCGCGGATCCTCGCGGACGCCACCGCGCACCCGGGCGCGACGCTCACCGGACCGGCCGCCCTGCCCGGTTCCCTCGCCGCCCTCCCGACGACGTACGTCAAGTGCCTGCTGGACGGCGCGGACCCGCCGCCTCCGGTCGCCGAACTCCTGAAGAGCCCGGAATGGGAGCTGGTACGGATGGACACGGGGCACTGGCCGATGTTCTCTCGACCCCGTGAACTGGCCGCGCTCCTGAGGGAGACGGCCGACCACGGCTGAGAGAGGGTGAGCGTATGACGCGGCGCTGGGCGGACTTCCAGTACGAGATCTACCTCAACGGCATGAAGAGGGTGGTGCCCCGGCTGCCCACCGATCTGACCCGCCTCGAGGAGATGGCCGAACGGCGGCTCGGGGCGGGCCCCGTCGGCTATGTCGCGGGCAGCGCCGGTGACGGCAGCACCGCGCGGGCCAACCGGGCGGCGCTGGCGCGGCGCCGGATCGTGCCGCGCATGCTGCGGGACGTCGCCGAGCGGGAGCTGTCCGTCGAGGTGCTGGGGCGGACGCTGCCCGCGCCGGTCGCGCTCGCGCCCATCGGGGTGCTGTCGATCATGCACCCCGATGCCGAACCGGCGGCGGCCCGCGCGGCTGCCGCCCAGGGCGTGCCCTACATCCTGTCCTCCGCGTCGAGCACACCCATGGAGCAGGTCGCGCAGGCGATGGGGGACGCCGAGCGCTGGTTCCAGCTGTACTGGTCGAAGGACCGCGAGGTCACCCGCAGTTTCCTGGGCCGGGCGGAGGCGGCCGGGTTCTCCGTCCTCGTCGTCACGCTCGACACGCCTCTGCTGGCCTGGCGCCCGCGCGATCTCGACCAGGCGTATCTGCCGTTCCTGCACGGCGTGGGCACCGCCAACCACTTCTCCGACCCGGCGTTCCGCGCGGGCCTCGCGAAGCCGCCGGAGGAGGACATGGACGCGGCGGTGCTGCACTTCGTGGACATCTTCGCCGACGCCTCCAAGACCTGGCCGGACCTGGCGTTCCTGCGGGAGCACTGGGACGGGCCGATCGTCCTCAAGGGCATCCTCCACCCCGACGACGCCCGGCTCGCCGCCGACGCCGGTATGGACGGGGTCGTGGTCTCCAACCACGGCGGCCGTCAGGTCGCGGGCTCGATCGGCGCCGCCGACGCCCTCCCGGAGGTCGCGGCGGCCGTGGGCGACCGCTTGACGGTCCTCTTCGACAGCGGCGTCCGCACCGGCGACGACGTCTTCAAGGCCCTGGCCCTGGGCGCCGACGCGGTCCTCCTGGGCCGCCCGTACGCCTACGGCCTCGGCCTCGACGGGCAGTCAGGCGTCGAACACGTCATCCGCTGCCTGCTGGCCGAGTTCGACCTGACGCTGGCGCTGTCGGGGCATACGCGGCCGGGGGAGATCGGGGGCGGGGATCTGGTGGAGGGGGTGGTGTAGGGGGCTGATCAGCCGGCAGGGGGAGCCGCGCGTCGGCAGGTGGGAGCCGCATATCGGCCGGCGCGCCCAGGGGTCACGCCGACCGGCAGAAGCAGTCGCCCGCCGAACTCCGGTACGACAACAGCAACGCCTCCCCCGGCCCCCGTCCCCCTCACCCCGTAGCGGCCCCGCCGCCCCCGGTCGACAGCGCCCCCGGGGAGGTGGTCGTGCGGTCGGTCAGCCAGCGCTGGCCCGCGGAGCCGTCGCGGGTTCTGAGCACGACCTCGGCGCCGGGTTCGCGCCCCGCCGCGGCCAGCGGGAGGCGCTGGTTCCAGCGGGGCAGCAACTCGCCCTGGACGGTGAGGTCGTAGCGGACGTCGTCGGCGCGCAGGGTGTCCTTCCCGGCGCACGGGTTGGCGATCACCACCCCCGCGTCGGAGCGCGAGTCGGCGCACAGCGCGGGTTCGGCCACGCTGCGCAGCTGCCCGTCGTCCTCGTACGACCACTGCTGGCTCCAGTCCGAGGAGCAGACGTTCAGCACGAGGGAGGTGCCCGCGCGGGCGCCGGCCGGGATGTCCAGGCAGAGGTCGGCGCCGGCGTTGCGCAGCCGGGTCTGCCGGGGTCCTGTGGGCAGGCCCGTGCTGCCCTGTGTGGCGGTGGACGGCGTCGGACCGGCCGGGTCGGCTCCGGGGAGCGCGCCCCGGCTGCCGGTGGACGCGGCCGGATCGGCGCCGTCGCCCGACCACATCCCGGCCGCGAGGAACGTCGTCAGCAGCCCGGCGGAGACGAGTCCGACCCCGGTGACCAGCCCCTTGGCCGGCAGCCCTCCCCCACCCTTGCGCAGCGCCCGGCTCCCCTGCCCGCCCCGCAACAGCCGGGCCCGCCCGACGGCACGCCGCATCCGGGACTTCCCCACGGCCCGCCGGGCCCGGGACTTCCCGGCCCGCCGGGAGCCGCCGGCTTCCGTGTCCCCGCCGGACGTGCCGTACTCCCACTCCCGACGAAAGCCGTCCGTCCCGGCAGAACTCCTCGCACCGGCCACCGCATCCGACTCCCCCGCCCCACGAACGGCACGCGCCCCCACCGCCCCGCCGGCCCCGGCCCCCCTCCGCTGCCCCGGTATCCGGTCCAGCAGCCGCCGCCCCGAACCCCCGCCCGTGCCACGGGACTTGCCGCGCAGTTTCCCGGTCGGGAGGCCGGCGCTCCCCGGGCGGGTCTCCAGGTAGCGGCGTGCGCCCCAGCCCAGTACCGCCTCGGCGATCAGCAGGCCGGGGGCGTTGTCGAAGAGGCCCAGTTGGGCGGCGGCGGAGCGGCAGTAGCGGCAGTCGTCCATGTGGCGCCGGACGTCCGCGAGCAGATCGGCGCCCCGGCGCAGGGGGACGTCGAGGAGCCGGTTGTAGTACCGGCACTCCTTGTCCGGCGCGAGTTCCCGGTGCGCGCGGACCATGCCCTCGCGGAAGCGGTCGCGGGCGCCTTCGAGGATGGACCCGGCGGTGGCGGTGTCCATGCCGAGCAACGCGGCGGGGACGGCGACGGGTTCGGCCTCGACCTGGGTGTGCCAGATGAGGCAGCGTTCGACGGCGGGCAGCCCGTGGTAGGCGTGCTCGGCGAGGACCCGGCTGTCGGAGGCCGTCCCCTTCGCCGCCCGCATCCCGCGCGCCCCGGCCGGCTTGCGCAGCTCGGGCAGCACGTCCGCGATGCGGTCGGTGGCGGCCCACAGCCGGATCGTCTCGCGGACGGCGAGCAGCAGCCGGGGCCGCAGATCACCGCCGGGCTCACCGAGCCCCAGCCGGTCGAGGACGAGGTGGAAGGCGTTGCTGGTGGCCATCGCCGGCAGCTGCCCGGAGGCGGCCAGGCAGATCACCGCGTACTCGTACACCGGCCGCCAGTGCCGGGCGGTCAGCAGCGCGGTGGCCTCGGCGACCTCCCCGTCCGTGCCGCCGCGCACCCCGAGGGCGAGCGCCTCGTCGGACTCGGCGGGGCTCCCGCCGGCCGGCGGGTAGGGAGGGCGCGGAGGACGGGCGTGGGGCACTGAGGGAGTTCCTTCGGTACGGAAACCTGCGCGGGCGGCCTGGTCTGCGAACCGCACGTTTGTTCACCATTGCACAACTGAGTCGCGCACAACAAGGCGGACGACGCGGCCGTCCGCAGTCCGGAACGCCGGCCCAACTCACGCACGCCGCAAGGGGTTTCCGCACGTCACGGACGCTTCATCGACAAAGCGACCGAGACCGACGACGACCGGCGACCGTGCCGCCGCACCCCGTTCCGCACCCCGTGTGAACCCCACGCACACACCACCCCGCCACGCACGCTCCCCCGAACCCCCCACTAGCGGTCCACTGAGAACGGCCCTCCTCGGGGCCTCGTGCGGAACGGCGGCCCTCCCGCACGAGAACGGCCGCCGGCCCGAGCTCCTCCCGCCCACGGCCGGCGGCCCACAATCCTTCAGTAACCCCCTATATCTGCCAGGACCGCAACCGATCCGCGGCCTTGTACACATCCGCCTTCTCGGACAGCAGATCCCGCGCGAGATCGACCAGCGCGCCGTAGGGCGGATCGATGCCCGCCCCGCTCACGAACATGTAGGACACGGCGGTCGCGCAGGCGAACCGCGCGTTGGCCGAGGGCAGTGGCTTGAGCATGACCAGGGTGTGCAGGAGGGCGGCGGCCCGCCAGGCGGGGTCGGAGTCGACGCCGAGCCGGGGCGGATCGACGCGGTGCCGCGCGACGGCGGCGACCAGGGCGGAGAAGTCGTCGACGGTGGGCTGGTCCGGCAGCACTTCCTCGTGGCGCTGGAGCAGCCAGGGCACATCGATATGGATGACGTTCGTCATCGGTCAGGCGACCCGCCCCTCGCTCCGGGCGGGTGTCTCGTCGTCGGGGAAGGCCGCCGCGAACTCGTCGGCGTGGGCGGCGAAGAAGGTGCGGAACGCCTCCGCGCCTTCCTGTAGGGCGCGATGTCGCTTGATGTCGGCCGCGGCGGCCTCCCGGACGAGCGCTTTCATCGACGTCCCGCGCTCCTTCGCGATCTGCCGCAGGTCCTCCAGCTCGCGTTCGCTGAATTCCACATTGAGGGCTGGCATGCCTTCACGGTACCGCCCGGGTACTTGACCGTAAATATCCCCAGGTCACGCAAGTGTGCGAGCGGTACCGCGCACGGGGGCACGCTAGGACTGGTCGGCGATGAAAGCGGCGAGGCGGGTGAGGGCCGCGTTCCAGTTGACGGCTGTCTCGTTCGTCGACCACGACTGGATGTCGTCGACATAGCAGAACTGCCCGACACAGCCCTGGAGCACGCTCTGCGCGTACGGGTCCTGGATCGAGGAGTTCGGCCCGCCCGCGAGCGTCCCGGCGGGCGGCGACGGCAGACTCGGGTCGAGCTGCCGGGCGTACCAACGGCTGTGCTGGTGCTGGGAGTTGACCTCACCATAGCCGGTGACGTACGAGATGTTCAGCGCGTTGCGCCCGAGCACGTAGTCCATGCTCTGCACGGCCCCGTCCCGGTACTTCGCGGCCCCGGTGAGGTCATAGGCACTGGCCAGCACCACCCCGTTGTTGAGCACCTGATGCGCGGACCCCCAGTCGTACACGTTGCCGGGCGGCGCGTAGGGCATGCCGTACGGCTGGCCCGTCAGTGTCGCGAGATAGGTGTCGGCGCCGCGTACGACCGACTCGCGCACCTTGTCGCGGCCGGGCAGCCTGTTCGGGACCAGCGCGAGGTCGAGGCGGCCGGCGGCGGCGGTGTGGCCCCAGTCGAAGCCGTAGGGGCCGAAGAGGTCGGCGGTGTGCAGCGGGGAGTCGAGGACGTGGTCCGCGAACTGCCGTTCGCCGGTGGTGAGATACAGCTCCGCCGCCGCCCAGTAGAACTCGTCGGTCACGTCGTCGTCGTTGTAGGCGCCGCCGCCGACGCCGTCGTCGGCGCTCGCGTACATCGCCGGGTGGGCGAGCGCGGCGGTCCACGCCGTGCGGGCGGCCTTCAGGGCTTTCGCGGCGAACCGCGCGTCGTACGGCTTGTAGAGGCGGGCCGCCTGGGCGGCGGTCGCGGCCAGGTTGAGGGTCGCGGCGGTGGACGGGCGGTGCAGTTCGCGGGGCTGGGGGTCGTCGGAGGGGAGCAGCGGGAGGCCGGTCCACTGGGCGTCGTGGATCTTGTGATGGGCCATCCCGGCGAGCGGCCGGCCGGCCGGGACCTGCATCTTCAGCAGGAACTCCAGCTCCCAGCGGGCCTCGTCGAGAACGTCCGGCACGCCGTTGCCGCTCTCGGGCAGCGCCAGCGTGCCGTCGCCGAGCCGGGCGGGGGTGCCGGTGCGGGCGTGCAGGGAGCGTTCGTACGTCGACAGCACCTCCCAGACCGCGATGCCGCCGTTGACGACGTACTTGCCGTGGTCGCCGGCGTCGTACCAGCCGCCGCTGACGTCCGACGCGTAGTCGCAGCCGCCGGGTTGGCACGGCACGGACCGGTCTCCGAGGTTGGGCGCGACCCCGGTGTGCCCGGCCGGCCTGCCGTAGCCGGGCCGCAGGTCGTCGCGGATCTCGATGCCGCTGCGCTGGGTGTAGTAGTACTTCACGGCGTCCCGGCTCAACCGCTCATAGCCGGCGGCCCCGATGGCGAACGGCCGGCTTCTCTCGCCGTCGGCGGTGAGCGTGTAGCCCGCGCCGGGCTTGCGGTACGACCCGAAGTCCACGGTGTGCACGCGCTGCCCGGAGGAGGCGTCGAGCCCGCGCGGTACGGTCCAGCCGCGCGCGACGGTCGTACCGGCCGCGTTCCTCAGCGTCCACGGCAGCCGGGCGCCCGCGTCGGTCACCACCGTCGCGTTCTTCGGCCCGGCGGGGAGGTAGCCGACCTGGTTGACCCGCACCCGGGGTCCGGTGTCGGGCGCGTACGCCTTCGGGGCCGCCCCGGCCGGCCCGGCGGGCAGTCCGGTGAGCGCGGCGCCCAGCAGCGCGGCCAGGGTCAGCAGGCTCGTCCTGCGTCGTCGTTTCACGTCATGCCTCCTCGGGCGGAGCCACCCCAACTGATGGGAGCGCTCCCAAAGTTGACGGACGAGCCGCCCATGCTTCTTGGAGGCATGACACCCCGTCAACGGTCCGGACGGGCAACATCCTTAAGGGCAGCGGAAGTTGGCGCGAAGCCGCGCCCGCCCGGACCGCCGGTCACACGTCGAGCCTGCTGACCCGCACGGCCCCGCGCGCCTGCCCCGGATAGCCGCTGACGAACGTCAACCTCACCCGGGAGCCCCGCAGTTGACCGAAGGTGACGACCGAGGGCGCGTCGGAGGCGGCCGCCCAGGAGACGGAGACACCCTTCGCCGCCACGTACTTGGCGCCGTCCCACACCGCGACCTCGACCGCCTCGGGCAGGCTGTGCGCCGCGTCGACGGTGAAGGAGACCGCGGCCCGCCCGACGGTCTTGGCGCGCCCGAAGTCGACGGTGACCCAGTCCTTGGCGCGGGCCCCGCTGAACGCGGGCAGGAGTGCGGTGGCCGCCTTGCTGAAGCCGTTGGACCAGCCGGTGGCCGGGTCGCCGTCCAGCATGGCGGCCGGGAGGGTGTCGGGGCGGCCGGAGTAACTGGCGTCAGCGTGCGGGTAGTTGGGGGCGGCCTGGGTCTCAGGCTTGAACTTCGGCGCCGGGGTGGTCGCGCGGGCGGCGGCCCGGGTGGTCCCTACCGTGACGGTCCCCGCGCTGAGCCCCGCCGCCCTCGCCGTCACCTTCAGCGGACCGGCCGCCGTACCCGACCGGATCATGGCAATTGCCTTGCCATGGAAGGCCGTTCGGGTCGTCGCCTGGTACCGCTCGGCGCTCTCCTGCCGCCCGTTGTCGAGCCCGGCGACCGAGCCGCCCTGGACGGCGAAGGTCAGCAGGTGCTCGGCGTCGGGCACGACGACCCCTTGCGCGTCGACGACCTCGGCGGTGACGAAGACCAGTGAACGCCCGTCGGCGGCAAGGGACTTGCGGTCGGCGGTGAGGCGGACGGCGTGCGGGGCGCCGGCGGTGCGCAGGACGTCGGTCGCGACGGTCTTGCCGCCGCGCCGGGCCACCGCCTTCAACTCCCCGGGCTGGTAAGGGACTTTCCACGTCAGATGGAGTTTGCCCGCGCTGCCGTTGGGGCTGGTGTAGCTGCCGGGGTAAGGGCCGTCGGTGAACGTCTTGTCGTCACCGGTCGCCTCGGTGGTCTCCAGATAGCTCCGGCCGTCCACGGTCTGCTTCACATCGAACGTCCGGGTCCCCAACGACTTGCCGTTCAGCAGGAGTTCGACGCTCTCGACGTTGGAGTACGCCCACACCTCGACGGTGTCCCCGGCCTCGTGGTTCCAGCTCATCGGCAGCAGATGGACCATCGGCTCGCTGGTCCACTGGCTCTGGAAGAGGTAGTACATGTCCTTGGGGAACCCGGCGGTGTCGACGGCCCCGAAGAAGGACGCCTTGACGGGGAAGACGCCGTACGGGGTCGGTTCGCCGATGTAGTCGATGCCGGACCACAGGAACTGGCCCGCGAACCATGTGCGGTCCCGGTCCTTCTTGTGCCCGTACTCGCCGCTCATCGTCCAGGAGGCGAGGTTGTTGTCGTACGAGGAGGTGGCCCGCTTGCCCGGGGTGTGGTTCTCGCCGGTGTTGAGGTGTTCGGGCTCCTGGTAGGCGCCGCGGGTCGAGGTCTCCGAGGAGGACTCGGACTCGAAGAGGAACAAGTGCGGGTAGGCGGCGTGGAGTTCGTCGACCGACTTGGCGGTGTTGTAGTTGAGGCCGAGGCCGTCGAGCTTGGCCAGCATCAGGTCGGCGGCCGAGCCCTTGGCGGGGGCGCGGTGGTATTTGTCGGAGCCGATGACGAGGGGGCGGGTGCCGTCGGCGGCACGGATGGCGGTGATGATGCGGTCGGCCATGCCGAGTCCGGCCGTCGAGGTGGAGTCGGGGATCTCGTTGCCGATGGACCACATCACGACCGCCGGGGAGTTGCGGGCGGCGAGCACCATCTCGGTGGCGTCCTTCTCGACCCAGGTGTCGAAGAAGCGGCCGTAGTCGTAGCGGGTCTTGCCGGTGTGCCAGCAGTCGAAGGCCTCGACCAGCATGACGATGCCCAACTCCTCGCAGAGCGCGATGATTTCGGGCGAGGGCGGGTTGTGGGAGGTGCGGAAGGCGTTGACGCCCATGGACTTCATGATGGTGAGCTGGCGGCGGATGGCGTCGGTGCTGACGGCGGTGCCGAGCGCGCCCTGGTCGTGGTGGAGGTCGACGCCCTTCAACTTGGCGTGCGCGCCGTTGAGATGGAAGCCCTCGTCGGGGTCGATACGGACCGTGCGGATGCCGAAGACCGTGCGGTAGGTGTCGACCGCCTTGCCCGCGACGCGGAGTTCGGTGACGAGGGTGTAGCGGTTCGGGGTGGTGAAGTCCCACAACTGGGGTTCGGGGACGGCGAGTTGGTGGGTCTCGGTGGCGGTGGCGGCGACGTGGGCCATGGTCGTCGCCTGGGCGACCGTGCGGCCTCCGGGGGCGACGGCCCGGGAGGTGATCTCGACGTCGGCGGGGGCGCCGGTGTTGCGGATCGTGGTGCGGACCTCGACGGTGGCGCGGGCGGCGGTGACGTCGGGGGTGGTGACGTAGGTGCCCCAGCGGTCGACGTGGACGGGGGCGGTGAGGACGAGGCGGGCCTCGCGGTAGATGCCGCTGCCGGAGTACCAACGGCTGCTGGGGAGCTGGTTGCGGACGCGGACGGCGAGGACGTTCTGGGTGGCGCCGTCGGTGTGCACCAGGCCGGTGAGGTCGTAGGCGAAGCCGGTGTAGCCGTAGGGGTGGGTGCCGAGTTCGGTGCCGTTGCAGTAGACGGTGGAGTCCATGTAGACGCCGTCGAACTCGACGGAGATCCGCTGTCCGGTGTGGGCGGCGGGCAGGGTGAAGGCGAGGCGGTACCAGCCGAGGCCGCCGGGGAGGAAGCCGGTGCCGCCGTTGGTGCCGTGGTCGGTGGTGGGGGTCTGCTCGATGGACCAGTCGTGCGGGACGGCGACCGCGCGCCAGCCGGAGTCGTCGTAGCCGGGCTCGGCCGCGCGGTCGTAGGCTCCGGTGGGGTCGGTGATGCCGCCGGGGTTGACCAGGGCGAAGCGCCAGCCGTCGCGCAGCGGGAGGATCTCGCGGCCGGTGGCCGGGGCGGCGGCGTGGGCGGCCGAGCCGGAGAGGAGGGCGCCCGCGGCGGGGGCGGCGGCGGAGGCGAGCAGGACCGATCTGCGCGTGACTGTCATCGTGGGCGGCTCTCCCTAGCAGAAGTCAGGAACCAGAACTAATCACAGCTGATCGCCGAACAACAGAATGTGACGTCCAGGTGTTCGGTCCCGTCAAGAGTGGGGGGCATGCACACGCCACTCGGGCCGTGGGAGGCTCACGGAAGGCTCCGGGGGGACGCCTGCCCGGATGTCGGTGGGTGGGTCTACGCTGGGACAGAAGTGGCTGCACTGTTCACTGTGAGTGTCCGCGATGGGTGGTGAGGATGAGCCCGGTCTATCCGTTCGACGACGCCGACACGGCCCGGGTGGTGGTCGGCGACGACGGCCTCCTCGTCGAGTGGAACGCCGGTGCCCGTGAGCTGCTGGGCTGGGCGGCGGCCGAGGTCGTGGGCCGTCCGGCGGCGGAGCTGACCGCCCAAGGCGCGCTGCCGGAGGCGACGGCGGCCCGCTGGGACGGCGTGGTGGGCCTGCGGCACCGGGACGGCCGTACGGTCGAGGTGTGGCTGCTGGCGCACCACCGGCGGGCGACCGAGGAGCGGGCCGGGTACTGGCTGGTGGTGACCCCGCTGGGCGGCGGCGGGCCGCGCGACCCGGAGGACCCGCTGGTGCAGGCGGCGCTCGATCACTCCCCGTGCGCGCTGGCCGTCTATGACGACCGGCTGCGGCTGTGCCTGGTGAACGCGGCGATGGGCGCGGCCATAGGGCTGCCCGAGGAGCGGATGCGGGGCCTCAGGCTCGCGGAGATCGGCGGCCGGCAGCAGAGCGAGTTCCTGGAGGGGCACATGGCCGGGGTGCTCGCCGAGGGCCGCCCCAGGGACGTCCAGACGTACACCCGCACCGGCGGCGAGACCTACGCGCACGCGTGGCTGGCCCGGATGTCCCCGGTCCTCGCCGCCGACGGCAAGGTCCTCGGCGTCTGCCTCGCGGCCCACGACTTCACGGAGAACTACCTCGCGCGCGAGCGGCTGCAACTCCTCAACGAGGCGAGCGTCCGCATCGGTACGACCCTCGACGTCACCCGTACGGCGCAGGAGCTGGCCGATGTGTGCGTGCCCGCGCTGGCCGACTTCGTCAGCGTCGACCTGCTGGACCCGCAGGAGGGCGCCGAGCCCCCGGCCAGGTTCGTCACCCCGGTGCCGCTGCGCCGGGCCGCCCATCAGTCGGTGGCCCCGGGCAGCCCCGAGGCCGTGACGCAGCCCGGGGAGGTGCAGCGCTACCCGGACGGCTCGCCGCACGCCGACTCGCTGGCGGCGGGCCGCGCGATCGTCGCCACGGTGCCGGGCGGGGCGCTGGACCAGTGGCTGGCCTGGGACGCCGCGCGCGGGGAGCGGGTCCGGGAGATCGGCATCCACTCGATCATGTCGGTGCCGCTCCGCGCGCGCGGGGTGACGCTGGGGGTCGCGGTGCTGACCCGCTACCGCCGGCCCGACCCGTTCACGGCGGACGACGTGCTGCTCGCCGAGGAGGTCTCCGCGCGGGCCGCCGTCTGCGTCGACAACGCCCGCCGCTACTCCCGCGAGCGCGACACCGCCCTCGCCCTCCAGCGCAGCCTCCTCCCGCAGACCCTGCCGCGCACGGCCGCCGTCCACGCCGCCTCCCGCTATCTCCCGGCCGCCCGCGCGGGCGTCGGCGGCGACTGGTTCGACGTGATCCCGCTGTCGGGCCTGCGCATCGCGATGGTCGTCGGCGACGTCGTCGGACACGGCATCCAGGCCTCGGCGACCATGGGCCGGCTGCGGACGGCCGTGCGCACGCTCGCCGACATCGACCTCACCCCGGACGAGCTCCTCACCCACCTCGACGACCTCGTCGTCCGCCTCTCCGAGGAGGCCGGGGAACGCGGCAGTCCCGGGGAGGTGGGGGCGACGTGTCTGTACGCGGTGTACGACCCGGTGTCGCGGCGGTGCAGCATGGCGCGGGCCGGGCATCCGCCGCCCGTGCTGGTCCCGCCGGGCGGCCGGCCCCGCCGGGTCGACCTGCCGGCCGGGCCGCCGCTGGGGCTCGGCGGGCTGCCGTTCGAGTCGGCGGAGATCCAGCTCGCCGAGGGCAGCGTGCTCGCGCTGTACACGGACGGTCTGATCGAGTCCCGCGAGCGGGACGTGGACGCCGGTTTCCGGGCGCTGTGCGCGGCCCTGGCGCCGGCCACGGGTTCGCTGGACGAGACGTGCGACCGGGTCCTGCGCGCGCTGCTCCCGCCCGGCGGCGCCTCCGACGACGTGGCCCTCCTCCTCGCCCGCACCCGCGCGCTGCCCGCCGACCGGATCGCGACCTGGGACGTCCCCGGCGATCCCGCCCTGGTCGCGCCGATCCGCAAGGAGGTCTGCGAGCAGCTGGACGCCTGGCAGCTGAGCGCGGTCTGCTTCACGGCGGAGCTGGTCGTCAGCGAACTGGTCACCAACGCCATCCGCTACGGCGCCCACCCCATCCGGCTGCGCCTCATCCATGACACGGCCACGCTGATCTGCGAGGTCTCCGACACCAGCCACACCGCCCCGCACCTGCGCCGCGCCAAGACCTGGGACGAGGGCGGACGCGGCCTCCTCCTGGTCGCCCAGCTCACCCAGCGCTGGGGCAGCCGGCACACGGCCGAGGGGAAGACGATCTGGGCGGAGATGGCGGTGGTGGAGGAGGAGTGAGGGGATCCCTTCCGCAGTGCCCGCGCCGCTGAAGGAGCCGCGCCGCGCCGCCGAGGCCCCCCTGCCCTCACCTCTCTTACCCCCGGCTGTTTGGATGGGCCGCGCTCTCCGCCCGTACGCCCGCCCCGAAGGAACCGCCCTGAACACCCCGCTCGCCGCCGCCCTGTCCGTCGCCCTGCTGGTCGCCTCGCTCGTGTGGGCGGTGGTACGGCCCGCCGGGCGGGCGGAGGTGCTGGTCGCGGGCCCCGCCGCGCTGATCGTGATGGCGACCGGGGCGCTCTCCCTGGACCACGCGCGCGAGGAGGCCGAACGGCTCGGACCGGTCGTCGGATTCCTGGCCGCCGTGCTGGTGCTGGCGCACTTCTGCGCCGTCGAGGGCCTGTTCAAGGCGTGCGGGGCGTGGCTCGCGCGGCGCGCGGCGGGCCGCCCGAGACGGCTACTGACCTCGGTGTTCGCGCTGGCGTCGGTGATCACGGCGGTGCTGAGCCTGGACGCGACGGTGGTGCTGCTGACGCCGGTCGTGTTCGCGACGGCGACCCGGCTGAAGGCGCCCGCGAAACCGCACGTCTACGCGTGCGCGCACCTGTCGAACACGGCGTCCCTGCTGCTGCCGGTGTCGAACCTGACGAACCTCCTGGCGTTCGAGGCGAGCGGCCTGTCGTTCACCCGGTTCGCGGCGCTGATGACGCTGCCGTGGCTGGTCGCGATCGGCGTCGAGTACCTGGTCTTCCGCCGGTTCTTCGCGGCCGAACTCCCGCTCAGCGAGCCCATGGTGGACACCGGCCCCGCCCCGAGGCTGCCGCTGTTCGCGCTGGTGACGGTCGCGGCGACGCTCGCGGGGTTCGTGGTGGCGTCGGCGGCCGGCTTCGAACCGGCGTGGGCGGCGGCGGCCGGCGCGCTGGTCATGGCCGCGCGGGCGGTCGTACGCGGCAAGGCGGGCGTCGGTGAGGTGGTGCGCTCGGCCTCGCCGGGGTTCCTGGTGTTCGTGCTGGCGCTCGGGCTCGTCGTCCGCGCGGTCGTCGACAACGGGCTCGCCGACGCGCTGGGGCATGTGCTGCCGGGCGGTTCGGGGCTGCTCGCGCTGCTGGGGCTGGCCGCGCTGGCCGCCGTGCTGGCCAATCTGATCAACAACCTGCCGGCGGTGCTGGCGCTGGCGCCGCTGGCCGCCCCGGCGGGTCCCGGGGCGGTGCTCGCGGTGCTGCTCGGGGTGAACATCGGCCCGAACCTGACGTACGCCGGATCGCTGGCGACGCTGCTGTGGCGGCGGGTGGTGCACGGGCACGAGGAGCGGGTCGACGTCGGTGAGTTCACCCGGCTGGGCGCGCTGACCGTGCCGGTGTCGCTGGGGGCGGCGGTGGTGGCGCTGTGGGGAGCGCTCCAGGTGGTGTGAGTCAGCGGGTGGTCTGACCGTAGGAGCCGTACGCGCCGTAGTATCCGGCGCCGTACCCGTAGCCGCCGTATCCGGAGCCGTAACCCCCGCTCCCGTAGCCCCCGTTGCCGTACCAGTCGCAGGCGTACGGGTTGTAGTACGAGCAGGTGCCCTTGCCCGGTGTGGACGGGGACGGGGTGGGTGTCGGGGTCGGGGGCTTCGGGGCGGTGGGGGGCTTCGCGGCCGGGGGCTTCGGGGCCGGTGCGGGAGCCGGGGGCGCCGCCTTCTTCGGGGTCGCCGGTTCGGGTGAGTTCGCCTTGTCCCAGTTGACGATCTGCATCTGGAGGTCGGGCTTGGAGGTGTCGATGACCCAGCGCTGGGCGGTGCCGTCGGCGCGGTCCTTCAGGACGAGCGCGCCGGAGCCGTCGGTGGCGGCGGGGGCCAGCGCGAGGTCCTGGCTCCAGCGCGGGACCAGGGTGCCCTGGAGGGTGAAGTCGTAGCGGATGTCGCGGGCGTCGCCGCCGGTGCAGGCGTCGAGGCGGACCGAGTAGCCGAGCCGGGAGTCGAGGCAGAGCGCGGGGGCCGCGACGTTGCGCAGCAGGCCGTCCGGCTCGTAGGACCACTGCTGGACGGGTGAGGCCGAGCAGGTGGCGAGTTCGGCCTCGGCGTCCTGGACGGCCTTGCCGCCGGCGATGCCGAGGCAGAGCCCGGAGAAGACGTTGTGGAGCCGGCCGCGCAGGGCGCCCTGGGCGGTGTCGCCCGCGCTGACCCAGGAGGGCCCTTCGGCGGCGGGACCGGGCGCCGGGGTCGCCCCCGCGTCGCCCGCCTGCGCGCCACTGTCGCCGTGCCCGACGGCCGTCCACAGGACGAGGGGGAGGACGACGAGGCTGCTGACGGTGAGGACGGCGGCGGTGAGATTGCGGCGCCGCCGGCGGGCGGCCTTGCGCAGGGCGCGGGCGGAGGCGGGGGCGTAGGGGACGGGGACGAGGGCGGTGCCCGGGGCTGCTTCAGGATGCGTGGCCGCGAGAACGCCCGGCGCCTCGAAAGCGTCCGGCGACCCGGAAGCCCCTGTCGCCCCAGAGGCCCCCGGAGCCCCAGAAGACCCCGGCGCCCCGAAGCCCCCCGCCGCCCCGAAGTCCTCCCCCGGCAGCCCCCCTTGCTGCTCCGCCTCCTGCGCACCACCCCCCGCGCGGGCCTCCCGATAGGCATGTGCCGAGCGCCCCAGAATGCTCTCGGCCAGCGCCGCCCCCAGTGCCTGCCGCTCCTGGAAGCAGGCGAGTTGGTCGGCGGTGTGCGCGCAGTGGCGGCAGCGGCTCAGGTGGGCCTGGAGGTCGGGGTCGACGTCGCGGCCGTGCCGGGTGGTGACGTCGAGGAGGCGGTCGTAGCGGTGGCACTCCTCGTCGACGCAGAGTTCGCGGTGCGACTGGAGGAGTTCTTCGCGCAGCCGCTCGCGGGAGCGGCGCAGTTCGGCCAGGACCGTCTCGTCGTCGAGGCCGAGCAGCGCGCCGGGGACGTGCAGCGGCTCCGACTCGGCCTCGGCGTGCCACAGCACGCAGCGGGAGGCCTGGGGCAGCCGCTGGAAGGAGCGGGCGAGCAGCCGTCTGCCGACCGGGGGGAGTAACCGGGCCGCCGCGTCGGTGTGCAGCGCGGGGTGCACGAGTTCGCGGCGGCCGTCGGCTGCCCATTCGACGGCGATCCGGCGGACGGTGACCAGGAGATGCGGGCGCCAGGCGGCATCCGGCGCCTCCTGGCCGGCGTGCGCGCCGAACAGGCGGGTGAAGGCGGCGGTGGTGAGCATCCCGGCGGCGCGTTCGTCCGCCGTGCACAGCCGGGCGTAGGCGAAGGCGGCTTCCCAGTGCCGGTCGAGGAGTTCGCCGACGGGGTGGAGGGGCTGTTCCACCTGTTCCACCAGGGGAAAAGGCTGGGAATTCGACATGCCTGCGGCTGTCACGGCTGGATTCCTCCCGGGGGAGATATGGGACCGGCCACGGACAATCCATTCTCCGCGCCTCGACGGGCCCAACTTTTGCACAATCCAGCAAGCCCGAACAAGAGATCTCCCGTAACCTCCGACGTTTTAGGAGACGCCTCCTGAACTGCGGCTACGGCAATCCGTGGGCAAGGCCACCGCACATCCCGCGCACACCGGACAAAACCGGGACCCGAAATGCATTCTCACCCGCTGACGGCTTTTTGCCCGGATTCCTGGGCGACGGTCCGGTCCGCGCCCGTGTGGTTGAACAGCAGGTTGAGTACGAACGCGGCGAGCGTCGCGCTGGTGATGGCGCTGCCGCCGATGATCTGCACCCAGGTCGGAAAGGCGTGGTAGAAGGTCGGCGCGACGACGGGCAGCATGCCGACCCCTATGGCGACGGCCACGATCAGCAGGTTGCTGGTCCCCTCGAACTCCACTTTCCGCAGCGTGCCGATGCCGACGGAGGTGACGGTCGCGAACATGACCAGCCCGGCGCCGCCGATCACCGGCCCCGGCAGGGAGGCGACGACCTCGCCGAGCTTGGGGATCAGCGCGAGGACGACGAGGATCCCGCCGGCGACGGCGGCGACGTACCGGCTGCGTACCTTCGTCATCCCGACCAGCCCGACGTTCTGCGCGAACACCGTGTCCAGGAACCCGTTCATGACCCCGCCGAAGATCCCGGAGACCCCGTCGGCGGCGAGCCCGCGCGCGAGGTCCTTCCGCGTCAGCGGACGTCCGGTCATCTCCCCGACGGCGAGCATGTCGGCGGTCGACTCGGTGAACGTCACCAGCATCACCACGCACATCGAGATGACGGCGGCGACCGGGAAGTGCGGCGCCCCGAAGTGGAAGGGCGCGGCGAGCCCGAACCAGTCGGCGCCCCCGACCGAGGAGAAGTCGGTGAGCCCCATGGGCACGGCCACGAGCGTCCCCGCCAGCAGCCCGATCAGCACGCCGAGTTGCGAGAAGAACCCCTTGGTGAACCGGCTGACGAGGACGATCAGTACGACGATCCCGCCGGCCAGCGCGAGGTGCGAGGGCGCCGCGTACCCCTTCGCCGTGGGGTCGTTGCCGGCGATGAGCCCGGCGGCCACCCCGATCAGCGACAGCCCGATGACGGTGATGACGGACCCGCTGACCAGCGGCGGGAAGAACCGCACGGCCCGCGCGAACGGCACCGCGACCAGCACCCCGAACACCCCGGCCGCGATCATCGACCCGTACACGGCCTGCATGCCGTACTCGCCCGCGATGAGGATCATGGGCGTGACGGCGGTGAAGGTGGCGCCCGCGACGACCGGCAGCCGTACGCCGAGCACCTTGCCGACGCCGAGGGCCTGGAGCAGCGTGATGAATCCGGCGACCAGCAGATCGGCGTTGATCAGCAGCCCGATGGTGGAGGTGTCGAGCTTGGCCGCGGCCCCGAAGACCAGCGGGACGGTGACGCAGCCGGTGTACATCACCAGCACATGCTGGACGCCGAGCAGCCCGAGCCGCGCGGGCGGCAGGACTTCGTCGACGGGATGCCGGACGGATACGGGGGACGAGGACATCGCGGGGCCTCCGGAGCGGAACGAAGAATGCTCAACTTTTTGTTGAAACTGTTTCGCGGACATTGCCGCGACCGAACACCGAAGTTGCTTTTCGCAGACCCCGTTCCCGGCCTAGCGTGACCGTCCATGACGACCACAGGCATTCTGGAGCACTTCGAGAAGGACGGGTACGCCGTCGTCCCCGGACTCTTCTCCCCCGCTGAAGTCGACCGCGTCCGCGCGGAGTTCGCGGCGCTGCACGCGGCGGGGCGGGCCGTGCCGGGGCACTTCGAGCCGCGCGTCGGCGACGATCCGCTGCACACCTTCCCACGTGTCATGCAGCCGCATGAAATCAGCGCGGTGGCACGGGAGTTGCTGCTGGACGCGCGACTGAACGGCATCCTTGAGGTCCTGCTCGGGGAGCAGGTCCTGGCCGCGCAGAGCATGTTCTACTTCAAGCCGCCGGGGGCCCGGGGGCAGGCGCTGCACCAGGACAACTTCTATCTGCGGGTGGAGCCGGGGACGTGCGTGGCCGCGTGGGTGGCCTGCGACGGGATCGACCGGGAGAACGGCGGCCTCGAAGTCGTCCCCGGCACCCATCGATCGGAGGTGTTCTGCCCCGAACTCGCCGACGAGAGCGTGTCGTTCGCCCGCGAGTACGTGCCCCCGCCGCCGGGGCTCGCCGCCGTCCCCGTCGACATGGCCCCGGGTGACGTGCTGTTCTTCAACGGCTCCCTGGTCCACGGCTCCCGGCCCAACCGCAGCGCCGGCCGGTTCCGGCGCTCGTTCATCGGCCACTACGTCGGCCGGTCCGCCGAGCGGATCGGGGCGTACTACCGGACCCTGGAGATGACCGGCGAACGGGTCGCCCTCCCCGAGAGCGAGGGCGCGGGCCCCTGCGGCACGGAGTTCGCGGCGCAGGGACCGCACTAGAGCGCCGCGGGGACCCGGCCCGCGTACGAGCCTCAGTGCCCGGCGACCGGATGCGGCGCGTACGGCTGTTCCAGCTCCGTCAACTCCTTGTCGCTGAGCCGGAGTTCGACCGCCGCCACGGCGTCCTCCAGATGCCGGGGCTTGGTCGCGCCGACGATCGGGGCGGTCACCGCGTCCTGGTGGAGCAGCCAGGCGAGGGCGACCTGGGCGCGCGGGACGCCCCGGGACTCGGCGATGCGGCCGAGGGCGTCGGCGATCGCGCGGTCGCCGTCCTGGTAGAGGGTGCTGCCGAACTTGTCGGTGGTGCTGCGCTCGGTGACCGCGTCCCACTCCCGGGCGAGCCGGCCCCGGGCCAGCGGGCTCCAGGGGATGACGCCGACGCCCTGGTCGGCGCAGAGGGGGAGCATCTCGCGCTCCTCCTCGCGGTAGACCAGGTTGTAGTGGTTCTGCATGCTCACGAACCGCGTCCAGCCGTTGCGCTCGGCCACGTGCTGCATCTTCGCGAACTGCCAGGCGTACATGGACGAGGCGCCGATGTAGCGCGCCTTGCCCGCCTTGACGACGTCGTGCAGCGCCTCCATCGTCTCCTCGACCGGGGTGTGCGGGTCGAAGCGGTGGATCTGGTAGAGGTCGACGTAGTCGGTGCCGAGCCGGGCCAGGCTGCGGTCGATCTCGGTCATGACGACCTTGCGGGAGAGGCCGCCGCCGTTGGGGCCCTGGCGCATCGGCAGGTACACCTTGGTGGCGAGCACGATCTCGTCGCGGCGCGCGGACTCGCGCAGCACCCGGCCGGTGATCTCCTCGCTGGTGCCGTCGGAGTAGACGTTCGCGGTGTCGAAGAAGTTGATGCCGGCGTCCAGCGCCCGCAGGATCAGCGGGCGGGACGCCTCCTCGTCCAGCGTCCACTCGTGCGCGCCGCGGTCGGGAAGGCCGTAGGACATGCAGCCCAGGCAGATCCGGGAGACGTCCAGGCCCGTCGAACCGAGCTTCACATACTGCATAGTTGGCTGCTCCTGCGCTTTCGTGGCTGCGGTGTCGGTTGTCCTGGCCGAGCGTACGTGCCGGTCACCGGGGCGCGCCCGGGGATTCCTGCCCCCAGGTGACCGCCCGGCGTGGGAGCGGCCCGGTCCGGCGCGGCCCCCCGCATCCTCGGTGCGGACGACCGGCACCGGACCGGTCGCCGGGCTTCGCGGGAGGTCGCGGTGAAGGTACGTCGAGTGGTGGTGGCCGTGGGTGCGGTGCTGGTGGCGTGGGCGGGGGTGGCGCCGGCGGCGGACGGGGTGCCCGCGCTCGGAACCCCAGCGCAGACAGCGCCCGAAGCACAGGCCAAAGACGCGGCGCATTCTCAAGCCGGACCCGCGCCCGCAGCGACAACAGCGGCCACAGCCCAGGCCAAAGCCGCCCCCGAACCCCCCGCCACCCTGTGCGCCCCGGCCGGCGTCCTGCGTGGCCCCGACGGACAGTTCGCCCGGGTCAGCCTCTGTGCCGGTACCGGCACCCCCCTCCTCGCCGTCTCCGCCCCCGCCACCTGCCGCCGGCCGGGCACCGCCCCGGCCTGTCTGACCTCGGGCAGCTGGACCGCGACGCGGGACGGGGTGCGGGTCGCGGCGGGTGCGCTGCCGGGTTCGGCACCGTATCCGGGGCCCGGGACGTACGAGGTGACGGCGGACGTGCGGGTGCGTTCGGTGCCGGCCGGGGTGGAGCTGGCGGGGACGGTCCGCGCGCGGCTCACGCTGAGCGCGCCGAAGGCGGCTCCCTCGCACCGGATCGAGGTGGACCGCGAGGCGGTGGCGCCGGACTCCGTGACGACGCTGACGTACACGGTCGCGCGGGACGCCGACGCGGGGGACGGGAGCGGGCGGTTCGGGCTGATCGGGGAGGAGGCGTCCGGCGTAGAGCTGAGCACGGACGATCCCCGGTGCGTGAATCCGCTGGTGGGCCGGTACCCAGCGAAGAGGCGCAGCCCGCACGCCCTGGACTGCGCGCTCACCGAGCTCCAGCCGGGCCGGCCCGACACGGTCGTCGTACGGGTCGCGCTGAAGGGGACCTGTTCGACGGTCGTGTCGAAGCTCGGCTACTGGGTGCCGCGCGGGCAGGCGCTGTACACGGGCGGGATGCTGGAGGGGCCGACCGTGACGTGCGCCAGGTGAGCCTTTCAGCCGACGGTGATCGCTGACACCGGGCAGGCCCGGGCGGCCTCGCGGACCAGGGGGTCGTCCAGGTGCTCGGCGTAGTCGGACTGGAGGGTGGAGAAGCCGTCGTCGTCCTGGGTGAAGACCTTGGGTGCGGTCAGGGCGCACTGTCCGGCGCCGATGCAGACGTCCGTGTCGATGTCGATGTGCATGAGCGGAGCCTCTTACCAGGTCACGGGGAGTTCCAGCATCCCCTGGATCGTGTCGGCGGGCTTGAACGGGATCTCCTCGGGCGGCGCGGCCAGTCGCAGTCCGGGGAGCCGCTTGAGGAGGGTGCCGAGGGCGATCTCCAGTTCGGCGCGGGCCAGGTTCTGGCCGAGGCACTGGTGGATGCCGTAGCCGAAGGCGATGTGGTGGCGGGTGGGGCGGTGGAAGTCGAGGGCGTCGGGGTCGTCGTACCTGCTGGTGTCGCGGTTGGCGACGGCCGAGCCGATGAGGACTCCCTCGCCCGCCTTGATGGTGGTGCCGCCGGCGTCGATGTCCTCCAGGGCGACGCGCTGGAGGGACTCGACGATGGACAGCATCCGCATGAGCTCTTCGACGACCTCGGGCAACAGGCCCGGGTCCGCGCGGAGTTCGGCGAGGCGGTCGGGGTGCTGGAGGAGGGTGAAGGTGCCCAGGGAGATCATGTTGGCGGTGGTCTCGTGGCCCGCGACGAGCAGGATCAGGCCCATGTCGATCGCGGTCTCGCGGTCGACCTCGCCGCCTTCCATCCGGCGGTGGACGAGCAGGTCGAGGACGCCTTCGCCGGGCGGCTGCTCGCGCTTGCGGTCGATCAAGTCGCCGAGGTAGGCGCGGAGTCGGTCGCGGGCGTCGCGGACCTCGTCGTTGTCCCGGCCGCGCAGCAGCCGGCGGGACTGGAGCTCGAAGAACTCGTGGTCGGCGTAGGGGACGCCGAGCAGGGCGCAGATGACCATGGAGGGGACGGGCAGCGCGAAGGTGCTCACCAGGTCGGCGGGCGGCCCCTGTTGAAGCAGCGCGTCGAGGCGGCCGTCGACGATGCGCTGGATGTCGGGGCGCATCTCCTGGGCCCGGCGCAGGGTGAAGTCGGCCACCAGCATGCGGCGTTGGACGCGGTGCTCGGGGTCGTCGAGGGCGATCATGGAGAGTTTCCGGTCACGCAGGGCGACGATCCGGGACGCGACGGCCGGGAAGCCGGGGTGGGTGCGGTCGGAGGAGAGCCGGGGGTCGGCGAGCAGGGTGCGGGCGAGTTCGTGTCCGGTGACGATCCACGCGGTGCGGCCGTCGTAGAGGGTGACGCGGCTCAGCGGGCGTTCGGCCCGCAGGGGGTCGTAGCTGCTGGAGGGGTGATAGGGGCAGGTGCGGTCCTGCGGGTAGGCGACGGGGGTTTCGGTCAGTTCCGTCATGGCTGCCTCACAGAGGGTGTGTGCCGTCGTACCGCACGCCATTAGATGCCCAGGGCATCTATAAGAGTACGTCGCGTTCCGGCCAGATGGACCCGGTTCACCCATCTGGCCAGAACTCTCCGTCCCGGGCGGGGACGGCGGTGATCAAGTCGGTGAGGATGGGGCCGTGCGGGCCCGGATGATTTCGCGGGGTCCGCGCGTTGTCGAGTACCGCAGCTGTACGACGTGACGAAGAGGATGGACACCATGCCGCTCGAAGGCGAGTACGAGCCCAGCCCGACGCAGTGGGTGCGGGAGCAGGTGGAGCTGTACGAGAAGTCCGGGGGGACCGAGGGGACGACGCTGCTGGACACCGGGATGCCGGTGATCCTGCTGACGTCCCGGGGCGTGAAGAGCGGCAAGCTGCGCAAGACGCCGCTCATGCGGGTCGAGCACGACGGCCGGTACGCGGCGGTCGCCTCCCAGGGCGGCGCGCCGACGCACCCGGTCTGGTACCACAACCTGAAGGCCGATCCGCATGTCGAGCTCCAGGACGGGCCGCGGAAATGGGACTTGACGGCCCGTGAGGTGACCGGCGCGGAGCGGGCCGAGTGGTGGGAGCGGGCGGTCGCCGCGTTCCCGAACTACGCCGAGTACCAGACGAAGACGGAGCGGGAGATTCCGGTGTTCGTGCTGGAGCCGTAGCCCCACAGGACCCCGTCGCGCCTCTCTGTCGCGGCGGGGTTTCTTTCCGCGTGCTTCCTGGACACCTGTCCAGCTATAGTGGACACCTGTCCAAGAAATCGACCCGAAAGAGGCCGCAACGTCATGGAGACGGTCGCGAACGTGCTCGTGGGGCTCATCGCCGCCCTGCACGTCTACATCCTGGTGCTGGAGATGTTCCTGTGGCAGAAGCCGCCGGGCCGCCGCTTCCACGGCTTCGACCCGGAGTTCGCGCGGGCCACCGCCAAGCTCGCCGCCAACCAGGGCCTCTACAACGGCTTCCTCGCCGCCGGCCTGGTCTGGGGCCTGATCGCCGCCGGCCCGACCGGCTTCCGCGCCCAGGTCTTCTTCCTGTCCTGCGTGATCGTCGCCGGTGTGTACGGCGCGGTCACGGCGAACCGGCGCATCCTCTTCGCCCAGGCGCTGCCCGGCGCGCTCGCCCTCGCCGCCGTCCTGGCCGCCCATTGATCCGCCGGGCGGCCGAGGACCCGCGCGCCGCGCGCACCCGGGCGGACCTGCGCGCGGCGCTCCTCGCGGAGTGCGCCGAGCGCCCGCTGGAGGAGGTCAGCGTGGCCGCGCTGGTGCGGCGCGCGGGGGTGGGCCGGGCCACCTTCTACGTCCACTACACCGACCTGGAGGACCTCGCGGTCGACGCCTGCGCCGACGTCGTGCGCGAGGCCGTCGAGGCGCTGCACGCCTGGCAGGGCCGCCCGGACCCGGTGCGCGCGCCGGCCGCGCTGCCGGAGTTCTTCGCCTCCCTGACCCCGCACGCCGGCCTGTACCGGGCCCTGCTCACCCCCGGCGGGGGCGGCCCGCTCGGCCGGGTCCTGCACCGGGACCTGCGCGCGTACAGCCTGCGCGAGCGGGAGCGGGCGGGCGCGGCGGACGCCCCGCTGGTGGCGTCGGCGGTGGCGGCGACGTTCGCGGGGGTGCTGGCCGACTGGCTGCACGGGCTGCTGGAGGGGACGGCGGGCGAAATAGCGGACCAGGTATGGCAGTTGCTGGTGGCGCTGCACGCGAGCCGGTGAGGGCGGGGCGGCGGGAGAGGCTCGCCGCCCCGGCACCCCTGGTCAGAACACCAGCACCGGCTTGATCGTCTTGCCCGACTCCATGTCCCGCACGGCCTGTCCGATGTCGCCGAAGGGATACGTCCCGATCAGCCGCTCGACGGGGAACCGCCCGGACTTGACCAGCTCGACCAGCGCCGGGACGGACGTACGCGTCTCGGTGTCCCCGAGGGTGAGGCCGACGATCCGCTTGCCGGGGATCAACCCGTTGACGTCCAGGGCGACTTCGGTGCCGAAAGGCGGTGCGCCCACGACGACCAGGGTGCCGCGCGCCGCCAGCGCGTCCACGCCCGCGCGCAGGACTTTGGTGTTGCCGGTGGTCTCGACGACCCCGTCCGCGCCCTGCCCGCCGGTCAGTTCGGCGATCGCCTCCCCCACGTCGGCCGTTGCCGCGTCGATGGTGTGGGTGGCCCCCAACTCCCGTGCCAGTTCGAGGCGTTCGGCGACGCGGTCGACGGCCACGATCGCCGCCGCCGGGGTCTGCCGGGCGGCGATGACGGCGGAGAGCCCGACGGCCCCGGCGCCGAGCACCACCACCACGCTGCCCGCCTCGGGTTTCAGGACGTTCCAGACGGCGCCGACCCCGGTCTGGACCCCGCAGCCCAGCGGCGCGAGCGAGGTGAGCGGTACGTCGGGGTCGACCTTGACGAGACTGCGCTCGTCGACCAACGCCCGTTCGGCGAAGGAGGATTGGCCGAAGAAGTGCCCGCCTATGGGCTCCCCGTCCCGGGTGACGGTGGCGCTCCCGTCGGCGCGGCTGCCGCCGATGAGGTTGAGCGCCAGCCATTCGCCGCAGTAGGCGGGGTGCCCGCCCCGGCAGTTGCGGCACTCCCCGCAGGACGTGAACGACAGCACCACATGGTCCCCGGGCGCCACCCCGCGCACATCGGCCCCGACCGCCTCGACGACCCCCGCCCCCTCGTGCCCGAGCACCCCGGGCAGCGGGAACGGCATCCCGCCGCCCGCCACGCTGAGATCGGTGTGACAGAGCCCGGCCGCGACCAGCCGTACGACGGCCTCGCGCGGGCCGGGGTCGTCGAGGACGACGTCGGCGAAGGTGAAGGGGGCGCCGCCGGACTCGACGACGGCGGCTCGGGTGGTGATGGGCATGGCTGGACTCCCTTGAGGATGAGGTCAGTTGATTTCTGATGAACCGTCAGTCGAGGGACACCACCACGGACTTGACCTTCATGTACCCCTCCAGCGCCTCGGGCCCGTACTCCCGCCCGTAGCCGGACTCCTTGACCCCGCCGAAGGGCACCGCCGAGTCCAGCAGCGCCCAGTCGTTGATCCAGACGATGCCCGCCTGGAGCCGGTCGGCGACCCGGTGGGCGCGGGCCAGGTTGCGGGTCTGGACGCCCGAAGCCAGGCCGTACGGCGTGGAGTTGGCGAGGGCTATCGCCTCGTCCTCGGAGTCGAAGGGCTGGACGGTGAGGACGGGGCCGAAGACCTCCTCCTGGACGACGCGCGAGTCGTTGGGGAGGTCGGCGATGACGGTGGGCCGGTAGTAGTAGCCGCCGTCGAGTTCCAGCCGTTCCCCGCCGCAGACGATCCGGCCGCCCTCCTTGCGGGCGAGGTCGACGTACTCCTCGACCTTGCGCAGGTGCCGCTCCCCCGCCATCGGGCCGACGACGGTCCCGGGGTCGCGCGGGTCGCCGACGGGGACGGCGGGGACGGCGTCGGCGAGGATCCCCAGCAGGGTGGGCAGGACCGCGCGGGCGACCAGCAGCCGGGGGCCGCCCATGCAGAACTGGCCGCTGTTGAAGACGAACCCCTTGATGACGGCGGCGACGGCCTTCTCCAGGTCGGCGTCCTCGAAGACGAGGTGGGCCGCGTTGCCGCCGAGCTCCAGCGTGACCGGTTTGAGCGCCTGCCCGGCGATCCCGGCGGCGTGCCGGCCGACGGCGGTGGAGCCGGTGAAGGCGACCTTGTCGATGCCGGGGTGGCGCAGCAGGGCCTCTCCGGCGACCGGTCCGGTACCGGTGACGACGTTGAGGACGCCGTCGGGCAGGCCCGCGCGCTGGAGCAGCTCGGCCATGTAGAGGGCGCTGAGCGGGGTTTCGTCAGCGGGTTTGTGAACGACCGTGTTCCCGGCGGCGAGTGCGGGCGCGATCTTCGTACCGGCCAGGATCAGCGGGAAGTTGAAGGGGGTGATCGCGGCGACGACGCCCAGCGGGCCGCGCCGGGTGTAGGCGAGGGCGCCGGACTGGGTCTCGCGGGCGGCGCCGTCGAGGCGGAGGGCGAGGGAGGCGAAGTACTCGTAGTCGTTGGCGGAGTTGGTGACGTCGACGGCGTGCGCGAGGGTGATCGGCTTGCCGGCGTCCAGGCTCTCCAGTGCGGCGAGCTCGTCCTCGTTCTCACGCATCAACTGGGCGGCGCGGTGCAGGATCCGGCCCCGCTCGCGCCCGGTCATCTTCGCCCAGGGGCCGTTCTCGTAGGCCTCGCGGGCGGCGCGTACGGCGGCGTCGACGTCGGCGGGGCCCGCTTCGGCGACGGTGGTGAAGACCGTGCCCCGGGAGGGGTCGATCACCTCGGTGCGGGCCCCGTCGGCGGCTTCGCGCCACTGACCGTCGATGAACAGCTGCCCGGGGTCGGTCTGGAAGGCGGTCATCGCCCACTCCTCAGGTGTACGGCGCCCTCGGCCTCGTCGCCAAAGGTTCAACCATCAGGTTTCCTGATGGTCCGCAGTTTCATCACAGACAGGTTTCCTGTCAATGCTTTACGCTCCTCCCTATGGCCGGAAGTGATGCAGCCAAAACACCCCCCTCCCTGCTGTACATGGTCAAGCAGGTGGAGCTGGTCGTCCGCTCGCACCTGGACGAGCTGGTCAAGCCGTCCGGGATCACGGCTTTGCAGTACACGGCGCTGACGGTGCTGGAGCGCCATGACGGGCTGTCCGCCGCCCAGTTGGCCCGGGACTCCTTCGTCACCGCGCAGTCGATCGCCGACCTCGTCCGCTCGCTGGAGAACCGGGGGCTGGTGCTCCGCGAGCGCAATCCGGCCAGCCGGCGCGAGCTGCTGATCCGGCTCACGGCGGAGGGGCGCGCGCTGCTCGCCCGGCACGCGGGGCCGGTGCGGGAGCTGGAGGAGCGGATGAGCGGGGAGTTGACGGAGCGTCAGCGGGAGCAGTTCCGGCAGGCGTTGACGAAGGCGTGGCAGGCGTTGTCGTAGGGCGCGCGCGGGGTCGGTGTACCGGTCCGTCGTGAACACAGGCAGTCACGGCCGGATATGAGCCGTTCATTTTCGAAGACATATGTCAATCGAACATGCTGGAATTCATTCCATCGGGGGTAACTTGCTGGGGCAGGCTCCGCCGAGCGCTCCCCAGTGTCCGAAGAATCCGACCGCCGGCCCGTGCTGGAGGCAATGCCATGGTGCCTCAGGAACCCCTTGTCGACACCCCTCACCTGCGCGTCCGCGGTGAACAGGGGTATGTCGTGCTGGAGTTCCGCGGTGAGATCGACATCGTCGCGGCGCTGGAGATCCAGCCACATCTGGACGAGACGGTCACGGGCCCAGCCCCGCACGTCCTGATCGACCTCACGCCCGTCGAGTTCTTCGACTGCTCCGGGCTGCGGCTGCTGTACCGGGCCCGCACCCGGGTCCTGGAGCGCGGCGGGCAGCTGCGGCTGGTGTGCGTCCATCCGCTGACCCTGCGGGTGCTGCGGGCGACGGGCCTGTCCAAGCTGCTGCCGCCCGCCCCGACCGTCGAGGCGGCCCTGGCGGGGGCGGGGCCCGCCTAGCTGTCACAGGTCGTCAACAAGGCGGTGCGGAAACGCAGTTGGCGGGAACCCTACTGTGGAAGGAGGACCGCCATGACGACTCCCACCAAGCCCGCCGCGGCCCCCGAGGCACGCCCCGCCCGCCGCTTCCCCGGCTGGGCGAAAGTGCTCACCGGGATCGTGCTCGTGCTCGTCGTGATGTTCGCCGGGATCCGGCTGAGCCTGCTGCCGGGCCTGCGCGACTTCTTCGGCACCGAGAGCCACGACCGCACGGGCCCCGCCCTGCTGGAGTCCATCCAGGACATGAGCCGCTACGACGCGGCTTCCGGCAACTTCCAGGTCGTCGTCGATCTGGAGAAGGACGCCAAGTACCTCCCCAGCGCGATCCGCGGCACCCGCACCCTGTACGTCGGGGCGGGCACGGTGGACGCCTACGTCGACCTCGGCAAGGTCGCAGGCCAGGACGTGCAGGTCAACGGCGACCGTACGACGGCCGTGCTGAACCTCCCGCACGCCCAGCTCGCCGCCCCCGCCCTCGACCCCGACCGCTCCTACGCCGTCTCCAAGCAGCGCGGGCTGCTCGACCGCCTCGGCGACCTGTTCTCCGGCAACCCCAACAGCGAGCAGGCGGTGCAGAAACTGGCCGTGCAGCACATCGGGGACGCGGCGAAGCAGAGCGGGTTGACCGCCCGCGCGGAGACCAACACCACGGACATGCTCAAGGGGTTGCTGCGGTCCCTGGGGTTCAAGGAGGTGACCGTCTCGTACGGGACGTGAGCGGGCCCGCCCGGGGAACCGGCTCCGGCATCCTCGGGCGGCTTCGGGGTAACAGGGGTATGACGTACGGCAGTTGAAGCCTGGAGGACCGCAGATGTCCCGCGCAGCCTCACGTATACGTACGACGTTGACGAAAAGACCTCCGGTCGCCCCTCCTGAGAAACCCCGTAAAGTACCCCGCCCCCTCCCCCTCGTCCTGCGGCTCCCGATCATGCTCGTGGCGTTCGCCGTCATGGTCGGGTTCGCGGTGTTCCTCGCGCGGATGACGCTGGAGCCGTCGCCCGCCTCGGTGCCGTTCGTGCACTCCAACCTGCGGCCGGGGCACTCTCTGCGGGCCTATCTGGAGCAGCCCGCCGCGCGGGACGCGGTGAAGCAGATCGGCGGGAACCTGCTGCTGGGTGTGCCGTTCGGGGTGCTCGTGCCGGTGCTGGCGCCCAGGGCGCGCGGGGTGCTGAAGGTGCTGCTTCTCACCGGCATCGTGATGCTGCTGGTCGAGCTGGCCCAGGGCGCGCTGATCACCGGGCGGGCGTTCGACATCGACGACGTCATCCTCAACACGTCCGGCGCGCTGGTGGGTTACCTGCTCCTGGGCCGCCGGCTCGGCCGGGGCGTGCACGCCCGCACGTAGGCGGTCAGCGCGGCTTCCAGGTGTAGCGGTCGCCGCCGACCCAGCGGATCAGGTCGGGGTCGTCGAGGTCGTCGATCGGGGCGCCGAACGTGGCGGCGGTCTCCAGGACGTCGGCCATGGTGCGGGCCGCCCCGACGACCTGACCGTCGATTTCCACGATGCGGAAGGGAGGGGTGCCGGGCTGCACACCCAGCACCATGACCCGCGGATGGGAGATGTGGGGGCTCGCGATTTCGGTCATGCCATCGAGCGTAGAGCGCGTACGGCCGACCGCGACCTGACGGCGTCGGGCAGGCTCTGACCTGCGGTGACGACGGCCCCGCCGGACTCGGCGGGCGCCCGCGCCGCCCCCGCGCGACCCTGGTGGGGTGACCCCGGACCCCGTGGCGGCGCTGGAGCGGATCGCCTTCCTGCTGGAGCGGTCCCTGGCGCCGCCGTACCGGGTGAAGGCCTTCCGTACGGCGGCCCGGCTGCTCGCGGGGCTGCCGGCGGCGGAGGTCGCGCAGCGGGCCGGCGCCGGGACGCTGGAGTCGCTGAAGGGGATCGGCCCGAAGACGGCGCAGGTCGTACGGGAGACGCTGGCCGGGCGCACCCCCGGCTACCTGGCGAAACTGGAGACCGAGCCCTGGCCGCCGCCGGGCGGCGAGACCTTGCGCGCCCTGCTGCGCGGCGACTGCCATCTGCACTCGGACTGGTCCGACGGCGGCAGCCCGATCGAGGAGATGGGCCGTACGGCGATCGCGCTGGGCCATGAGTGGGCGGTGCTGACCGACCACTCGCCCCGGCTGACGGTCGCCCGGGGCCTGAGCCCCGACCGGCTGCGCCGCCAGCTGGAGGCCGTCGCGGAGCTGAACGCGGCCTGGGCGCCGTTCCGGCTGCTGACCGGCATCGAGTGCGACATCCTCGACGACGGCGGCCTGGACCAGGAGCCCGAGCTGCTGGCGCGGCTCGACCTGGTCGTCGTGTCGGTGCACTCCAAGCTGCGCATGGACGCCCGCGCGATGACCCGGCGGATGGTGGCCGCCGTGCGCAGCCCGTACGCGGACGTGCTGGGGCACTGCACGGGGCGGCTGATCTCGGGGCGGGAGCGGCCGGAGTCGGTGTTCGACGCGGCGGAGGTGTTCGCGGCGTGCGCGGAGGCGGGCACGGCGGTGGAGATCAACAGCCGGCCCGAGCGCCTCGACCCGCCCCGGCGGCTGCTGCGGCAGGCGGTGGCGGCGGGGACGCTGTTCTCGGTCGACACCGACGCGCACGCCCCGGGGCAGCTGGACTGGCAGGTGCTGGGGTGCGCGCGGGCGCAGGAGTGCGGGGTGCCGGCGGAGCGGGTGGTGAACACATGGCCGTACGACAAGCTGCTGGACTGGGCCCACGGGGCGTAGTGCGCGGCGCGCCATGAATGCGCTTGACTTCGAGAGCGCTCCAATTCGTAGCGTTTCCGGCATGACCAACGGCATCACCCCTCAGCACAAGATCGGTTCCGGTTTCGGCGCGCACAGCACCGCCGACGACGTCCTCGCGGGCCTCGACCTCACGGGCAGGCTGGCCCTCGTGACCGGCGGCTACTCGGGCCTCGGCCTGGAGACGACGCGGGCGCTGGCCAAGGCGGGCGCGCGGGTCGTCGTACCGGCCCGGCGGGTCGAGGCGGCGCGCGAGGCCGTCCAGGGCCTGCCCGGCGTCGAGGTGGACGAGCTGGACCTGGGCGATCTGGAGAGCGTGCGCGCCTTCGCCGACCGGTTCCTTAGCACCGGGCGCTCCCTCGACTTCGTCATCAACAGCGCGGGCGTCATGGCCTGCCCCGAGACCCGGGTCGGACCGGGCTGGGAGGCCCAGTTCGCCACCAACCACCTCGGGCACTTCGCCCTGGTCAACCGCCTCTGGCCGGCCCTCACGCCCGGCGGCGCCCGCGTCGTGTCCGTCTCCTCTCGCGGCCACCACTTCTCCCCCGTCCGCTGGGACGACATCGACTGGCGGCAGGGCTACGACAAGTGGGAGGCGTACGGTCAGGCGAAGACCGCGAATGTCCTCTTCACGGTCCAACTCGACGCGCTGGGCCAGGAGTTCGGCGTCCGCTCGTTCGCCCTGCACCCCGGCGGCATCCTCACCCCGCTCCAGCGGCACCTCGCCAAGGAGGAGATGGTCGAGCGGGGCTGGATCGACGAGAACGGCGTCCCGCTCAACCCGCAGGGCTTCAAGAGCCCGGAGGAGGGGGCGGCCACCCAGGTCTGGGCGGCGACCTCGCCGCAGCTGGACGGGATGGGCGGGGTCTATCTGGAGGACTGCGACATCGCCGAGGGCGCTGTGCAGGGCACTTCCGGGGTCAAGGACTGGGCGGTGGACCGGGAGCAGGCGGCGCGGCTGTGGGAGCTGTCGGCGGAGCGGACGGGTGTGGACGCGTTCGCCAAGTAGCCGTTTCGGCAACTGAGTTCGGGGCGCCGGCTGTACTGGGTCCGGGGCTTCGGCTGTACCGGGTCCGGGGCGTCGGCCGCTTCGGAGGGCTCTCTGTTCGGAGGGCTCCTACGGGGTCAGCGCCCCGATCTCGGCCAGCGCCGCGAGCAGTTCGGGCGCGACCGTCTCCTGGACCCACCGGACCTGCCCGGCGTCGGCCTTCCTCGGGACCGTCTCCGTCAGCATGATCAGGTAGAGGTAGGCGCGGTAGAGGGCGAGCCGGAGCCGGGCCGGGACGTCGAACTCCCCTTGCCCGTAGGCCTCCAGGAACACCTCGTCCTCGCGGATGTCGGAGAGCAGCGCGAGGGAGACGAGGTCGGCGAGCGGGTCGCCCCAGAACATCCGCTCGCCGTCGATGAGTCCGCCGACGCGGGGGCCTTCGGGGGTGCGTTCGACGAGGATGTTGCCGGGCCAGAGGTCGAAGTGGACCAGCCGGGGGACGGTGACCTCGTCGAGGGCGTCGTACGCGCGCGCCAGGGTCGCGGCGATCTCGCCTGCGGGGAGCGGGAGTTGGGGGCGGTAGCGTTCGGTGTCGCGCAGGACGGCGGCGAGCATTCCGGTGAACGCCGTGCGCCAGTCGGCGGCGAGCGGTCCGAGGGCGCCGGAGGGGTAGCCGTGGGCGGGTCCGGTGATCCGGTGCAGTGCGGCCACGTGGCGGCCCAACTCGGCGCGCAGGGTGGCGTGTTCGGCGGGGGTGAGGTCCGCTTCGGGCCAGGGGGTGCCGGGGACGGCGGTCATCAGGAGGCGGGGTGTGCCGCTGTCGTCGTCCAGGGTGAGGGTGCGCGGGGCGGGGACCGCGGCGCGGGCGGCGCCGTCGTAGAACTCCGCCTCGGCGACGAGCAGATCGCGTTCGTGGCTCAGGCCCTCGGTGGTGGGGGCCGTTTTGAGGACGTAGCGGGTGCCGTCGGTGAGGCGGAGTTCTTCGACCGTGTTGTAGGTGCCGCCGGTGAGGGGGGTCAGGGCCGCGAGGCGGTCCGGGGGCAGGCCCGCCGACTTCAGTGCCGTGCGGGCCTGTTCCCAGGCGTCGTTCATGTGTCTGCCCCCGTCGGGTGCGGTCAGCCAGCGTAGACGTCCTCGACGTACCTGCCGGTCAGGAAAAGTTCGCTGAGCCATTCTTCCGCTGCCGCCCCGTCCGCACCACTGTGTTCGCGGTACAGCTCGCGGAATGCCTCGCGGACGCCGGGGGCCATGCGGGAGCCGTCGCCGCAGACGTGGACGCGGGCGCCCTGGTTCAGCAGTGCCCAGATCTCGGCGCTGTCCTCGGCGATGCGGTGCTGGACGAACCGGGGGTTGTCGCCGGCGCTGAAGGCGGGCCGCAGGGAGACGGCGCCGGCCGCGTCGGCGGCCTGGAGCTCTTCGACGTGCAGGAAGTCGGCGTCGGGCGCGTCGCAGCCGAAGTAGCAGAGGGCGGGCGGGAGTTGGGTGGTCGCGGCGGCCGCGGTGCGGTCGGCTATGGCGCCGCGGAAGGGGGCGAGTCCGGTGCCGGCCGCGATCATGATGACCGGGGTATCGGGGGCGACGCGGAAGGCTTCGCGGCAGGGCTGGAGGCGGGCGTGGAGCGTGTCGCCGGGGGCGAGTCCGGCGAGGTGGTGCGAACCGGTGCCCTGGTAGCGGCCGTTGCCCGAGCGGGCGGGGGCGTCGAGGAGGGAGACCATCAGGTCGACGTGGGCGGGGTCGACGGCCGGCGCGGAGGAGACGGAGTAGTGGCGGGTGCGCAACGGCGGGAGCAGGCCGAGGAGTTGGGGCAGTTCCAGGGCTTCGCGCAGCGCCGGGTTGGCCTCGGTGAGTTCGACGAGGGTGCGCGGGTCGTCGTCGGCGAGGGCGAGGAGGGCGGCGCGCTCGGGCGGGCAGGGGTTGGCGGCGGCGAGTTCGGCGCGCTGGGCGGCGGTCGGGCGGTCCTGCAACTCGACGTAATGGGTGAGGAGTTGACGTACCGTCACCGGCCGGTCGACGGCGATGCCGCGGCGCGGGGCGCGGATGTCGAGGACGGCGTCGAGGTCCAGCCCGAAGGCGGCTGCGGCGCGTTCGACGAGCTGGGGCGCGTTGGCGGGGAGGACCGCGAGGTGGTCGGCGGTGCGGTAGGTGACGCCTTCGGGGAGGGCCACGCGCAAGAACCGCTTGCGGCGCGGGTAGTTGGGAGCGGTCAGGTCGCGGGCCTCGGTGACCGTCATCGGCAGCAGGTCGTGGCGGGCGGCGAGGGCTTCGACGGCGCCGCCGGTCAGGACGCGGACGGTGTAGCCGTCCTGGGGCGCCTGCGGGGCCTGCGCGGCGGCGTCGGGGTCGCCGTGCTCGGCGAGCAGGGCGGTGCGCAGCCTGGCCTTGAACTCCCCTACGGCGCCCAGGAGATCGCCGGAGGCGTCGGCGGCGGTGCGCTCGACGAGGCGGGTGGCGCCGAGTTCGGCGAGGCGGCTGTCGATGCGGGTGGGGACGTGCTGGTAGGTGGCGGCCCAGTTGCGGTCGCCGACACCGAGGACGGCGTAGGTGACGCCGGTGAGGTCGTGGTCGCCGTCCAGCCAGGCGGCGAAGGCGGTGGCGTCGTCGGTGGGGCGGCCGTTGTAGGAGGCGGCGGTGATGACGACGGGGCGGTCGGTGGGCAGGCCCTCGGCGAAGTCGTCGAGGGGGGCCGTCCGCGTCGTGCAGCCGAAGTCCTCGGCCTCTTCGGCGAGTTGGGCGGCGAATTCGCGGCAGGTGCCGTAGTTGCTGCCGTGCAGGAAGAGGGCGGCGGTGCCGGGGCGGACGCGGGCGGCGGAGGCGGGGCTGTCCGCGCGGGCGGCGACCTGCTGGGCGCGCTGGGGAGTCGGGGTGCGCCGGGCCAGGGTCAGGGTGAAGCCGACGGGCTTGAGGGTGAGGGTCTCCTTGACGCTGAGCCGGTAGTCGGCGTGGTCCTGGAGGCGGTAGCGGTGGACCAGCATGGCCAGCAGCATCGTCGCCTCGTGCAGCGCGAACTGCCGTCCGATACAGGCGCGTTCACCAGTGCCGAACGGCTTGAAGGCGTGCGGGGAGCGGGCCTGCTCGGCCTCGGCGGTGAAGCGGTCGGGGTCGAACAGCTCAAGGTTGTCGCCCCAGACCGGCTGCCGGTGCAGCATCGGCGTGACGACGGTCGCGAAGTCCCCGGCCCGCAACTGCACCCGGCCGCCGATGACGGTGTCCTCCAGGGCCTGGCGGCTGAACGCGGCGGCCGTGGGCCACAACCGCAGGGCCTCGTTGAGGACTTGGCGCGTGTAGGTGAGCCGGCCGACCTCGTCGTACGTCGGCTCGGGGTCCTTCTGGTCGCCCCACATCGCGTCCGCCTCCTGCTGCACCAGGCGCAGGGCGGTGGGGTTCTTGGCGAGGTAGTGCAGGGCGAAGGACATGGCGCCGGAGGTGGTCTCGTGACCGGCGATGAGGAAAGTGATGACCTGGTTGCGGATGTTGGCGTGGTCGAGGGTGGTGCCGTCGGCCGGGTGCGGGGCGCTCAGCATCAGGCCGAGGAGGTCGGTCGCGGCGGACTGGTCGGCGCCGGTGCGGGAAGCGATGACGTCGTCGACGACCTTGGCGAGATAGGTGGAGTTGTCCTGGAACGCGGCGTCGGCGGCCGAGTAGTCGCCGCCCGGGACGCGGGCCAGGCGGGTCATGCTCCACTCCAGGCAGCGCACCATCGCGTCGACAAAGGGATGCGGCTCGGCGCGCCCGAAGGAGCCGAAGTCGTAGCCGAATCCGGCGAGTCCGATGGTGTCGAGGGTCATCCGCGTCATGTCGTCGGAGATGTCGACCGGCGTTCCGGCGCGTTCGGCGCGGTCCCAGCTGTCAATAAGGCGACGTGCGACTTTCAGCATGACCGGGTGGTACGTCCGCATCGAGCCGAGCGCGAACGCGGGCATCAGGATGTCGTGCGCCTTGGCCCAGTTGGGCTCGTCGTTGTACGCGGTGAACAGGCCGTCGGCGGTGAACTCGCGGACGAACCTGAGACCGGGGTTGACGAACTTCGCGAACCGGGTCTCGTCCGCGAGGTCCTCCACCATGGCGAGGTCCGCGACGAGCAGCGCGTCGTGCCCGTGCAACCGTCGCACCAGCACCGGCCCGTGTTCCCGCATGAGCCCCATCACCCGCTGCATCGGGGAGTTGTCCAACCCGTCGCCGCTGACGTCGACGACGGGGATGTCGGTGGTGAGCGGTCGCAGTGCTGTGGCAGACATGACGCGCCAACTGCCTTTCCGGGAACGAGTGGACGTGCGGTAACGGTGCAGCCGTTCCAGCGTGATCCACTCCCGTGGGGGAGGAGGGCGGCGGGACTACACGATCCTGTAGTCAAAAGTTCGCCAAGGGGTTTGCGCGGGGCCGCGGGTAGGGTCGTTGCGAACGGGAAGCCGAGGGGAGAGGTGTGGCGGAGCGGGAGGCCGGGCGGGGCGATGGCGTGGCCTGGGAGACGGAGGCGGGGCGGCGCGATGCGGAGGCCGGGCGGCGTGATGCTGCCGCGCGGGAGGCGGTCATATGGCGCAACCGGGCGTTTCAGTTGTTCGACCGGGTGGCGATGCCGATCGCGGTGTGTGACGTGTACGGGGCGGTGCTGCTGGCGAATCCGGCGATGGCGGCGGAGTGCGGGGTGCCGCCGGGGCGGCTGCGGGGGCTGGCCGTCCTGGAGCTGTTCCAGCCGGTGAACGCGGTCCAGGTGGAGCGGATCGCCCAGGCGCTGCGGCTGCGGCACCGCTCGCGCTACCAGATCGCGGTGCGCTGGCGGCGGCCCGACGGGTCGACGCGGCACGGCGATCTGATGGCCGACCCGATCAGTGACAGCGTCGACATGACACCGGCCCTGCTGATCATGCTCCACATCGCGCACGAGGAGCCCGTCCCGGCGCCCCCCGCGGAATCGGTCACCCCGGCCGAGGCCCGCGTCCTCACCCTCCTCGCCGCCGGCGCCACCACCGCCCGGGCGGCCCGGGAGACCGGGCTCACGGTGGACGGCGTGAACTACCACCTGCGGCGCCTGTCGGCTCGCTGGGGGGCGGCGAACCGTACGGAGCTGGTGGCGCGGGCTTATGCGGTGGGGGTGCTGGCGGCGGGGGTGTGGCCGCCGGTGGCGGTGGGGGTGGGGGATGTCTGAGCGGGGGGTTGTGTCGGTGCCGGGGGTGTTTGGGCGGGGGGTGTCTGGACGGGGGCTCGCGTCGGCGTCGGGGGTGCCTGCGTCGGCGCCGAAGGCGTCTGAGAGCCCCGTGAAGGGGTCTGTGCGGCCGTTCCGGCGTCTTTCGGGGCTCCGTGGCGGGCGAGGGTGTGCCAGACCATTTTGAGGTCCTGGAGGGCGTACCGGCCGCTTCGGGCCGCGTCGCCGATGACGCGCGGGGTGATGATCCGGCCGGCCCCGGCGATCTCGGCGCCCAGGTCGGCGAACTCCCGGCCCCGGTAGTCGGCGTGGTCGTACAGGGCGTCGACGGTGATGCGGTAGCCGGGGTGCCAGTCGACCGGGCAGGGCAGCAGGCGGGCGTCGGCCTCCACCGCCGTGCCCCGGTAGCAGCTGTCCAGGACGAGGGCCTCGGCATCGCGCGCGAGGTCGACACCGCCGTGCACCTGGGTCTCGATGTAGTCGTCGAGGGCGTCACGGTCGTCGGCCTGTGCGAGGGCGATCAGCGAGGAGGCGGCGGCGACACCGAAGTCCGTGGGTCCGGCGGCGCTGTCGGGGTAGCAGAAGGTGGCGCGGTCGAGCACGCCCGGGTTCAGGCGGAAGTGGCAGGACCCGAAGCGGGGTGCCGCGCCGACGCTCTGGCGGCGGAAGTCGAGGGCGCCGTACACGGGCCGCTCGGCGGGCTCGGCGTCGTCGTAGCAGCCTCCGAAGATCCGGCTCTCCCAGTGCCAACGGTCCCCGCCGGGGTGGGCGGTGAGGCCGCCGTTGCTGGTGCCGGTGACGAACTGGGAGTGGTAGACGCCGTCCCGCGCGAGCGCGCGCAGGACGGGTACGCCGGCCGCGGTGCGGTCGGGGTGGAGGTTGAGGGTGATGCGGAGGTCCGGGGGGACGGGTGGGCCGGAGGCGTGGGAGGTGACGTGGGCGATCGCTCTGCGCGCGCGTGGGGAGTCCGGTGACATGACGTCCCGCGCGCGTGCTGGTGCCGTGGTCTCGAAATCCATTGGCTGCCCCCGTTGTCCGCTGCCTAACTTAGAGGCGAACCTAGAGCCCCTAGGTTTGAGAACTCCAATCCTTTTACCGGAGGTTAGCCATGCGCCCGTTGAGTGAGCAGGAGATCCGCGGGTCCTTCATCAACTGTTCAAAAGGCGAGGCCAAGCGGCTGGCTGTGCCGCGTGATCTGGATGAACGGCCTTGGGATGAGCTGGACTTCCTCGGGTGGCGTGATCCGGGGGCGCCCGACCGCAGCTATCTGGTGGCCGAACGGGACGGCCGGCCGGTCGGGGTGACGCTGCGCTTCCCGTCCACGCAGCGCGGCGCCCTGCACCGCAGCATGTGCTCGCTGTGCCTGACGACGCACCGGGGCGGCGGGGTCTGCCTGATGACCGCGCGCAAAGCGGGCGCGGCGGGCCGCGAGGGGAACTCGGTGGGCCTGTACATGTGCGCCGACCTTGCCTGTTCGCTCTACGTGCGCGGGCGCAAGGTGCCCGACGCGGGGAGCCGGATGGAGGAGAGCCTGACCGTGGAGGAGCAGATCGCGCGGACGACGGGCCATCTGTCGGCGTTCCTGGACAAGCTCTCCTCGTGACCCGGGGCTGTTGACCCCGGGGAGTCACTGATCGCGCAGCTGAGCCGCCGTCACCTGGTGGAGGTGGACCAGGACGTCGTGGGCGGCGGCGAGGGCGACCTCGTCGGGGCCGTCGTCCGGGTAGGCGGTGCCGATGCTGCGCGTGGGCCGCGCGGTGTGCAGCCACGCGCGCGCGGGTGCGCCGACGGTGCGCAGGTCCAGGAGGTAGTCCTGGTACCGCACGCGCCCCAGGGTCGCTTCGTTGCTCCCGCGCGCGGGCGGGCCCACCGTCCAGCGGCGGATCGTCCCGTCGGGCCCGGTGGCGTTGAACGATCCCTGCCCGAAGGTGACGCCGACGCTGAGATACCCGGCGCCGAGCCGGTCCCTGAGGAACGCGCCCTGCATCTTGGGGTAGTTGACGGTGTCCACGGGGACGTAGCCCACGTGCGCGTCGTGCGCCGACAGCAGCACCTTGGTGCCGGTGTGTCCGGCCCACCAGGCGACGTTGGCGGCCATGGCCTCGTCCCGGTATCCCATGGCGGCGACGACCCCTTGGGGGCGGTCGTAGTCGAAGGCGTACTGCCCCGCCGTACGGTCGATCGCGGTGGCGTTCTGCACCACCCGCGCGTGGTCCGGCCCGGCCGGCTGCTTCTCGAGCAGCCTGAGCGCCTCCGCGGTGCGCTCGGCGCGCTCCTTGCGGACGCCGTACGGCGTGTCCAGGTAGGCCTGGATGTAGGCGCCCGGGCGCTGGGTGGGCCGCAGTCCGTCGTACAGCTCGGCGAACCGCGCGCGCAGCCGCGGGTGGTGGCGGGCGACGTACGCCTCGACGTCGTCGTAGACCTCGGGTCCGGTCCAGGCGATGTCGTCGCCGAGGAAGCGGACGGGGTCGTCGGGGTGGGCGATGTTGTAGGCGCGCATCCATTGCACGAGGGCCAGGTAGTCGGTGTTGTTCCACCACAGGTAGTCCCGCTGGAACTCCTCCCGGAAGATCGCCTCGGGGTCGCCCTGGCCGTGCACGACGTACGCGTCGAGGCGCAGGCCGGTGCTCCAGGGGGCCTCCAGCGCGAAGGTGCGGAAGCCCTTCGCCTCCACGAGGTGGCGGAAGACGCGTGCCTTGAGGGCGAAGAACTCGTGGGAGCTGTGGGTGGCCTCGCCGAACCCGACGACCCTGGCTGCGCCGATCATGCGGTCCAGGGGGAGCAGCGTGGGTTCGGGGGTGCCCAGGGGGTGTGCGGCGCGGTCCAGGGCCGTGACGACCGTGTCCGTGCGGTCCGCCGCCAGGGCGGCCGGCGGGGTCGCGGCGGCGGTGAGGGCGAGGAGGGTCAGGGCGGCTGCCAGGCGGGCGCGTTTCATGATCCAAGGGTTCCTGGCGGGGTGGGCGTGAACCATCCGGTGGGCCTCCGTCGTGGGGGTGCGGTCAGCCGGAGCCGGGGGCGGGGGTTTGCCCCAGGGGGTGCTCGGAGGGCGGGGGTTGCCTTTGACGTGCGGGTCAGGGGTTAGCGTCTGCGCGCCTCGGGGTGCCCGGGGTGCGCACGCGCGCGGGGGTGTCGGTGGTCGGCTGCCTACGCGCGCGGGTGTTGTCGTCCGTCGCGCTGCGCTCGTACGCGCGCGGGGCAAGCCGTCCGCCTACGCGCGCGGGTTTCCCCGTTCGTCTCGTCCACGCGCGCGGGCTCATCGTCCGCGACTTCCCTGGAGGCCACCCATGACCGTCCCTCTGCCCCGCGCCGGCCGAGAGGTGCAGTTGACCGCCGTTCCCAAGGGGCTGCCCAAGGCTGCGGACTTCGCGGTCGTCGAGGCCGCCGTGCCCGCTCCCGCGCGGGGTCAAGTCCTGGTCCGCAACCGGCAGTCCCAGGTCTTCGGCGGGCTGCGCACCCTGCTCGGCGGGGCCGTGAAGGGCGCCCCGATGCCGGGGCTGCGGCCGGGCGACACGCTGCTCGGACCGGCGCTCGGCGAAGTGCTGCACGCCCCGGACGACAGCCCGTTGCGCCCCGGTGACCTGGTCACGCACATGCTCGGCTGGCGGGAGTACGCCCTGGTCCCCGCCGCGGAGTGCGTCCCGGTCGACCCGGCGCTGCCCGACCCGGCCGCCGCACTGTCCTCCGGGGCCGCCGCCTATGGCGCGCTGACCCGGCTGACCGGCGTCCGCGCGGGCGACACCGTCCTGGTCACCGGGGCGGCCGGCGGGGTCGGCACCCTGGCCGGCCAGATCGCGCGCCTCCTGGGCGCCGCCAGGGTCGTGGGCACCACAGGTTCCCCGCACAAGGCCGACCGCCTCGTGGCGGAGCTGGGGTACGACGCCGTCGTGACCGCCGGTTCCTGGCGCACCCCGGGCTCCGGCGGGGAGTTCGCGGCGCAGCTCGCCGAGGCGGCGCCGGACGGGATCGACGTCCTGGTCGACAACGTGGGCGGCGCCCAGCTGCGCGCGGCGGTGGACGCGGCCCGGCCCGGCGCCCGGTTCGCCCTGGTGGGCGCGTTGTCCGGACAGCTGAGGGCGGACGGCACGGGCGATGACGCGCCCGTGGAGTTCGACGCCTTCCCCCTGATCCTCAAGGGGGTGTCTCTCCAGGGATACGCCGGTACCGGTCACCCCGACGTGGCGGCCGAGTGGACCGCGCGGTTCGCCGGCTGGCTGCGGTCCGGCGAGATCCGCTTCCCCCTCACGCGCGTACCGGGCATCGAACGGGCTCCCCAAGCGTTGCAGGAACTGTTCGAGGGACAGCATTTCGGCACGGTCGTCGTCGAGTCGACAGGCACCCATGGCTGACGACCGCCGCCGGAACGGGCGGAAGGGTTCCACCATGCGGATCGGCGACGCGGCGGCGGCCGTGGGTACGACACCCAGGGCGCTGCGCTTCTACGAACAGCGCGGCCTCCTCCCGCCGCCGCCCCGCAGCGGCACCGGCCAGCGCGACTACGGCCCCGACGAACTCGCCCTCCTGCGCACCATCCGGCAACTGCTCGCCCTAGGGCTCACGGTCGAGGATCTGCACGCCCTCGCGGACCGGCTGCCGCTGCTCGTGACGGACCCGCCGCCCGGCGGATCGCCGGATCTCCAGCGGCAGGCGGGTGCGGGGACGGTGGTCGTGGAGCGGCGGATCGCCGCGCTGGACGCGGACATCGAGCGGCTCACGCGGTTGCGGGACGCTTTGCGGGAGCGGCTGGTCAGTTGCCGGGAGGAGGCGGGGGTGGACGCGGGGGTGGTGCACGCCGGGGTGAGGGGGCGCTGACGAGGGGGGCTCTCGTACCGACTTGTCTCTTTCGGTTCCCCCGCCGGAGGGTTTCACTCGAACGAGCGGTCGAGTGGAGGTGGGGAACTGGCCGGCGAGGACGGGGCGTTCTCGAAGCAGTGGCGGACGGCGCGGGCAGACGGGAAGAGGGGAGCGGGTCATGGCGGACAGCGGAGTGCGGATCGACGGGAACACGGTGAGGCTGCCGGGCGGGGCGGCCGTTCGTTTCGTGCGGACACTGCGGCTGCCGGAGAAGGGGACGCATCCGCTGCCGCCAGGGCTCGGTGAGTTCCCGGTCCGGCGGATCGCGGACTATCCGGACACCGCGCCCGGGCAGTGGCTGGCGCGGGGCGGGATCATGCTCCCGGTGTATCTGCGGGAGGCGATGTGGCTGAGCTTCGCCGGGACCCATGAGCCCGTCGCGCTCCAGGTCGGCGTCGGCAAGGTCTGCGCGGTCTCCGGCACACCTTGGAGCGACCGCCTCTCCCAGACCCCGCAGAACTACCTGCCCCTCCCCCGCCAGCCCTGGCTGGACGGCATCAACTCCGGCAAGGGCACGGTCCGCCAGTTCGTCGCCGTCCCCCTAGGCCTGGGCGCGACCGTAGAGGGCCAGCTCACCGGCGAGGAGATCTGGGGCGGCGTCCAGCTCCAGTCCTTCGCCCTGACCGAACAGAAGCAGGCCCTCTGGAGGGAGGCCCAGCGCAGGCTGAGGCGGGGGCCACGATTCGGCGGCGCGGGGCTGTCCGGGGCGGGGGCCGGGGTGCACGGCGGCTCCGGGGAGCACGGCGCATCCGAGGACTACGGCATGTCCGAGGGCTACGGCGGATCCGGGAGCCACAGCACGTCCGGAGGCCACAGCGGATACAGCGCCTCAGCAGCTCTGCCCGCCATGTCCACCCCCGCCGCCCCCGCCATGGGCCTGGGCGTAGGCGGCTCGATGCATCAGGAGGTCTACCAGGACGAGCGCTCTCTGGAGGACTGGTCCCCCACTCCAGCGGGCCGGGTCTTCGTCCACCTCGTCACCCCGCCCGACTGGCAGCGCATCACGGGCGAGTTGCCGCCCCCGTCCCCGGTCGACCGCGCCGCCTACACCCGCGCGGGCCTTCCGTGGTTCGACTACTACGACGAGGAGGCCCAGGACCTGCCCCCCACGGACGCCCTGCACGGGGTCCGCCCCGTGGGCGACTGGATCGGCGACGACCACGAACCCTGGGAACCCCCGACACCGGACCAGGTGACACCGCTGAAGGACGCGAAGGGGAGGGCAGTGGAGGACGGGGAGTGGTGAGGGGCGAGGGACGGACGAGGGGGATGCCGGAAGCGCAGACCGCACCCACCAGCTCCGGGCTCCGGGCTCCGGGCTCCGGGCTCCGGGCTCCGGGCTCCGGGCTCCGGGCTCCGGGCTCCGGGGACGGGTACCGACACGGACACCGGCCCCCAAACTCCACACTCAGCCTCCGCCCCCGCCCCGCCCCCGACACCCGGCACCCCTGCTCCCCCCACCCTGTGTCCCATCTCACGGACCAACCCGACCCTTCCCCCCGGAGCCCCCAGATCCCTCCCCCCAAACCCGCACAGCGCCGGGATTTGTCATGACAGGCCGGTGCCAGAAGGACACGGTCCCGCCGGAGGAAGCCGAAGGACAGGAGCCGGAGACTTTGCGTTCGGGCGGGGCCGCAAGCCATGGTGGCGAGGACGTCAGAGCCGGTCGAGGAAGGTGAGGTGGGTGCGCATGGCCAAGTCGATGAGCCGCCGCCGATTCGTCGGAGTGCTCGGCAGCGGTGTCGCCGGCGCCGTAGGCATCGCCGCAACCGGATGCTCCGCCCAGACCTCGGCACCCACCGCCCAGAACGAGGACTTCGCCCTCTCACCCAGCACCGGCACCGGCACCTCCCCCTCAGCCACCCCCACCCCCCAAACCCCCCGCCCCCTCTACATCGGCACCTACACCACCCCCACCGACGGCGGCCAGGGCATCCGCATCGCGACCTACTACCCGTCGACGGGCCGGATCACCCCCGTAGGCACCATCACCGGCGTCCCCGACCCCTCCTTCCTCGCCCCCCACCCCGACGGCCGCACCCTCTACGCGGTGAACGAACAGGAACAGGGCGCCGTGACCGCCGTACGCCTCGCGGACCGGGCCGTCCTGGGCAGCCGCAGGACCGGCGGGGCCCACCCCTGTCACCTCTCGGTGCATCCCAGCGGTCGCTGGCTGCTGAGCGCGGACTACGGTTCGGGGAGCATCGCCGTGCACCCCATCGACGCCTCGGGCGCCCTCGGCGAGCGGACCGACTCCGTCGTGCACTCCTCCCCCGCGCCGGGCCCGGGTCAACAGGGGCCGCACGCGCACCAGTTCGTGAGCGCGCCGGACGGGCGGCACGTGCTCGCCGTCGATCTCGGCACGGACTGTGTGTACAGCTACCGGCTCGACGACACCGCCGGCACCCTCACCGAGGTCTCCCGGGCGCAGACCCGCCCGGGCGCGGGGCCGCGGCAGCTGACGTTCCATCCGGGCGGGCGGTACGCGTATCTCGCGAACGAGGTGGACGACACGGTCGCCGTCTGCGTGTACGACGCGGAGTCCGGCCGGCTGACCATCGGCGAGCCCCAGTCCACGGGCTCGCGGAAGACCCCCAACTACCCGGCCCAGCTGGCCGTCACGCCCGACGGGGCCCACGCGTTCCTCGCCAACCGGGGTGACGACACGATCGCCCGGTACGCGATCGAGAACGCGGGCGCGAGGCTGCGGCTGCTGGACACCGTGTCCGTGGACGGCGCCTTCCCCCGTCACCTCGCCCTGTCCCCGGACGGCCGGCTCCTGTTCGCGTCCAACCAGCGGTCCGGTTCGGTCAGCGTGTTCCACGTGGCCGCGGCGAGCGGCGAACTCCGTTCGGCGGCCGAGCCGTTCACCTCACCGATGGCGGTCTGCACGGTACCGACGTAGGCATGGACAGCCCACACCGAAGCCCGAAGCCGAAGCCCCCGACCCCCAGCCCCGGCCCGACCCAGCCCGACCCAGCCCAGCCCGGCCCGGCCCGGCCCGCCCCCCAGCCTCCCCTACCCCTCCTCCCGCTGCCGCTGCAACGCCCGCGGGCAAGACGCCGCGCTCGCCTGGGTCAGCAGCACATGCATCCGCTCGGTGAGTTGAGCGACATCGTCCGCCGGAGTGTGGAAGAGCAGCCGCACGTCGCCCTGCGTACGCGCCCGCTCGATGCGCAGCGTCAGCCCGTGACGGTCGACGGCGAGCGGGTGGACGCGGACGGCGCCGTGGAGGCTGTCGCGGGCGACGAGGCGGGTGAGGCGTTCGACGGCGTCGGGGTGGGCGTCGGCGAGGTGGGTGAGGAGCTGGGCCTCGGCGCCGGCCAGCGGATCGGGCGCGGCGGTGGCATAGTCGTCGCGGTCGACGACGACCGCGCCGGTGGGCAGTTTCAGTACGATGCGCGTGGCGTGGAAGCCGAGGCCGCCGTCCTCGGGGGCGAACCAGCCGGCCAGCCAGAGCCGGGCGCGGATGCGGCCCCGGACGGCGACGGGCGCGACGTCGGCGAACTCCAGCACCGCGGAGGGCTCCCCGCGCGGCGCGCAGATCGCGGCCGTGAGCAGGGCACTGTCCTCGGGCACGCGCAGGACCACCCTGCCGTCGTCGGTGACGGTGTGGGCGCCGACGAACTCCTCGCGGCCGCCGTCCGCGGTGACCCCGCAGGACCACGCGGTGGCGAGGACCGACCGGGCGCGCTGCGCCGCCGTGGGGGCGGCCGTCCAGCTTTGGCCGTCGCCGACGCTGTCACCCATGCTGTCACCCATCAAAGACCTCCTTAGGTAAGCCTTGCCTAACCTACCGAAGATCGGGGTGCACGCCAACCACGCCCCTCCTCGAAGAGGCACGGCTCACACCGGACCCGCGCCCCCACTCACACCAGCACCCCCAACAACGCCCGCACACACAGCTCCCGCACCTGCTCCCGCCCCAACTCACCCCCGCGCAGCCACTCCAGGCACACGGCGGTCACGAACGCCAGCCACCCCCGCACCGCGAGCCGCACGTCCGCCCGCTCGCCGAAGAGCGGCCCGAACTCGGGATCGGCGGCGAGCGCGGCCAGTATCTGCCGCTCCTGCGCGGCGAGCGCCCGCTGATAGACGCGGCGCACCCCCTGGTCGCCGGCGGCGTCGGCGCGGTGGAAGGCCCGGAACCCATGGGCGTGCCGCTCGACGTACTCCAGGAACGCGTCGAGCCCGGCGGAGAGCTGGGAGCGCGCGGGCACGCCCGGGACCGCCGCCGTCAGCTGGAGCATGTGCGCGCTCTCGTACTCGACGACGGCCGCGAAGAACTCCCGTTTCGTCGGGAAGTAGTGGTACAGCAGCCCCCGCGAGACCCCGGCGATCTCCGCGACCCGCTCGATGCGGACCTCGTCGTAGGGGCGCTCGGAGAACAGCCGCGAGCCGACCGCGAGCAACTGCTCACGGCGCTCTTCGGGCCCCAGCCTGCGCCGGACCCGCTCCCCCTCCTCGGCGGCCATGCGGGCACCTTACTTGACTCGGGTTCAACGGCGGGACCAGACTGAAATCACGTTGTTGAACGCACGTACAACACGGCAGCGGCGGCGCGGGTCCGACGCCCCGGAGGGCAGCGGACCGACGGCCGAACGCACCGCGGGATCAAGGGAGATCGCGTCATGACGGGGACGACGGGAACCGGTCCGCCGAAGGGGTTCCGGGACGCCAGGGAAGGCTGGCCGGAGCTGGAGCGCATCCCGCATCCACCGCACCGGGTGCCGTTCCTCGGGGACGTCCTGGGCGTGAACCGGGAGACGCCGCTCCAGGACTCGCTGCGGTACGCCGGGGCGCTCGGGCCGATCTTCCGGCGCAAGGGGTTCGGCAAGGAGATCGTCTTCACCTGGGGCGCGAAGCTCGCGGTGGACCTCGCGGACGAGTCGAGGTTCGCCAAGCACGTGGGGCTCGGCATCGCCAACCTGCGGCCGATCGCCGGGGACGCGCTGTTCACGGCGTACAACCACGAGCCCAACTGGCAGCTCGCGCACGACGTGCTGGCGCCGGGGTTCAGCAAGGACGCGATGGCGGCGTACCACCCGATGATGCTGGACGTGGCGGCCCGGCTGACCGACCACTGGGACCGTACGACGGCGGCCGGCGGAAGCGTCGACGTGCCCGGCGACATGACCAAGCTGACGCTGGAGACGATCTCCCGCACCGGTTTCGGCCATGACTTCGGCTCCTTCGAGCGCCCCCGGCTGCACCCCTTCGTGACGGCGATGGTCGGCACCCTGACCTACGCCCAGCGCCTCAACTCCGTTCCCGCGCCCCTGATCCCGCTCCTCCTGCGCCGCGAGACCCGGCGCAACGAGTCCGACATGGCGTATCTGAACCGCACGGTCGACGCGCTGGTCCAGGAGCGGCGTGCGCAGGGGGGCGGCGAGGGCGACCTCCTCGACCGGATGCTGGACACGGCCCACCCGGAGACCGGTGAGCGCCTCTCCGTGGAGAACGTCCGCCGCCAGGTGATCACTTTCCTGGTCGCCGGCCACGAGACGACCTCCGGCGCCCTCTCCTTCGCCCTGCACTACCTCTCCCTGCACCCCGAGGTCGCGGCCCGCGCCCGCGCCGAGGTGGACCGCGTCTGGGGTCCGACGGACACCCCCGGTTACGACCAGATAGCCAAACTCCGTTACGTCCGCAGGGTGTTGGACGAGACCCTGCGCCTGTGGCCGACCGCCCCCGCCTTCGCCCGCGAGGCCCGCGAGGACACCGTCCTCGCCGGAGAGCACCCGATGCGCAAGGGCGCCTGGACCCTCGTCCTCTCGGCGATGCTCCATCGCGACCCCGAGGCCTGGGGCGAGAACGTGGACGCGTTCGACCCCGACCGCTTCGACCCGTCGGCGATCCGCACCCGCCCCGCCCACACCTACAAGCCCTTCGGCACCGGCGCCCGCGCCTGCATAGGCCGCCAATTCGCCCTGCACGAGTCCCTGTTGGTCCTGGGCCTCCTCCTGCGCCGCTACGACTTCCACCCCGACCCGGCCTACCAGCTGCGCGTGACGGAACGCCTGACCCTCATGCCGGCGGGCCTGCGCCTGAACCTGGAACGCCGCACACCGACACCAACGGCCGCCCAGCAGCCGCCCGTCGAGCCGGCCGATACCGACTCACCCCGCTGCCCAGTGCACCGGCCGGCCGGCTGACCCCGGCAGCCGCGTCCCCAAACTCCCCCGCGCGGAGCTGACTTGAGCCTGCGTCAGGAACAGCGCGTCCCGGAGGTCGGCGTCCGCGAGATCGGCGCCCCGCAGGTCCGCCCCGAGCAGATCCGCACCCCGCAGATCAGCGCCCTTGAGATCGGCCCCGATCAGAAAGGCCCCACGGAAGTCGGCCCCTCTCAGGTCGGCGCCCGCCATCCGAGCCCCCGTCAGATCCGCCCGCCGGTACGCCTTCCCGCGCCCCGGCCGCGCCAACTCGCTGACCTGTGAGAGGAGTTCACCGACCCGCCCGCGCAGCGCGCCGACGTCGAACACGACCAGTTCGTCGGCCGGCCGCCGGGTGACAGCCTCCACCTCGGCCGACATCCGCCGCACCACCCCGTGCACCGCCCGTGCCGCCCGCACCGAAAGAGCCTCGCCGAGACACCACGACAGCTCCTGCAACTGCCGCACCACGGAGAAGACTTCAGCCGTACGACGCCACTGCGGCGACCCCGGCGCGGGTATCTCGCCGCTAAGCACGGCCCGGGTCACCTTCTGTCCGGCGCCGAAACAGTCGTACACGGTACAGCCGTTGAAGCCCTTCTCCCTCAACTGGGCGTGGACACCGCAGCGGTGGTCCGCGCGCAGCTCGCGGCAAGGGGTGCCCGCCGGTTTGTCGACGGGGAAGTCCGCCGAGCGGGAGAAGGGCAGGAGCACGCAGCACAGGCCCAGGCAGTTCGCGCAGTCTCCCCGTAGGCCGTCCATGCTCACACCCCGTCCCGGGCGAGCGCCAGCAGCCGGTCCAGCACGCGCGGCCCGCTCGCCCGTACCCCGTCGTGCTCGAACTCGTCGGTCACCCACGTCCGCAGGCCCCGGATCGAGCGGGCCGTCTCCAGGGAGTGGGCCGTGTCGACGTACAGGTCGTCGTGGTAGATCGCGGCGGCGACCGGGACCTCGTTCGCCGCCAGGCGGGAGGGGTCGTACAGCGGGGTCCAGGAGGTCTCGGCGGCCAGGAGGTCGGCTGTCTCGCGGAGGGGGCGCAGGGACGGGTCGCAGTCGAACATCCAGGGGTGGATCGTTTCGCCCGTGAACAGCAGCGGTGTGTCGCCCGCCAGGGTCTTCGCCGCGTCGAACTGGGGGAACTCCGTGCGGACGCGGTCCGCGGACCAGGACGTGGGGCGGGTGTCCTGGGCGTAGATCGACTCGTGGACCAGGGCGTAGAGCGGGTTGCTCGCGTAGGAGAGGTGGCTTTGAAGGTTCTCCATGAAGGCGTCCGCCAGGGCCTCGCCGCGCGGGGTGGGGACGAAGGCGTCCTCCAGGAAGTGGTGGAGCCGGTGGCTGCCGTCGCCCCGGCCCAGCAGGATGCCCAGCGTCTGGAACGCCTCGACCGTCACCCGATAGCCGTTGGGAAGCGTCTGCGGATGGTCCGCGAGGTACTCGGCGACACGGCGGGCGCGCTCGGCGTCCTGCAGGTAACGGGCGTAGTGCGCGGCCACCTTGCGCTCCATGCGGGGATAGGCTGCGCGGTAGACGTCGTCGGCGTGCGCGTCGAGGGACGGCAGACCGCCGGTGATCAGCGCCCCCGCGAGCCCTTCCGGCGCCAGCGAGAGGTAACTGACCGTGCAGAAGCCGCCGTAGCTCTGGCCGAGGACCGTCCAGGGCGCGCCGCCGGTCAGTTCGCGGCGGATCAGTTCGCAGTCGCGGACGATCGAGTCGGCGCGGAAGTGCCTCAAGTACCGTGCCTGCGCCGCCGGTCCGCCGCGCAGCGGGAGCGTCTGGCGGTTCGCCGGCGTCGAGTGGCCGGTGCCGCGCTGGTCGAGGAGGAGGACGCGGAACTCCTGGAGCGCCCGCCCCAGCCAGCCGCCCCGCCCGACCGTGCGGTCCGCGCCGAACCCCGGCCCGCCCTGGAGGTACACCAGCCACGGCAGCCCCTGCCCGGCCTTCTCGCTCGCGACCACCTCCCGGGCGTACAGCCCGATCGTCTCCCCTCCAGGGTCGGAGTGATCCAGCGGCACGGTGAAGCGGTGGTCGGTCAGGACGACGCCGGGCTGGCGGTAGCGGACGACGGTCAAGGGTGCTCCAGGAACGGTCGATGCGGGCTCGCGTCCCAGTTCAGCACATGGACGACGGTCCTCGCGCCGCATATTCGATCATGCAAACCCTCAGCGCGCCGACAGACTCGACCTCCGCACCACCAGCTCCGGTTGCAGCACCACCCTCCGGTGCTCGTGCCCCCGCTTCCCCCCGCCCTCCTCGTCCGTCTCCTCCAGCAGCAGATCCGCCGCGAGCGCCCCCAGCGTCACCGCCGGCTGGCGCACCGACGTCAGCGGGACGGCAGCGGCGGCGGCGAACTCGATGTCGTCGTACCCGACGATCGCGAGGTCGTCGGGGACGTTCACGCCCGCCGAGTACATCGCCTGGAGCACCCCCAGCGCGAGGAGGTCGTTCGCGCAGAACACGGCCGTCGGCCGGTCCGCGAGCCCCAGCAGGCGCGCGCCCGCGTCCCGCCCGGCGGCCACGTCGAGCCGTTCCGTCGGCAGCTCCCGCAGGCTGTCCGGCGCGAGCCCCGCCTCGGCGAGCGCCTGGAGCGCGCCGGTGCGGCGGTCGCGGACCTGGGTGAAGCCGGGCGGTCCGCTGACGTAGGCGAGGGAGCGGTGGCCCGCGTCGATGAGGTGGCGCACGGCGAGGGCGCCGCCGGCGACGTCGTCGACGGAGACCGAGCACTCGGACGTGCCGTCGGCGACCCGGTCGACCAGCACGAACGGGATGCCGTGGCGGCGGAAGGAGTCGATGTTGCGGCCGGTCGCGTCGGCCGGGGTGAGCAGGACGCCGCGCACCCGCTGCTCGGCGAAGAGGGACAGGTACTCGGCCTCCTCGTCGGCGCTCTCGGCGCTGTTGCAGACCATCACGCCGAGCCCGGCGCCCCGGGCGGCCCGCTCGGCGCCCCGGGCGACGTCCACGAAGAAGGGGTTGCCCATGTCGAGGACGAGCAGCCCCATGATCCGGCTGCGGCCCGCGCGCAGCTGCCGCGCCGACTCGCTGCGGACGTAGCCGAGCCGGTCGATCGCGGACAGCACCCGCGCCCGGGTCTCGGCCGCGACCGTGTCCGGGCGGTTGATGACGTTGGAGACCGTGCCGACGGAGACTCCGGCGGCACGGGCCACGTCCTTGATCCCCACCGACTGGGCCATCGGACGGAAACCTCCAGGTGAGCGGTAGGACCTTCACATTACCGGCACGGAAAGACGCCGCTCAGCCGGGCAGCGCGAAGTCGACGACGCGCAGCGCCGAGGGCGTCGTACCGCTGGACTTCTCCTGGTACAGGAACGACAGGACGGCGTCGGCGGCGACGCGTGTCTCGTCGACGACGACCTCCCCGAACGCGTTGAGCCCCGAGCCGTCGAAGAGCAGCGCCCAGTCGGTGTACCCGGAGGCCTTGGAGGCGGCGGCGATGCGACCGAAGGGGAGGATCGCGTAGGCGTTGTCGTACCGGTCGAGGACGAGTTTCGTGCGCTGGCTGGAGTTCAGCGGGACCGGGATCTCGGTCTTCTGCCAGCTCCCGGAGGCGTTCTTGCGCAGGTGGAAGGCGCGGCCATGGGCGGTGCGGTCGCTGACGTAGTTGGTCGTGCACTGCCCGAAGCGGCCCGGGACGTAGGAGATGATCCCGTGCGGACGCCCGGCCGAGTCGGTGGTCTGGCTCTCCTGGTTCATCAGCGAGTGATCGGGGTTGAGCGCGTCCACGACCAGCCCGCTGTCGGTGACGGCCACCTTGTCCGTACCGCCGGCCGTCCCTACGACCGTCCCCGCGTCGTTGCGCCAGGTCCGGCCCCGGTCGTCGGAGTACACGTAACCAGTGTCGTGATTGCTGATGCCCCCGCCGGAGCACATCACCGCCGCGTTCTGCTCCCGCCACGTGAACAGCGCGTGCAGCCGCCCGTTGCGGTCGTAGTCGAGGCCGTGCAGATACATGTTCCGCAGCGTCGAGGTCCCGTGCTCGCTGCTGTACGACCCCGTCGCGCTGGTCCACTCCCCCAGCGCCGTCCACCCCGAACCGTCGTACTCCGCAAGGGCGTTGCGCCCGTTGCCGGAGACCGCGACCCGGTAGCTCAGCTGGAGCCTGCCTTCGGGGGTGGAGAGGAACTGGGGGTAGGTGAACTGGGTGGTGAGGGCGAGGCCGTCCATGCTGGTCTGGACGGCGCCGAAGACGGCCGAAGTCCACGCCGTCGAACCGGGGTTGTCCATCAGGCCCGCGACCGACTTGACGTAGAAGTAGCCGTCGCTGTGCGAGTCCATGTTGAGGTGGAGGCGGCCGTCCAGCTGGGAGACGCCCATGGAGATGACGTTGTGGGAGTCGCTGGCTTTCAGCTGGTGGGAGAGGGTGACCGTGGACCAGGCCGGGGCGCCCAACACCCGTCTCGCGACTACCGCGTTGCGGGTGACCGTGTACCAAGTGGCGTACTGGTAGCCCTTGTAGGTCAACAGGCCGTTCTTCTGGAAGGAGTTGTTGTTGACCAGGCCGTCGTAGGAGACGAAGTAGACCGCCTGGGCGTCGAGTTGGGCGTTCCCCTTGAGGGTGACGGAAGGGGTGGGGTCGGCTGCGCGGGCGGTTCCTGGGGTGGTCACGGCGGCAAGTATCGCTGTGCCGAGGACCGTTCGTCGTTTCATAGCGGCTCCCTGAAGAAGTGCTCAGGCGAGGTGGAAGACCTCGGTGAGCGGTGTCATCGCCTCGTCCGGGCGGGCGCCGTCCGGTGACTCGAAGAACGGCGCCATCTCGGCCTGCCAGCGGGCGTTGACGTCGGTGGCCGCCATCCCGGCCTGGGCGGCGGCGAAGTCGTCGGTCTCCAAGTAGCCGACGAGGAGGCCGTCTTCGCGCAGGAACAGGGAGTAGTTGTGCCAGCCGGTCGCGCTGAGCGCATCCAGCATCTCGGGCCACACCTTCTCGTGCCGCTCCCGGTACTCGTCAAGACGGTCCGCGCGGACCTTCAGGAGAAAGCAGACGCGCTGCATCAACGCCCCCCAAAACCCTAGAAGTTGAACTGGTCGATGTTCTTGGCGTCGAACACGGTCGGCTTGCCGAGGGTGATGACCCCGTTCGCGCCGATCGTGTAGGCGTTCGTACCGGCCTTGAAGGTCTCGCCCTCCTTGCCGGTGATCTGGCCCGAGGCGAGGGCGACGGCCGTCTGGGCGGCGAGGGCGCCGAGCTTGGCCGGGTCCCACAGCTCGAAGGCCTCGACGGTGCCGTTCTTGACGTACTTGCGCATGTCGTTGGGGGTGCCGAGGCCGGTGAGCTTGACGTTGCCCTTGTACTTGGAGCCGGAGAGGTACTGGGCGGCGGCCTTGATGCCGACGGTGGTCGGGGAGATGATCCCCTTGAGGTTCGGGTACTCCTGGAGGAGGCCCTGGGTCTGCTGGAAGGACGTCTGCGCGTCGTCGTTGCCGTACGCGATCTTGACGAGCTTCATGTCTTTGTACTTGGGGTCCTTGAGTTCCTGTTTCATGAACTCGATCCACGCGTTCTGGTTGGTCGCGGTCTGCGCGGCCGACAGGATCGCGATCTCGCCCTTGTAGCCGATCTGCTGGCCCAGCAGCTGGACTTCGGTGCGGCCCAGGTCCTCGCCGCTGGCCTGCGAGATGAACGCGTCGCGGCAGTCGGGGTTGGTGTCGGAGTCGTAGGTGACGACCTTGATGCCGTTGCTCATGGCCTGCTTCAGCGCGGTGCACAGCGCGCCGGGGTCCTGCGCGGACACGGCCATCGCGCTGACCTGCTGCTGGGTGAGCGTGTTGACGTAACTGACCTGCCCGGCGGTGTCGGTGGCGCTGGAGGGGCCGACTTCCTTGTAGCTGGAGCCGAGTTCCTTCAGCGCGGCCTCGCCGCCCTTGTCGGCGGAGGTGAAGTACGGGTTGTTGACCTGCTTGGGCAGGAAGCCGACGGTCAGGCCCTTCTTGGTGGGCGCGTTCGGGTCGGCCTTGCCGCCGGTGGAGGCGGCGGCGCTGCTCTCGTTCTTGACGTCGGACTTGGTGGTGCCGCCGCAGGCGGTGGCGGCTAGGGCGAGCGAGGAGACGGCGGCGAGGGCGGCGCAGGCCCGGCGCAGGGAGGTGGAGCGCATGAGGGGTCCTTTTTTTCCTGAGGTTGACGGCGGGCTGTCCTTTTCCGGCCTATCCAGCGGGACTTGGTGTCGAGGCGGCGCGTCGGCCCGCCCTCGCGGTCGCGATCTGACGGGCCACACGCGGTCCGAGGACCGAGATCACCAGCAGGACGCCGGTGACGACGATCTGGGACTGCGCGGAGACGTCCTTGAGGCTCATGACGTTCTGGGCGGTGCCGAGGAGGAAGACGCCGGCGACGGCGCCGCCGAGGGTCCCTCTGCCGCCGTCGAAGTCGATGCCGCCGAGCAGGACGGCCGCGATGACGGAGAGTTCGAGTCCGGTGGCGTTGTCGTAGCGGGCGCTGGCGTAGTGCAGGGCCCAGAAGACGCCGGTCAGGGAGGCCATGAGGCCGGTGAGGACGAACAGGATCAGCTTGTCGCGCTTGACCCGGACACCGGAGAACCGCGCGGCCTCCTCGGCGGCGCCGATCGCGAAGAGCGAGCGCCCGAAGGGGGTGGCGTGCAGGGTGACGACGGCGATGGCGAGCAGGACGACGAACGGCAGGAAGGCCTGCGGCAGGAAGCTGTTTCCGACGCGTCCGGCGGCGAAGTCGAGGTACTGCGAAGGGAAGTCGGTGACGGCGTTCGAGCCGAGGACGATCTGCGCGATGCCCCGGTAGGCGGCGAGGGTGCCGATGGTGACGGCCAGCGAGGGCAGTCCGAGCCGGGTGACGAGCAGCCCGTTGACGAGTCCGCAGGCCACGCCGAGCAGCAGACAGAGCGGGATGATCGTCTCGATCGCCATCCCCTCGTTCCACAGCCGGCCCATGACGGCCCCGGAGAGCCCGGCGGTGGAGGCGACGGACAGGTCGATCTCGCCGGAGACGACCAGGAGGGTCATCGGCAGCGCGATCAGGGCGATCGGCAGGGTGTTGCCGATGAGGAAGGACAGGTTCAGGGCGTTGCCGAAGCCGTCCACGAAGGTGAACGAGAACAGCAGCAACAGGATGAGGACGGCGCCGACGACGGTGTCCCAGCGGACGGCCCTGGTGAGCGACTCAGGCACGGGAGGCCCCCTTCGGCGGAACCTTCTTGAGCGCGGCCCCCACCCGCAGGGCGACGATCCGGTCGACCGCGATCGCCAGCAGCAGGAGGACGCCGTTGATGGCGAGGACCCACACCGAGCTGACGCCGAGCGCGGGCAGGACACTGTTGATGGACGTCAGCAGCAGCGCGCCGAGGGCCGCGCCGTAGACGCTGCCGGAGCCGCCGGTGAAGACGACACCGCCGACGACGACCGCGCTGACGACGGTCAGTTCGTAGCCGGTGCCGGTCCCGGAGTCGACGTTGCCGAACCGGGCGAGGTAGAGGGCGCCGGCGAGTCCGGCGAGGGCGCCGCAGAACGTGTACGCGGCGAGGATGCGCTTGCGCACGGGGATGCCGGCCAGCCGCGCGGCCTCGGGGTCGGAGCCGAGCGCGTACAGCTCACGCCCGGTGCGGAAGTGCTTGAGGTAGTAGGCGGTCGCGACCAGCACCACGAGGGCGATCAGCGCGAGGTACGGCACCGCCGTGATCCCGCCGGAGCCGAAGTCGACGAATCCGCCGGGCAGATCGGCGGCCGTGATCTGCCGGGAGCCGACCCAGATCGAGTCGACACCCCGGATGATGTAGAGGGTGCCGAGGGTGACGACGAGCGCGGGGACCTGGCCGAGGCTGACGAGCAGCCCGTTGAGCAGCCCGAAGCCGACGCCCACCAGGACCGCCAGCACGAGCGCGACGACGGTGCCGCCACCGCCGTGCAGATAGGTACCGGCGGCGAAGGCGCTGATACCGAGCGTGGAGCCGACGGACAGGTCGACGTTGCGGGTGATGACGACCAGGGACTGGCCGGTCGCGACCAGCACCAGGATCGTCGCGTTCAGCAGCAGGTCCTTGATGCCCTGCTCGGACAGGAACTCGCTGTTGCCGGCCTGCGTGACGGCGATCATCACCAGGAAGACGGCCAGGATGGCGAGTTCACGCATCTTGAAGACCCGGTCGACGAGCCGGGTCCCGCTGGAGGCGGGGGCGTCGGCGACGGGCCCGGGAGCCGTGACGGTCATCAGACGACCCTCCCGGCAAGGGAGTTGAGGCGGCTCACACGGCGCGCCTCTTTAAAAAGGCGGCTCATGCGGCGGCCCTCCCAGTAGCTGCGGCCATCACGCTCTCCTCGGTGGCTTCGGAGCGGGGGATCTCGGCGGCGAGCCGGCCCTCGTGCATGACGAGGACGCGGTCGGCCATGCCGAGGATCTCGGGCAGATCGGAGGAGATCATCAGGACGGCGACCCCGTCGGCGGCCAACTCGCCGAGCAGCCGGTGCACTTCGGCCTTGGTCCCGACGTCGATCCCGCGCGTCGGCTCGTCGACGATGAGCACCTGCGGCCCCGTCGCGAGCCACTTGGCGAGGACGACCTTCTGCTGGTTGCCGCCGGACAGGGTCCCCACGGCGTCGGCGAGCCGCGCGTACTTCACCTGGAGCCTGACGGCCCAGTCCAGCGCCCGGCTGCGCTCGGCCCCCCGGTCCATCAGCCCGGCCCTGACGGTCGTACGCAGCCCGGTCAGGCCGATGTTGCGTTCGATGGACATGTCCATCACCAGCCCCTGGGCCCGCCGGTCCTCGGGGACGAGGGCGAGGCCTGCGGCCATGGCGAGGGAGGGGGCGCCGCTGGTGAGTTTCCTGCCGACGACGGTGACCTCGCCGGCGTCCCAGCGGTCGATGCCGAAGACGGCGCGGGCGACCTCGGTGCGGCCGGCGCCGACGAGTCCCGCGAGGCCGACGATCTCACCCCGGCGGACCTCGAAGGAGACGTCGGTGAAGACGCCCTCCCGGGTCAACCGGCGTACGCTGAGCGCGACTTCGCCGGGGGTGAGCTGCTGCTTGGGGTAGAGGTCGGCGAGGTCGCGGCCGACCATGCGGCGGACCAGGTCGTCCTCGGTCATCCCGGCCAGCGGCTCGCTGGCGATCCAGGCGCCGTCGCGCAGGGTCGTCACCTTCTCGCAGATCTCGAAGATCTCCTCCAGCCGGTGCGAGATGAACAGGACGGCGGCGCCCTGGTCGCGCAGGGTGCGCACCACACCGAAGAGGCGGGCGACCTCGCTGCCGGTGAGGGCGGCGGTCGGCTCGTCCATGATCAGGACGCGGGCGTCGAAGGAGAGCGCCTTCGCGATCTCGACGATCTGCTGGTCCGCGATCGAAAGTCCGCGCGCGGGCCGGTCGGGGTCGAGGGCGACGCCGAGGCGGGCCATGAGCGCGGCGGTCCGGGCGCGGGTCGCCTTGTGGTCGATACGGCCGAGGGAGCGGCGCGGCTGGCGGCCCATGAAGATGTTCTCGGCGATCGACAGGTCGGGGAAGAGCGTGGGCTCCTGGTAGATCACGGCGATACCGGCGGCGCGGGCGTCGCCGGGGCCGTGGAAGACGACCGGTGCGCCGTCCAGCAGGACCTGTCCCGCGTCCGGCCGGTACACCCCGGCGAGGGTCTTGATCAGCGTCGACTTGCCCGCGCCGTTCTCCCCGGCGAGCGCGTGCACCTCGCCGGGAAGCAGCTCCAGGCGCACTCCGCGCAGGGCACGGACGGCGCCGAACGACTTGGCGACGTCCCGCAGCGCCAGCACCGGGGGCGGTCCCGCGTCGGACGGGTGGGTCATGGGGGCTCCTCGCCGGCGTCGCGAGGAGGTCGGGCCGCACTGGCCGGTTCCGCTCACGACGTCGTGAAAGGTTTCAACTGGATTGCCGGGACCGTAGGCATCAGCGGCTTGTCACGTCAATGGGTCCGTCTCGAAAAAATTTCGATAGCCGGAGGTCACACGACGATAACGGGAAAGGACCCGCACCGCAGGGGTTGACACTCCCCCGGCATGCTCATAGCTTCCCATTCTGAATCGTTTCATCGATGTCTGTGTCAGGAGCTCTAAGTGACCGACCTCGCCGCGGTGAAGGCCGCGCTGAAGACCCAGGCCGTCGAGACGCCGTCATGGGCGTACGGGAACTCGGGGACCCGGTTCAAGGTGTTCGCCCAGCCGGGCGTACCGCGTTCGCCGCAGGAGAAGCTGGACGACGCCGCGCAGGTCCACGCGGTCACCGGCGTGGCCCCGACCGTCGCGCTCCACATCCCCTGGGACAAGGTGGACGACTACGCGGCGCTCGCCAAGCACGCCGAGGAGCGGGGCGTGAAGCTCGGCACCGTCAACTCCAACACCTTCCAGGACGACGACTACAAGCTCGGCAGCGTCTGTCACCCCGACGCCGCCGTCCGCCGCAAAGCCGTCCGGCATCTCCTCGACTGCGTCGACATCATGGACGCGACCGGGTCCCGGGATCTGAAGCTCTGGTTCGCCGACGGGACGAACTATCCCGGGCAGGACGACGTGCGCTCGCGGCAGGAGCGGCTTTCCGAGGCGCTGGCCGAGGTGTACGAGCGGCTGGGTGAGGGGCAGCGGATGCTGCTGGAGTACAAGCTGTTCGAGCCCGCCTTTTATACGACCGACGTGCCCGACTGGGGGACCGCTTACGCGCACTGCCTGAAGCTCGGGCCCAAGGCGCAGGTCGTCGTCGACACCGGGCATCACGCGCCGGGTACCAACATCGAGTTCATCGTCGCGGTGCTGTTGCGGGAGGGGAAGCTCGGGGGGTTCGACTTCAACTCGCGGTTCTATGCCGACGACGACCTCATGGTGGGGGCCGCCGATCCGTTCCAGTTGTTCCGGATCATGTGTGAGGTGGTCCGGGGTGGGGGGTTCGGGGGTGAGGTGGCGTTCATGCTGGATCAGTGTCACAACATCGAGGCGAAGATTCCGGCGATCGTGCGGTCGGTGATGAATGTCCAGGAGGCCACGGCCAAGGCGTTGCTGGTGGATCGGGGGGCGTTGGGGGTGGCACAGGCTTCGGGGGATGTGCTGGAGGCGAACGCCGTGCTGATGGACGCGTACAACACGGATGTGCGGCCGTTGTTGCGGGAGGTGCGGGAGGAGATGGGGTTGGACGGGGATCCTGTGGGGGCGTATCGGAGGTCGGGGTGGGGTTCGAGGATCGCCGCTGAGCGGGTCGGAGGACAACAAGCAGGGTGGGGCGCCTGACCGTACGAGCGACTTCCCGCTGACGACCTCACCTACAAGGACACAGACATGCCTCCCCACCCCTCCGCCTCCTCCCTCCTCTCCCGTTCCCATCGGCTCGGTGCCGATGCCCGTAACACCAACTACGCCGGTGGCAACGCCTCCGCCAAAGGCAACGATGTCGACCCTGTGACCGGCGGGGCCGTCGAGCTGATGTGGGTCAAGGGGTCCGGTGGTGATCTCGGGACCCTCACCGAAGCCGGGCTCGCCGTGTTGCGGCTCGATCGGCTGCGGGCGCTCGTGGGGGTGTACCCGGGCGTCGAGCGCGAGGACGAGATGGTCGCCGCCTTCGACTACTGCCTGCACGGCAAGGGCGGCGCCGCCCCCTCCATCGACACCGCCATGCACGGCCTCGTCGACGCCGCGCACGTCGATCATCTGCACCCCGACTCCGGCATCGCCCTCGCCTGCGCGGCCGACGGCGAGAAGCTGACCGCCGAGTGCTTCGGGGACTCGGTCGCGTGGGTGCCGTGGCGGCGGCCGGGGTTCCAGCTCGGTCTGGACATCGCCGCCATCAAGGAGGCCAACCCGCAGGCGATCGGCGTGATCCTGGGCGGCCACGGGATCACGGCATGGGGCGACACCGCCGAGGAGTGCGAACGCAACTCGCTGCACATCATCCGCACCGCCGAGGAGTTCCTGACGGCACGCGGCAGGGCGGAGCCGTTCGGTCCGGTCCTCGCGGGGTACGACGCCCTGGGCCCGGCCGAGCGCCGGGAGCGGGCCGCCGCGCTCGCGCCGTACGTCCGCGCGCTCACCTCCGCCGACAAGCCGCAGGTGGGACACTTCGACGACTCCGACGTCGTCCTGGAGTTCCTGGCCCGCGCCGAGCATCCCCGGCTCGCGGCGCTGGGGACCTCCTGTCCGGATCACTTCCTGCGGACGAAGGTACGGCCGCTCGTGCTCGATCTGCCGGCCTCGGTGCCGGTGGAGGAAGCCGTGGCGCGGCTCAAGGAGTTGCATATCGCCTACCGGGAGGAGTACGCCGCCTATTACCAGCGGCACGCGCTGCCCGACTCGCCCGCGATGCGGGGGGCCGATCCGGCGATCGTGCTGATCCCTGGGGTGGGCATGTTCTCGTTCGGCAAGGACAAGCAGACCGCGCGGGTCGCCGGGGAGTTCTACGTCAACGCCATCAATGTGATGCGCGGGGCCGAGGCGGTGTCGTCGTACGCGCCGATCGAGGAGTCGGAGAAGTTCCGGATCGAGTACTGGGCGCTGGAGGAGGCCAAGCTCCAGCGGATGCCGAGGCCTAAGGCGCTGGCCACTCGGGTGGCGCTGGTCACCGGGGCGGGCAGCGGGATCGGGAAGGCCATCGCGCGGCGGCTGGCCGACGAGGGCGCCTGTGTCGTCGTCGCGGATCTGAACGGGGAGAACGCCGCCGCCGTCGCCAAGGAACTGGGCGGGTCCGACAAGGCGGTTGCCGTCACCGTCGACGTCACCTCCGAGGAGCAGATCGCGGCGGCGTTCAAGGCTGCCGTGCTCGCGTTCGGCGGGGTCGATCTGGTCGTGAACAACGCGGGGATCTCCATCTCCAAGCCGCTGCTGGAGACTTCGGCGAAGGACTGGGACCTCCAGCACGACATCATGGCGCGCGGGTCGTTCCTGGTGTCGCGGGAGGCGGCGCGGGTGATGATCGCGCAGGGGATCGGCGGGGACGTCGTCTACATCGCGTCCAAGAACTCCGTGTTCGCCGGGCCCAACAACATCGCGTACTCGGCGACGAAGGCCGATCAGGCGCATCAAGTGCGGCTGCTGGCGGCCGAGTTGGGTGAGCACGGGATCCGGGTCAACGGGGTCAATCCGGACGGGGTCGTGCGCGGGTCGGGGATCTTCGCCGGGGGGTGGGGGGCGCAGCGGGCGGCCACCTATGGGATCGAGGAGGAGAAGCTGGGCGAGTTCTACGCGCAGCGGACGATCCTGAAGCGGGAGGTGCTGCCCGAGCATGTCGCCAATGCCGTGTTCGCGCTGACGGGTGGGGAGTTGACGCACACCACCGGGCTGCATGTGCCGGTCGACGCGGGTGTGGCAGCCGCGTTCCTGCGATGAGCGGGCGTTCCATGAGCGGACGCTCTTTGAACGGGCGTTCTTTGAGTGGGCGTCAGAAAGCTTATGCCGCCGTCGACTTGGGTGCTTCCAGTGGCCGGGTCATGGCCGGGCTGGTCAGTCCGGAGTCGCTGGAGCTGACGGAGGCGCACCGGTTCGCGAACCGGCCGGTGCGGCTGCCCGAGGGGCTGCGGTGGGACGTACTCGCCCTGTACGCGGGGGTGTTGGACGGGCTGCGGGCCGTGGGGCAGGTCGACTCGGTCGGGATCGACAGCTGGGCCGTGGACTACGGGCTGCTGGACGCGGACGGGGCGCTGCTCGGCAATCCGGTGCACTATCGCGACGCCCGTACCGAGGGGGTCGCGGAGGCGGTCTGGGCGCGGGTGCCGGCGGCCGGGCTGTACGCGGCGACCGGGTTGCAGTACGCGCCGTTCAACACCGTCTATCAGCTGGCGGCGGCCCGGGGTTCCGCCCAACTGGCCGCCGCCCGGCGGCTGTTGCTGATCCCCGATCTGCTGTCGTACTGGCTGACGGGGGTGCAGGGCACCGAGCTGACCAACGCCTCGACGACTCAGCTGATCGATCCCCGGACGCGGGACTGGGCGTACGGGGTCGCCGAACGGGTGGGCGTCGACCTGGAGTTGTTCGCTCCGCTGCGGCAACCCGGCGATCCGGCCGGGGAGTTGCTGCCTTCGGTGCTGGAGGAGACGGGGCTGGCCGGTCCGGTGCCGGTGACGGCCGTCGGGTCGCACGACACCGCCTCGGCCGTGGCCGCCGTACCCGCAGTCGGGGAGCGGTTCGCGTACATCTGCACCGGGACCTGGTCGCTGGCCGGGCTCGAACTGGACGCGCCGGTGCTGACCGAGGAGAGCCGGGCCGCCAACTTCACCAATGAGCTGGGGCTCGACGGGACCGTCCGCTATCTGCGCAACATCATGGGGCTCTGGCTGCTCCAGGAGTGCGTACGGGCCTGGGGCGAGCCGGACTTGGGGGCGCTGCTGCGGGAGGCCGCCGCGTCGCCCGCGCTGCGGTCGGTCGTGGACGCCGGGGACGCCGCGTTTCTCGCGCCGGGCCGGATGCCGGAGCGGATCGCGCAGGCGTGCCGGGCGTCGGGGCAGCCGGTGCCGGGGACGCCGGGCGAGGTCACGCGCTGCATCCTGGACTCGCTGGCGCTGGCCCATCGCCGTGCGGTCGAGGACGCCCAGCGGCTGGCCGGGCATCCGGTGGACGTGGTGCATGTGGTCGGGGGCGGCACGCGCAACGCGCTGCTGTGCCAACTGACGGCCGACGCCTGCGGGTTGCCGGTGGTGGCGGGTCCGACGGAGGCGGCGGCGCTGGGGAACGTGCTGGTGCAGGCGCGGGCGCACGGTCTGGTCGGGGACCGGGCGGACATGCGGCGGCTGCTGGTGCAGAGCCAGCCGCTGACGCGGTACGAGCCGCAGGGGGGGACCGCGCGGTGGCGGGAGGCGCAGGGGAGGCTGGCCGGGGCGTGATCGGGTAGGCCTCCCTATACCCCGCCCTTCCGACTACCCTTCACTCATCCGATGACTGACCCCGAGGAGCCGCGATGCGTGTCGCACTGTTCCTGACCTGTGTCAACGACACGCTCTATCCGGACACCGGGCGGGCGGTGGTCAAGTTGCTGTCCAGACTGGGCGTCGACGTCGATTTCCCGCTGGCGCAGACATGCTGCGGGCAGGCGCACTACAACACCGGCTACCGGCATCAGGCGGAGCCGCTGGCCCGGCATTTCTCCGATGTCTTCGGGGGGTACGACGCGATCGTGACGCCGTCGGGGTCGTGCGGGGCGATGGTGCGGGAGCTGTATCCGCGGATGGGTGAGCGGGCGCGGGCGGAGGGGCGGGGTGACTCGCTCGCCGCGGTGCTGGCTCCCGTCGTACCGAAGACCTATGAGCTGACGGAGTTCCTGGTGGATGTGCTGGGGGTGACGGATGTGGGGGCTTATTACCCGCATACGGTCACCTATCATCCGACCTGTCACGGGCTGCGCGGGCTGGGGCTCGGGGAGCGGCCGTATCGGCTGCTCAAGGCGGTCAAGGGGCTTGAGCTGGTGGAGCTGCCGGGGGCGGAGGAGTGCTGTGGGTTCGGGGGGACCTTCGCGGTGAAGAACTCCGATGTCTCGGCGGCGATGGGGGCGGACAAGGTCCGTAACGCGGAGTCGACCGGCGCGGAGGTGCTGTGCGCGGCGGACAACTCGTGTCTGATGCATCTGGGGGGCACGATGACGCGGCTGCGGACGGGGCTGCGGCCCGTGCACATCGCGGAGATCCTGGCGAGCACGGAGGAGGGGGCCGCCGTATGAGCGGAACGTATCTGGGGATGCCGGCGTTCCCGGCCGCCGCGCGGGAGGCCGTGGCGAATCCGACGCTGCGCGGGAATCTGCGGCACGCCACGCACACGATCCGCGCGAAACGGGCGAAGGCCGTGGCGGAGGTGTCCGACTGGGCCGAGCTGCGGGAGGCGGGCAAGCGGATCAAGGATCGTACGCTGCTCCGACTCGACGAGTATCTCGTGCAGTTGGAGGAGTCGGTGACGGCGGCCGGCGGGGTCGTCCACTGGGCGGCCGACGCCGACGAGGCCAACGCGATCGTCACCCGACTCGTGCGGGAGACGGGCGAGTCGGAGGTCGTCAAGGTCAAGTCGATGGCCACGCAGGAGATCGGGCTGAACGAGGCGCTGGAGGCGGCCGGCATCCGCGCCTACGAGACCGATCTCGCCGAGCTGATCGTGCAGTTGGGCAAGGACCGGCCCTCGCACATCCTGGTCCCGGCGATCCACCGCAACCGGGGTGAGATCCGGGACATCTTCCGCGCCGAGATGGGCGAGTGGGGCCGCCCGGCCCCCGAAGGGCTCACGGACACGCCCGCCGAACTCGCCGAGGCCGCCCGGCTCCACCTGCGCGAGAAGTTCCTGCGCGCCAAGGTCGGCGTGTCCGGCGCCAACTTCATGGTCGCCGAGACCGGCACCCTGGTCGTCGTCGAGTCGGAGGGCAACGGCCGGATGTGCCTGACCCTGCCGGAGACGCTGATCTCGGTCGTCGGCATCGAGAAGATCGTCCCGACCTGGCAGGACCTGGAGGTCTTCCTCCAGACCCTGCCGCGCTCGTCGACGGCCGAGCGGATGAACCCGTACACGTCGACCTGGACGGGGACGACGGACGGCGACGGGCCGCGCGTCTTCCATCTGGTGCTGCTGGACAACGGCCGCACCGACACCCTCGCCGACGAGGTCGGCCGCCAGGCGCTGCGCTGCATCCGCTGCTCGGCGTGTCTGAACGTGTGCCCGGTGTACGAGCGGGCGGGCGGGCACGCGTACGGGTCGGTGTACCCGGGGCCGATCGGCGCGATCCTCAGCCCTCAACTGCGGGGCACGGGAAGCGAGATCGACGCCTCGCTGCCGTACGCGTCGTCGCTGTGCGGGGCGTGTTACGAGGTGTGTCCGGTGGCGATCGACATCCCGGAGGTGCTGGTGCATCTGCGGGAGCGGGTCGTCGAGGGCGGGCCCGTGGTGCGGGAGGGCAACCGGGTGGTGCTCAAGCCGGCCAAGGGGCACGCGGCCGAGCGGGCGGCGATGCGGGCGGCGGGCTGGGCCTTCGGGCGGCCGGTCGCCCTGCGGACGGGGCAGCGGCTCGCGTCCCGGACCCGGCGCTGGCATCCCCGGGCGCTGCCCGGACCCGGCAAGGCGTGGAGCGGGACGCGGGATCTTCCGGCGGTGCCGGCGGAGCCGTTCCGCGACTGGTGGCAGCGGACCGGCGGGGCGAAGGGCGGGACGAAGTGAGCAGCAGGGAACGGGTGTTGGGGCGGGTGCGGCGGGCGCTCGAGGGGGTGGCGCGCGAGGACGGGCCCGTCGAGCGGGGGTATCTGCGCGAGCACGGGGCGCTGAGCGGCGCGGAGCGGGTGGAGTTGCTGGCGGAGAATCTGGTGGACTACCGGGCGGTCGTGCATCGGTGTGCGGCGGCCGAACTCCCTTCGGTGATCGGGCGGTTGCTCGCCGAGCGGGGGGCCAAGTCGGTGGTGGTGCCGCCGGGGCTCGCGCCGGAGTGGCTGGCGGCGGCGGACGCGGAGCGGGTCGCGGACGTACCCGAGACCACGCCGCAGGCTCTCGACCAGGTCGACAGCGTCGTCACCGGCTGTGCGCTGGCCGTCGCCGAGACCGGCACGATCGTCCTGGACGGCGGCCCCGATCAGGGGCGGCGCCGGATCACGTTGATCCCCGATCACCACATCTGTGTCGTCCGCGTCCCCGATCAGGTGGTGTCGTCGGTGCCGCAGGCGCTCGAACGGCTGGACCCGGCACGGCCGTTGACGTGGATCTCGGGGCCTTCGGCGACGAGTGACATCGAGCTGGACCGGGTGGAGGGGGTGCACGGGCCCCGGACACTGGAGGTGATCCTCGTGAGTGACGGCGGGGGTGGCAACGGGGGTGACGGCAGGGGGTGACAGCGGGGGTGCCATCGGGGGGTGACAGCAGGGTGAGCAAGCGCTTAGATGGGCGGGTACGTCCCCGGCCGGACAGGTACGTCCGCAGCGCGCTCCCTCGGAGGCCCCGTTGTTCACTTCCGTCGACGATGTCTCCGCCCGCCTCGCCGGGGCCGGCTATCTCGCGTCCCCGGCGATCGCGACGACCGTCTTCCTCGCGGCCAGGCTCGGCAAGCCGCTGCTGGTGGAGGGGCCCGCCGGGGTCGGGAAGACCGAACTCGCCAAGGCCGTCGCCTCGGTGACGGACGCCGAGCTGATCCGGCTCCAGTGCTACGAGGGCGTCGACGAGTCCCGGGCGCTGTACGAGTGGAACCACGCCAAGCAGCTGCTGCGGATCAGCGCCGGCCGCGACGAGACGTGGGACGAGACCCGCACCGACATCTTCAGCGAGGAGTTCCTGCTCCCGAGGCCCCTGCTGACGGCGCTGCGCGGGGACACCCCGAAAGTGCTGCTGATCGACGAGACCGACAAGGCGGACGTCGAGGTCGAGGGGCTGCTCCTGGAGGTGCTGAGCGATTTCCAGGTGACCGTCCCGGAGCTGGGTACGATCACCGCCGCCCGGCGCCCCTTCGTCGTCCTCACCTCCAACGCCAGCCGCGAGCTGTCGGAGGCGCTGCGCCGGCGCTGTCTGTTCCTCCATATCGGGTTCCCGGAGGAGGAGCTGGAACGGCGGATCGTCCGGCTGAAGGTGCCGGACCTGGACGCGGCGCTGGCCGCGTCCGTCGTCCGGGTCGTGGGGGCGCTGCGGGCGATGGACCTGCGCAAAGCGCCGTCGGTCGCGGAGAGCGTCGACTGGGCGCGCACGCTGCTGGCGCTCGGCGCGGACACCCTCGGCGAGAGCGTCGTGCGCGAGACCTTGGGCGTCGTGCTCAAGCATCAGGACGACATCCTCAAGGCCGCCGCCAAGCTGGACCTGGACGCCGTATGAGCGATGTCGCCGCGCGGCTGGCCGGGTTCGTGGGGGTGCTGCGGGCGCACGGGGTGTCCGTCGGCACCGGCGAGAGCGTGGACGCGGCGCGCGCCGCGTCGGTCCTGGGCTTCGCCGACCGGGAGGTGCTGCGCGAGGGGCTCGCCGCGACGCTGCTGCACACGACGGGACAGCGGGCGGTGTTCGACGCCGTCTTCGACCTGTACTTCCCCCGCTCGGTCGGCGCGCCCGATGCCGCGCCGCAGGACCGGGAGTCGCTGCGGGAGCGGCTGGCGCGGGCGCTCGCCGACGACGACCGGGCGCTGATGGGGCAGCTGGCCGGGGAAGCGGTGGACTCCCTTGGGGCGTACGGGAGTTCGGGCGGCGGGGCGGACGGGTGGTCGTCGTACCAGACTCTCGAACGGCTGCGGCCCCAGACCTTGCTGGCGCGGGTGCGGGACGAGGTGCGGGCGCGGCAGGGGGGCGGTGCCGGGTTCGGTGACCGGCTGCTGGAGGACGAGATCCGGGCGCGGATCGCCCGGTTCCGGGCGCTGGTGGCGGCGGAGGCGCGGCGGCGGGTGGCCGAGCGGCGGGGGCGGGAGGAGATCGCGCGGCGGGCGGTGGCGCCGACCGCGGACCGGGTGGACTTCCTGTCCGCGGGGCGTGACCGGCTGGCCGAACTGCGGCGGACGGTACGGCCGTTGGCCCGTAAGCTCGCCACCCGGCTCGCGGCGCGGCGGCGCCGGGCGGCGCGGGGGCGGATCGATCTGCGCCGGACCGTGCGCCGCTCGCTGTCGACGGGCGGGGTGCCGATGCGGCCCGTGCTGCGCCGGCGCCGGCCCGCCCGGCCCGAGCTGGTGCTGCTGTGCGATGTGTCGGGGTCGGTGGCGGGGTTCTCGGACTTCACGATGCTGCTGGTGCAGGCGCTGCACGAGCAGTTCTCCAAAGTGCGGGTCTTCGCCTTCGTCAACCGGATCGACGAGGTGACGGGCCTGCTGCGGCGCGGCGCCGGCGCCGATCCGGAGGGCCTGAGCGCCCGCATCCGCGAGCAGGCCACGCTGACCGGCTGGCACGGCAGCAGCGACTACGGCACCGCCCTGGGCGAGTTCGCCGAGCGCCACGCCCTGTCGCTGGGCCCGCGCACCACCGTCTTCGTCCTGGGCGACGCCCGCACCAACATGAGCGACCCGAACCTGGCGGCCGTCCGCGAGATCACCGCCCGGGCCCGGCGCGTGTACTGGCTGAACCCGGAGCCGCGCGCCCAGTGGGGCACCGGGGACTCGGCGGCGCACGCGTACGCCGGGCTGGTCCCGATGCACGAGTGCCGTACCGCCCGTCAGCTGGGCGAGCTGATCGGCCGGCTGCTGCCGGTGTGAACTCCCTTCGCCGTGACCGGACTCCGTCCGGCCGGGCCGTCCGTCACGCCTTGCCGTACTCCTTCGCCATCGCGCCGGCGAAGTCATAGACGATGACCTGTTCGTCGCCGACCACCCAGGCGTCGTGTCCGGGCGCGCACACGAACACGTCACCGGGACCGACCTCGCCCTCGTCGCCGTCGTCCATGCGGATGTGCATCCGGCCCTGGACGACATAGCCGTTGTGGTGGATCTCGCAGCTCTTCGTGCCGGCGAGCGCCGCCAGCGACTGCGACCAGCGCCAGCCCGGTTCGAAGGTCGCCACGGCGAAGTCGAGTCCGGTGAGGTGGACGGCTTCGAGGTGGCCGCGCGGGAAGTCGCGGCGTTCGTCGGGCTTGTCGAGCGTCTTCATCTCCAGCATGACGCTCCTCCCTTCCGGCCGTGCTCGCGCGCGGCCGGGGCCGGTCTCCCCCGGCGACCGGGTCCGGCGTCACCGGCCCTACCCCCTCATCGTCCGCCTGTCCACCGGGAGCCGCCACCGCTCACCCCTCTCCCCCGCACAGCTCGGCGAACCGCCGCGCGTCCACGTTCCCGCCCGAGAGGATCACCCCGACCCGGCCACCGATCCCCGGCACCCGCCCGGCGAGCAGCGCCGCGAGACCGCTCGCGCCGCTGGGCTCGACGACGATCTTCAGCCGTTCGAAGGCGAACCGCATCGCCGCGCGGATCTCGTCGTCGGAGACCAGCTCGATGCCGTCCACGAGCCGCCGGTTCACCTCGAAGGTCAGCTCGCCGGGGATGTCGGCGGCCTGGCCGTCGGCGATGGTGCGCGGGATCGGGACACTGACGCGGCGGCCCTCGCGCAGGGAGCGCCGGGTGTCGTCGCCCGCCTCCGGTTCGATGCCGACGACCCTGATGCCTGGGGTGATCCCCTTGGCCGCCGTCGCGCTCCCCGCGATCAGTCCGCCGCCGCCCACCGGAGTGATCAGCGTGTCCAGCTCGCCGGTCTCCTCCAGGAGTTCCAGCGCCGCCGTGCCCTGCCCCGCCATCACGTGGGGGTGCTCGTACGGCGGGATCAGGGACATGCCCCGCTCCGCCGCGAGCGCCTTGCCGAGGGCATCGCGGTCCTCGGTGTAGCGGTCGTACGTGACGATCTCGGCGCCGTATCCGGCGGTCGCCGCCAGCTTGGAGCGGGGGGTGTCCGAGGGCATCACGATCACCGCGCTCGCGCCGAGCAGGCGGGCGGAGAGGGCGACGGCCTGCGCGTGGTTGCCGGAGGAGTAGGCGGCGACGCCGCGCGCCAGCTGCTGCGGAGTGAGCCGGGAGACCGCGTTGTAGGCGCCGCGGAACTTGAAGGCGCCGATCCGCTGGAAGTTCTCGCACTTGAGATGGACCTCGGCGCCGACCCGTTCGTCCAGCGTGCGCGAGCGCAGGACCGGGGTGCGGTGCGCGACGCCCTTGAGGCGGGCGGCGGCGTCCTGGACGTCGTCGAGGGTGATGGGGAGGGTCATATGTGGTCCGCCTCTCGGGTCATGGGTGCCCTGCCTTTCAAGCTCCGTCGTTCGGTTCAGGGGTGGTCCACCGCCGGCGCCCGGTCGGTGAACGGGCCCTCTCCCTCCTCCTGCGCCCGCGCCTGCGCGAGGTAGCTGTACGCCGAGGCTCTGGAGATGCCGAGCCGGGCGGCGACCTGTTCCACGGAGCGGCGGACGGCGAAGACCCCGCGCGCGTCGAGGGTGCGGAACAGGTCGAGGCGGCGCGGGCGGTCGAGGCCGGACCAGGCGCCCTCGTGGGCCGGGAGGTGGGTGTCGACCAGGATCTCCAGCACGGAGTCGATGTCCTGGTCGAACGTCGTGACCGGGGTGTCGGCGGGGACGGGCACGGGGCCGGCCAGGGCGCCCAGCAGACTCTGGACGCGGGCGACCTCGGTGATGTCCACGTTGACGCAGAGGGCGCCGAAGACAGCGCCCGTCGAGTCCCGCAACGTCATCGTGGACGACTTGATCATCTTGCCGCCGGGGGTGCGGGTCACGTAGTTCAGGTCGTCACCCGCCGCGTCACCCCGCGCGAGCATCCGCAGGCCGATCTGGCTCAGCGAGCCGCCGACCACGCGGCCGGTCACCTCACCGGCGACGGCCACCACCGACTCCTCCGGCCGCCGGTAGTCGTGCAGCACCACTTCGCACACCGGGCCGAACGTGGCCACGAGCCCCCGGACCACCGGCCCCAGCGCGGCCAGGATCGCGTCCCGCTCCGCCGCCACGGCCTTCGCCTCCGCCTCCGCCTGGGACATCCGGACCCCTTTCCTCGTTCCGCCCGCCTCCCCGACACTTTTTAGACTACACATCCAGTGCCTGGACAGACAGTCCACTTTCGGGTGAAGGCTTTCGAGTGAAGTCCGATCAAGGGCTGGCGCCCCCAATTCCCCTGTCCCTACGATGTGTTGCCCACCGAGACAGGGGGGACCGAGAAGCCATGCGGCCCGACGAGCAGCTGCCTGTGTCCATCGACGCGGCGATTCCCACCGCCGCCCGGATGTACGACTTCTATCTGGGCGGCAAGGACAACTACGAGGCCGACCGCGAGGCGACCCGCGAGCTGGACAAGGTCGTCCCCAGCACCCGCGCCCTCGCGCTGAACAACCGCCGCTTCCTGCGCCGCGTCGTCGGCACGCTCGCGCGGGACTACGGCGTCCGCCAGTTCCTGGACCACGGCTCCGGCCTGCCCACGCAGGACAACGTCCACCAGGTCGCCCAGCGCGTCGACCCGACGGCCCATGTCGTGTACGTCGACAACGACCCGATGGTCCTCGTGCACGGCCGCGCGCTGCTGGAGCAGGACGAGCGGACCGCCGTGATCCACGCGGACATGCGGGACACCGACCGCATCTTCGGCGACCCCGAGACCCGCCGCCTGATCGACTTCGGCCGGCCGGTGGCGGTGCTGTTCAACTCGGTCTTCCACTGCATCCCCGACAGCCCCGAGGACGGACCGCGGGCCCTGGTCGACCGGGTCGTCGAGCGGCTCGCGCCCGGCAGCTTCCTGGTGATGTGCCAACTGGTCAGCGAGGACGCGGAAGTCCGGGACTTCGTCACGGCGTTCATGGACGAGGCGACGCAGGGGCACTGGGGCCGGGTACGGCAGGAGAAGGACGTGGCCGCGCTCTTCGAGGGGCTGGAGATCATGGCCCCGGGGCTCGTCGAGGTCTCCACCTGGCGCCCGGACACCGAGGTCGCGCCGCGCCAACTCACGCAGGAGTGGATCGAGTTCGGGGGGCTTGGCCGGCTGCCGTAGCCGGCGCGCGCCTCAACACCCGGGCAGCGCCGCGAAGAAGGGCCACCCTCCGGCGCCACGCCCCCGCGTCACCCCTCCGGATACCGCCCCGCCATGACCCCCCGCAGCGCCGTCACCGACTCCCGTGGACTGAGCGCCTGGTCGGCCAGCCGGTCGAGGCAGGCGCGGTACTCCTCGGTCTCGTCCTGGGCCTCGACGAAGGCCGCGTTGATGAGCTGTTCGAGGTAGACGACGTCGGGCAGGTCGGTCCCGCCGAAGCGCAGATAGGTGACCGGCATCGGCGGGGCGGCGGCGCGGCTGAGGTCGAGCGGGACGATCTGGAGACTGACGTGCGGCAGCCGGGCCATGTCGAGCAGATGCGCCAGCTGTTCACGCATGACGGCCCGGTCGCCCAGCACCCGCAGCAGCACCGACTCGTCGACGATCGCCCAGAGTTGAGGCGAGTCCGCGCGGTGCAGCAGCTGCGCGCGCCGCATCCGCAGCTCCACCCGGCGCTCGACCTCGCGGGAGGAGGCGCGCGGCAGTCCCCGTTCGACGACGGCCCGCGCGTAGGCGGGGGTCTGCAACAGGCCCGGCACGTACTGGAGTTCGTAGGTGCGGATCGCGGTGGCCGCCTCCTGGAGTCCGACCAGCCGGTCGAACCACTCGGGCATGAGCCGCTTGTCGTACCGCTGCCACCAGCCGGGTTCCCCTGCCCTGCGCAGGAGTTGGAGCAGTACGTCGGCCTCGGGCCCGGCGACCCGGTACAGGTCGAGCAGGGTGCGCACGTCGGTCTCGGCGGGGGCGCGGCGGCCCTTGCCGGACTCGACGCGGGAGAGCTTCGCGGGGCTGAACCCGGCGGCGCGGGCGGCCTGTTCCTGGGCGAGTCCGGCGTCCTCGCGCATACCGGCGAGCTGGACCCCGACCAGCATCTTCAGCAAGGTCGGGGCGGGCTCGGCGCGGCGCAGGTACGGTTCGAGGCGTACGGCGCGCGGGTGTTCGGCGGGCATCCTGGCTCCCCATGGGACCGGCCTGAGGCCGACGGACGACAGGGAGCAGTATCCCATCCGGCCCCGCCCCGGCACCTGCCGACGGCGCACTCCCGTCACGCGGGGGCGCACGGAGTCACAGCAGGTGGTCGAACTCCCCGTCCTTGACCCCGGCGAGGAACGCGGCGATCTCGCCCGGGGTGTAGATCAGAGCCGGTCCGTCGGGGTCACGCGAATTGCGCAACGCCACAGCTCCACCAGCCAGTTCGGCGACCTCGACACAGTTTCCGATGGCGTTGCTGCGGCGGCTCTTGGTCCAGCGGGCGTCCAGCGAACTCGCCCGGCATCCGTTCTCCAGCGGCATGGCACTCTCCTCTGCGAGAGTCACGATGAGCGCAATTCCTCGTGAAATTGCACGGCGCCTTCGTACCCGTGGATAATAGACACACCGTCAATCGCTCGGCCAGAGCCATGTTCTGACGATGTATCAGGGAGTTGCCGTGTCAGCACGCGCACCGTTCCCCGGGTCCGTCCACGAGGGGTCCAAGACCGCCTCGCTGCGGCTCACCGACAGCCGCGAGGGGTTCACCGAGGCCAGGGACTTCACTCAGCGGACGCTGGACGGCTGGGAGTTGGCCCACTGCGCGGCCGACGCGGTCACGGTCGTCACGGAACTGGCCGCCAACGCCGTCCTGCACGCCCTGCCGGGCGCCGACAGCTGCGACGTACGGCTGCGGCTGACGCTGCGCCGCTCGCTGCTGATGTGCGCGGTGACCGACCGGAGCGACGAGGTGCCGGTGTACCGCGAGGCGCCCGATCCGCTGCTGGAGCACGGCCGGGGGCTGAGCATCGTCGAGGCGCTGTCGGAGCACTGGGGGTGGACGAAGCGCTCGCCGGTCGGCAAGACGGTGTGGGCGATGCTGCCCACCCGCGACCGCCGCTGAGCGACCGCCGCCGGTCAACTCCCTCGCGGAAGTGGCGGAATCCCTGATCCCCGAGCCGTCCCTGAGCTAGCCTCGGTCTCCCACCACAGGCGAACTCACGTACGACGCACATCACTTCGGGGAACATCTGTGTCAGACCAGCGACCGGACCCGGCGGCCGAAGAGGCTCGCGCGCTGCGGCTCACCGGCGCCGTGCCCCTGCGCCCCGGCGACCCCGAACTCATCGGCCCCTACACGGCGTTGGCGCTCCTCGGCAGCGGCGGCATGGGCCGGGTGTATCTGGCGCGGGCGGCGGACGGCGGTCCCGGGCTGTTCGCAGTGAAGGTGATCCGGCCCGAGTACGCCGAGGACGTCCGCTTCCGCCGCCGCTTCGAGCGCGAGGCGCTGGTCCACGAGCGCATCCGCACCCCGCGCGCCCCGCGCTTATGCGGCACCGGATTCGCCGCCGACCTGCTGTGGATGGCCACCGAGTACCTGCCCGCGCTCGATCTCACCGCCGCCGTACGGGAGTTGGGCGCCCTCTCCCCGGCGGCCGTGTGGCGTCTGGTCGCCGAACTCGGTGAGGCGCTGGACGTGCTGGCGGCGGCGAGGGTCGTGCACCGCGATCTCAAGCCCTCCAACGTCCTTGTCTCCGACGCCGGTTCGCACGTCATCGACTTCGGCATCGCCAAGGCCGTCGACGCGAGCGCGATCACCGGCACCGGCGACCGGGTCGGGACGCCCGCCTACATGTCCCCGGAGTATCTGCGCACCGGCGACTGCGAGACCGCCTCCGACGTGTTCTCCCTCGCCTGCACCCTGGTCTACGCCGCCACCGGGCACGCCCCGTTCGGCGACGGCACCGGCGTGGACGTCATGCACCGCGTCGCCTTCGAGGACCCCGACCCGCACGTCCTCGCCCAACTCCACGCCAGAGACCCGGCGTTGGCGGCCCTCCTCACCTCCTGCCTGGCGAAGGACCCCGCCGGCCGCCCCACCCCGCAGACCCTGCGCACGACGGCCGCCGAACGCGGCACGCCCGCCCGCTGGCCCGGCCTCCTGGACGACCGCCTCATCGCCCTGCGCGAGGCGTACGACGTCCTGGCCCCGCCCGCCGAAGCGCCCCCGGCGCCGCCGTCAACTCCCCTGCCCCACAAGCCCAGAGGACGCGCCTTGGTCCTCAGCGCGGCCCTCGTCCTCTGCGCCCTCACCGCGACCGTCCTCGTCCTCACCCGCCCCGGCCCGCCCGCCGCCGCGGTCCCGCCGCCCCCGGACACCGCCACGGCCGCCGAGCGGACCCCGCCGCCCGACGCACCCCACGCCGAGACACCGGCCGGGGCGAAGGACGCGGACCGGCCCCTCCCCGAGAAGCAGGACCGGGACGAACCGACGACGGCCCCCGCCTCCGAGGAACTCCCGCCCGCCACCGCCTCCCGGTCACCCCAAGTCCCCACGCCCGCAGCCGAGTCGACGCCTGCGGAGGCTTGCGCCCACTACTCCGGCAACGGCCGCACCGGGCCCGGCGACAGCGGCAAGAAGGTCCTCCAGGTCCAATGCCTGCTGATCCAGCGGGGATACGCCATCGGCGGCCCCGTGGACGGCAGTTACGGCGACGGGACGGCGGGCGCGGTGCGGGCGGTGCAGGCGGACGCGGGGCTGGCCGTCACCGGGACCGTGGACCGCGCGACGTGGGAAGCTCTGCGCGCCGCCGGGTGACCGGGGTGGCCCGACGGGGTGCGTGCGGCGTACGCAGCCTCCGAACTTATGTGAAACTTGGACTGCTTGGGCCGAACGCCGGGCGTCAATGATCGCGTGATGCTAAGAATTGGCCAGATCAGAACGAGTCGTGCCCTGACCCGGCTGCCGGGCGGGCACCGTGTCCGTACGGACGGCTCGGAACCGAATGGGACGCTCTTTGCCGAACACCTCAGCCCCCGCGCCGGGCGCGAAAGCCTCCGGGCCGGCCGCGAAGGCGCGGTCCGCCAAGGCCCGGACACAGCAGCCCCTGACCGGCAACTGGCCGGTGGCCAGGCGGCTTCGGGCCGTGCTGCTGATCCCGGTGCTGGTCGCGCTGGCCCTCGGCGGACTGCGGGTCAAGACCTCCCTGGAGACCTGGCGGGACGCCGACGACGCGGTCAAAGTGGCCGAACTCGTGGGCGTGGCAAGCCGGTACGCGAGCAGCGCCATCAACGAGCGGGACGTCTCCGTCGTCCCGCTGCTGCGCGGTCAGCGGGACGCGGCGGTCGTCGTCGAGGCGCGGAAGGTGACCGACGCGGACGCGTTGGCGTTCGCCGACGCGGTGGCGCGGATGCCCCAAGAGCCCAGGCTGCTCAGGCGAGTTGCGCTGGTGCGGGCCGGGGAGCGGCAGTTGGCGCAGGTGCGGGCGGACGCGTTCACCGCGCGGACGTCGGGGGTGCGGACCGAGGAGAGCTACTACGCGGTCCAGCACCCGCTGATGGAGATCTCCAACGAGCTGGGCTACGGCAGCAGCAACCAGTCGAGTTTCGGCCGTTCCCTGTACGCCATCTCCCTCACGCAGGCCGCCGAGTCCCTGATCCGGTCCATCGGCACACACCTCCTGGTCGGCGACCGCGCCTCCCTCACGCAGGGTGAACTCGCCGTGCAGCTCCAGGCGTTCAGGTCGTACGCCTATCTGGAGCAGGTCGCGCTGCGCGAGTACGCCGCCGCCGGTACCGCCGACGACACCGCGCGGCTGCAACGGGCGCTGGCCGACGCCGACGCGCGGGGGCGGGCGCGGATCACACAGGCCGCCCAGGCGGCGCGGGACGCGGGGCGGACGTACGTCGCGCCGCCGACGATGGCCGTGATGATCGACCGGATCGCCTCGGGGGCGCCGGTCGACGCGCTCGCTCAACAGGGCATCACCGCCGACGCGTTCTTCGCCTCGTCCACGCTCGGCTTCGACGCCTATCGCGGGGTCCAGGTCCAGCTGGTCGCCGACGCACTCACCAATGCCCGCGCCATCTCCGCCAGTTCGCGTGACGACGCCGTCATGAACGCCGCGCTGGTGGTCGCCGCCGTGCTGCTGGCGTTCCTCCTCGCGTCCTGGGTGGCCCGCTCGATGAGCCGGGGCATGCGCAGGCTGAGCGCGTCCGCGCTGGAGATCGCCGAGCACCGACTCCCCGTGCTGGTGGGCAAGTTGACCGCCGAGGGGGCCGGGTACACCGACACCCGGGTGGCGCCGATCCCGATCACCTCGACCGACGAGATCGGCGAAGTCGCCCGTGCCTTCGACCACGTGCACCGCGAGACCGTCCGACTGGCCGCCGAGCAGACGCAGTTGAGAGGCGCCGTCAACGCCATCTTCACCAACCTCGCGCGCCGCAACCAGTCCCTCGTCGAACGCCAACTCGCCCTGATCGGCGACCTGGAGGACCACGAGACCGACCCCGACCAGTTGGAGAACCTGTTCCGGCTCGACCATCTCGCCACCCGGGTCCGGCGCAACGGCGAGAACCTCCTCGTCCTCGGCGGCGAGCGGCCCGCCCAGCAGTGGGACCAGCCGCTGTCCCTCGTCGACGTCATCCGCGCCGCCTGCTCCGAGGTGGAGAGTTACGAGCGGATCGAGTTCGCGGGCGTCCCGGACGTCGAGATCGGCGGCGTCGCCGTCACCGACCTCGTGCATCTGCTCGCCGAACTCCTGGAGAACGCCACGATGTTCTCCTCCCCGCACACCCGCGTCCGGGTCACCGCGTCCCGGCTGCCGGACGGCGGGGTGATGACCGAGATCCACGACCACGGGGTGGGCCTGAGCCCCGAGGACTTCGCGACCCTCAACCGCAAGCTCGCCGACCCGCCGGCCGCCGACGCCGCCGTCTCCCGGCACATGGGCCTCTTCGTCGTCAGCCGCCTCGCCCACCGGCACAGTGTGCGCGTCCAACTCCGGCCCGCCAGCGGCCGGTCGGGCACCACCGCCCTCGTCCTGCTGCCCGCCGCGCTGACCCTGCGCGAACTCCCCGACTCCGACACCCTGACCCTGCGCAGGGCGCTCCCGGCCCGGCGCGGGCCCGAAGAGGACGTCGACGCGTTCACCGCCTACGAGTCCTGGGGCGACCACAGCGAGCCGGTGGAGGAAGAGGTCGAACGGCCGCGGCTGCGGCCCTGGCGGCGGCGCAAGAAGGAAGCCCGGCAGGAGAGTTGAGCCCTCTTGAGCCCACTCCCCCTTGAGCCCACCCCCCTTGAGCCCCCTCCCGTTTGAGCCCTCCCGTTTGAGCCCCCTCCCGGCGCGGGAAGCCGACCGGGGCGTTCCGCGCCCGCCCCGGTCGACCCGCCCTACAGAACTGACGGCCCATCAAGAGACCGCACAGGAAACCCCGTTCAGCGAGAACGCCCCCGGCGCCGTATTGGCCGCCCCCTTGTTCGCGGTGAACCCCACGGTCACCGAACCCCCCGCCGCGATGACGGTCGTATAGGCGGCCGGTTTCACGCTCACCGCTCCCCCGCTCTGCGTGGCCGTCCCGCCCCACATATTGCTGACGGTCTGCCCGTCCGCGAACGCGAAGGCGAGCGTCCACCCGTTGATCGCGGTGGTGTCGGTGTTGCGGATGACGATCTCCCCCTGGAACCCGCCGGGCCAGTCCCCGACGGACCGGTACCCGACCGCACAGGACTGCCCCGGCGCGGGCTGCGCGGTCGTCACGGCGACCGTCCCGGACCGCGCCGAACGGTTCCCGGCGGCGTCACGGGCGTAGACGGCGAAGGTGTACGACGTCGACGGTGAAAGCCCGGACACCGTCACGGAGTTGGTGGTGGACGCGGCGGCGGTCGCCTCGGTGGCGCCGCTGACGCGGACCACGTCGTACGCACTCACGCCAACGTTGTCCGAGGACGCGGCCCAGGTCAGGGTGGCCGAGGTGGAGGTGACCGCGGAAGCCGTGGGGGTGCCCGGGGCGGTCGGGGCCTGGGTGTCGCCGCCGGAGCCGCCGCCGAAGACGGTGGCCTCCTTCGCGGTGCTCGCGATGCCGTTGGCGCCGTTGAAGACCCGCTGGCCCCACGAACTCAGCTTGGTGGCATCGAAGTTGAGGGCCAGGTCCAGGATCGGGTCGGTGTTGCCGCTCCAGCTCCAGGCCAGGTAGCCGAGCCTGAGCTGCTGGGCCGCGGCCATCATGGTGTCCTCGTCGGGGTCGCCGTACTGGTCGGCGGGTCCGCCGAACTCCCCGATCAGCAACGGGAGTTTGGCGTTGACGAAGGCGTTGAGGTAGTCGGTGACCTTCTCGGCCGTGTTGAAGACGCTGTACATGTGGATCGAGAAGATGAGGTTGCCGGTGGTGTCGGCGGCGTACACGGCCTGGGCGTTGGCGCGCATCACGCCCTGCCAGTCCTGGCCCCAGTTGGGGGCGTCGACCATGATGAGGTGCTGGAGTCCGGCCGCGCGCAGTTTCTGGACCGCGGCGATCGTCGGGGCGGTCCAGCCGTCCGGACTCGTGTTGCCCCAGGGCTCGTTGCCTATGTTGAGGGCGATGTAGTCCTCCTGGCCGACGAGGACGCTCTTGAGGCCGATCCAGTAGTCGGCGGCCTGGTCGAGGGTGCCCGCCGCCGCGTCCTCGCCGTAGCCGGTGGTGTCGTGCACCTCCAGGACGCAGATCAGCCGGTTCGCCTTGCACTGGGTGATGACGTTCGCGACGTCGGAGGCGCTGTTCGCGGTCCAGCGGTGGCCGTCGGCGAGGACGACGCGGACGGTGTTCGCGCCGAGAGCCTTGATGTCGGAGAGGGACTGGTTCAGCCGGGTGGGGTACCAGGTGTGCGCGTGGTTGACGCCGCGCATCACGAAGTCGTTCCCGTTGGCTTCCAGGAGGCGGCCGTTGCCGATGTGCAGGCCGGTCGCCTTGATGCCGGGCGCGGCCGAGACGGCGCCGGGGGCGAACGCACCGAGCAGGAGCGCCCCGAGCAGCGCGGCCAGCGCCCGCAACAGGGAGGTGCTTCTTGCTGTTCTCACTGCGGCTCCAGAGAGTGAGCGCCAAGAAGTTCAGGCTGGGGGGAAAGAGATGGGAGCGCTCCCATAAACCCACTCCGCCAAGTACACGTCAAGAGAACCGTCAAGGGCGGCTTCGCGACCGGCGTATTTCCGATGTGCGCACGGTGGCATATTCGGGTCGCTTCCTGGGGATGACCGGCTCACAGAAGGTCGGCACGGCCCGAACGGCACAGGACGCGACGCTCCCGGCACAGCCGCGGGGGACGAGGAGGCGGACGTGAAGAGGATCCAGCTGAACAGGCATCCCCGTGGGCCCCGTCGGCCGGAGCCGCAGGATCTGCGGACCCCTTCGGGGCGGCAGCTGCCCTACTGACGGGCCGCGTACGGCGGCGCGGCCGGGGTCAACTGCCCCGCCGCGCCGCCGACTTCACTGTTGGACCCCGTCCCGGTGACGGTCGGGCGGAGCACATCTGTCGGGTGCTCCGCCGTCGGTTCACGTCACCGGGACGGGAGCTTGGCCCCCTGTCCGGGCAGCGCGGACAGCGTGTCGCGGCGCAGGGCGAGGGCGTCGAGGTGGGCCTCGATGTACGGGACGGCGACGAGCGGGAGTTCGCCGTCGACGAAGGCGGGCTGGACGTTGACCTCGAAGACGACGCCGCCGTTCTCGATCGCCAAGTCGACGCCGGCGAAGCGCAGTCCGACGGAGGCGGTGGCGGCGATCGCCAACTCGGCCAGCCGGGGCGGCAGTTCCTGCGGGGTGAGGTGGACCGGGGTGGCGCCCTGGCAGGTGTTGCAGGGGGTGTCGTCGTCGGGCTGGAGGTGTTCGCGGGCGTGCACGACCTGGCCGTCGAGGACGAAGACGCGGAACTGGTGGCGCTGCCCGTCGGCGGTGATGTTCCCGGCGTCGCGGGAGAGCATCCAGTCGGTGTCCTGGGCGGCGTAATAGCGGGTGGCTTCGGCGAGTTGGGTGTGCGTGGTGACGTGGAAGGTGTCGTTGCCGCCGGTGCCGACGACCGGGCGGGCCCAGGTGTCGCCGCCCAGCTTGTCGAAGGCGGCGCCCGCCTCGCCGGCGGTGGGGCGGGACAGGACGAGGGTCTCCATGTGGGCGACGCCGTCGCGGCGGAAGCGCTCCACGGTGAGGTTCTTCTCGGTGGCCGTGCGCCAGGCGGCCGGTCCGGTGCCGAGGGTGACAAGTCCCGGCGCCTCCAGCAGCACCTGGAACGCGGCGAGTTCATGGCGCCGGTGCGGCGGTATCTCGTACAGGACGACCACGTCGGGGACGAAGTCCAGTTCCTGCTCGGGGACCTGGAGGCGTAACCGGTCGCCCTCGGGGGCGGCGCGGCCGGTGCCGGTGGGGGTGAAGTGGCGGGAGTCGATACGGACCGGCGGGGTTCCGGTGAGCAGTTCGGCGGCCTCGGCGAGGTACTCCCGGCAGCCTTCGGGCGACGTGGGGTCGGCGATCAGGGCGATGCACGGTCGGGACACAGCGGCCTCCTGGTGCTTTCGACGCGACTCGTGCCGTGGGTTACCCGGTGCCTCGGCCCGAGCGGTGTCACGGATGGTGCCTGGCGCGCGGGGCCCCGTCGCCGGAGGCGGCGCCGCGCCCGGGGGTCCGGCCGGTCGGGGCGGCGGCCGGGGCCACGGGTTCGGTGCGGTCCGCCCCGCCGGTCCCGCGCCGCAGGGCTGTGGCGCAACAGTAGGCGCCCGGCGGCAGGTCGGGCCAGGGCGCACGCGCCCCCGGTACCTGCCCCGGACCTTGCGCCGGACGCCCCGCCCGTGCGCCCCGGCGAAAAGGGCGGGGCGGCCGGTCCGGAAAAGGCGCAGTCGTCTGAGTACGGGCACTCATGCGGAGGTAGGCCCAGAGCCTTACGGTGTGCGCATGGCGAGAGAGCTTGAGCGGACCGGGGCGAGTCAAGTGCGGGTGCTGGAGGGGCCGTTGCACACGGAGTGGCTGTGCGGGGTGACCGCGTTCAGCTGGGTCGCCGTGACGGTCGCGGGGGCGTACGGGCTGCTCGGGGAGCGTCCGTCGGGGCCCGCGCTGCTGCTGTGCCTGACGCTGCCGTTCGCCCTGCACTTCGCGCTGCGGGGGCGGTTCGCGGTGCGGTTCGACGACGCGGGGCTGACCGTGGTGCGGCCGTGGGGGCGGCGGCGGGTGGCGTGGTGGCAGGTGACCGCGGTGGGCTTCGAGCGGCTGCCGGTCGGGGAGGACGACGTGGAGCGGTGGGCGGTGTCGGTGACGGCCGGGGCGCGGTCGCTGCCGCTGGTCACCGTGGACGACCGGGACGAGCCGTCCCGGGACACCCTGGAGCGGCACGGGCGGATCTTCGCGCCGCTGGCCCGGCGGGGGATGCGGCCCCAAGGGGAGCGGGAACAGGACTACTTCGCCCGCGCGGTGGGGTCGTTGTCAGTGGGCTGACCCATACTGGGCCGCATGGGATTCGCCGTCTTCATGACTCTGCCGGGACTGGTCATCCTGCTGACCGCCGTCGCCTTCGTGGACCAGCTCCTGCTGCGCGCGGGCCGGGCCGGCGTCCTGCCCTGGCGGGGTCATGTGCGGCAGGGCCAGATCTCGGCGACCGGCTTCGAGCAGCTGCACGCGGTGCTGTCGCCGGGCAAGCAGAACGAGCTGAAGGAGCGCCAGTCGTCGCTGGTCATGCGGGACGACGAGGAGGACGGCGCGCCGCCGCACCGGACCACGGTGGATCTGGAGGGCGGCCGGGCGGTCGTACGAATACCTCCGCGCGGCGCGCGCTAGACGCCGGCCGGCTCAGGTCCGCGGCGCGCTGCCGTCCAACTGTCCGACGTGTACGACGTTCCCCCGGTCCTCCGCGTCCGTGCTCGGCTCTGCCGTGAACCAGGCGTCCAGGATCTCCTTCAGGAGGGGCTCGGAGGTCAGGCGCAGGCTCAGGGCGAGGGTGTTGGCGTCGTTCCAGCGGCGGGCGCCGTCGGCGGTGTAGGCGTCGGCGCACAGGGCGGCGCGCACGCCGGGGATCTTGTTGGCGGCGATGGAGGCGCCGGTGCCGGTCCAGCAGCAGACGACCGCCTGGTCGGCGCGGCCCTCGGCGACGTCCCGGGCGGCGGCCTCGGAGCAGACGGCCCATCGGGGGTCGGCGCCCGGCTTCAAGGCCCCGTACGCGGTGACTTCGTGACCGCGCTCCGCCAACTGCTCGACGAGGGCTCGGGCCACGGGTTCGTCCATGTCGGAGGAGACGGAGATGCGCATGGGGTCAGCTTAGGCGCCGCCGGCCGCAGGGAGCCGGGCCTCCCGAGCGAGCCCCCGCAAGGCCTCCCCCGCCCCGCGCCCCCTCACCACTCGTCCCCGAACGGCAGCGCGTCCAGGTCCCCGTCGAACGTCTCGACCACCGGAAGTCCCGGCAGCCCCGCCAGACCTGGAGGTCCCGCCGGCTCCGGCAGTCCGGGCCGGCCCGAGGTCAGTTCCGGTGCGGTGAGCGGCTGTTCGGTCCAGATGCACTTGCCGGTCGCGGTGTAGCGGGTGCCCCAGCGGTTGGAGAGGGCGGTGATGAGATGCAGGCCCCGGCCGCCCTCATCGGTGTCGGTGGCCCGGCGGATGCGCGGCATGGTGAGGCTGCCGTCGAAGACCTCGCAGACGAGGTCGGTGCCGTGCAGCAGCCGCAGCCGGGCGGGACCGCGGGCATGCCGTACGACGTTCCCGACCAGCTCGCTGACCAGGAGTTCCGTGGTCGGGACGAGGGCGTCGAGCTGCCAGGCGGCGAGTTGTTCGCGGACGTGTCTGCGGGCCTCTCCGGCGGCTCTGGGGTCGTCGGGCAGATACCAGGAGGCGATGTGTTCGCTGGGCAGGGCGTGCAGGCGGGCGACGAGGAAGGCAGCGTCGTCGGCGGTCTGCTGGTCGGCGGGCAGCAGGCCTTCGGCGAGGGTGTCGCAGAGGGACTCCAGGTCGGCGGTGGTGCCGGCGCGGTGGGCGGTGCGCAGCAGCCGGCCGAGGTCGTCCATGCCCTGGTCGATGTCGCGGACGGAGGACTCGACGAGGCCGTCGGTGTACAGGACGAGCAGGCTGCCTTCGGGGACGGCGAGTTCGACCGTCTCGAAGGGGGGTTTGGCGGTGCCGAGCGGCGGGTCCACGGTACCGCCGGAGAAGTGGACGCTGCCGTCGGGGTGGACCAGCGCGGCCGGTGGGTGTCCGGCGCGGGAGATGGTGCAGGTCTGGGTGGTGGAGTCGTAGAGGGCGTACAGGCAGGTGACGTAGGAGCGTTCGCCCATGGCGCCGACGATGTCGTTGAGGTGGCCCATGATCTCGTCCGGCGGGAGTTCCAGGGCGGCGAGGGTGTGGACGGCGGTGCGCAGCCGGCCCATCATGACGGCCTCGGGCAGTCCGTGGCCGACGACGTCGCCGACGACGAGGGCGACCTGGCCGCCGGAGAGCGGGATGACGTCGTACCAGTCGCCGCCGACGTCCATGCCGCGCCCGGCGGGGAGGTAGCGGGCGGCGGCGGTGCAGGCGGGGACCTCGGGGAGGGCGTCGGGCAGGAGGCTGCGCTGGAGTTCGCGGGAGCGGGTGTGCTCGGCGTCGTAGAGACGGGCGCGTTCCAGGGCCTGGGCGACGAGGGCGCTGATGGTGGTCAGCAGGGTGCGTTCCTCGTCGGTGAGGCGGCGGGGGCGGTCGAAGGCGACGACGCACACGCCGAAGGTGTGGCCGGAGGCGGTGAGCGGCAGGAACGCCCAGGCCTGCTTCGCGGCGCGGGCCGGCATGGCGGCCAGCTGGGGGGAGCGTTCGGCGAGTTCGGCGGCGGTGGAGAGGAAGAGGGGGGTGCCGTGGGCGATGGCGTCCCAGGCGGGGTCGCGGGGGGCGCGGCGGCGGTCGTCGATCTCGGTGAGGAAGTCCTCGGGGTAGCCGACGGCGCCGACGTTGTGCAGCCGGTCGTTCTCGATGACCTGGACGAGGAGTCCGCCGGCGGCGAAGGGGGGCAGGACGCGGCGGGCGACGGCGTCGACGACGTCCTGGGAGGTGGTGGCCTTGGCGAGGGCGGCGGTCAGTTCGGCGATCCGGCCGGCCCGCTGGGAGGCGGCGCGTTCGGAGGCGCGGCGCTCGTCGGCGAGGCGGCGCTTCTCGGTGACGTCGGTGAAGTACAGGGTGCGGCCGTCGGGTCCGGGGACGAGGCGCAGGTGGAAGCGGCGGCCCCGGTCGGGGAGGTGGACGTCGAACCCGGCGGGCTTCTCCTCGTCGGCGGCCTTGCGGCAGCGCTGTTCGAGGCCGGGGACGAGGCGGACGGCGGGCAGGTCCCACAGGCAGCGGCCGAACAGCTCCTGCTCGGAGAAGCCCATGATGTGTTCGGCCTCGACGTTGGCGAACGTGATGCGCCAGTCGTCGTCGACGGCGAGGAATCCGTCGCTCATATGGCGTACGGCGCGGCTGAGGGCGTCGCGGGTGGAGCGTCCGGCGTCGCCGTCCCAGCCCATGCCGACCATGCGGTGCGGGGTGCCGTCGGGGTGGTGGGTGGCCTTGCCGCGGGCGCGGGTCCAGCCCCAGTTGCCGTCGAGTTTGCGGACGCGGTACTCGGCCTCGTACACGCCGTGGTCGCGGATGGCGCGTTCGGCGGCGGTCAGGGTGGGGGCGAGGTCGTCGGGGTGGACGGCGCGCATCCAGTCGTCGATGCGGCCGGTGTAGTCGGCGGGGCGGATGCCGTACAGCTCCAGGGCGGCGTCGTCCAGGATGAGTTCGCCGGTGCGGATGTCCCAGTCCCAGGAGCCGACCCGGACCTCTTTGAGGGCTTCGCGGACGCGTTCGGCGGTGGGTTCCGTCTGGGTCGCGGGCCAGGCGGGCGGCGGGGCCTGGGCGAGGCGCTGTTCGGTCCAGTCGACGAGGGCGCGCAGGTACGTCCACTGCGGGGCGGTCGGGGCGCCGGCGTCGCCGGTGAGGAGGGTGAGGGCGCCGGTGCTGCGGCCGCCGCTGTGCAGGGGGAGGGCGGCGAGGCCGGTGCCGGGCCAGGGGACGTCGGTGGTGGTGCCGGACAGTGGCAGCCAGACGCCGCTGCCGCGATGCAGGGCGCGGGCGGGGGCCTGCGGGCCGTCCTGGTCGAGGAGGTGCCAGGAGCGCACGAGCGCGGGGGGCAGTCCGCTCTCGGCGACGAGCTTCAGCGCCGTCATGGGTCCGCGCAGGTGGATCGTGCCGCCCAGGGCGCCGAGTTCGGCGACCGCGTGCTGAAGGGCCAGTCGGAAGACTTCGCTCTCCGGGGTACCTGGGGGGACCGTGCCGAGCAAAGCCAACCGCGCGTTCATGCTGGGAACCTTATCGTTCACGTCTCGGACGAAACCGTGCTTCGCAGAATTCTCACCGGTCACGGGCCCGGACACCATGCGAACCCCAATCCGCGCGGGGGCACACCGAGTTCATCACCGGGGCGAGCGGGGCACGAGAGGCGCAGACGTCGCACAGGGGCGGCCGAACGACCGCCGGGGCGGTCGGGCACGCGCCTGAAGATACCCGTAACAGCCCGTTCAGGACTTCTCGTACAGCTTTCGCTCCAGCGGGGTGCGGAAGCTGGGCCGTACGCGCGTCTCGCCGAAGAAGGCGGCGAGGCGGGCGGCTTCGGCGGCGACCGCCCGGCGGTCGGCCCTCTGGTCGAGGAGGTGGGTGACGATCTCCCCGTCGGGCCGCTGCGCCCAGGCGCCCGCGATCCGTCCGTCCCACCACACCGTGGGCCCGATGTTGCCGGTGGTGTCGAAGAGCTGGGCGGTGTGCGCCGGGTCGAGGTACCAGTCGCGGTGGCGCCAGCCCATCGGGGTCGGGTCGAGGGCGGGCAGCAGGGCCGCGCCGGGTTCGACGGGGGCGGGCGGCTCCAGGTGGGCGGGGAGGGCGTGGCCGGGGCCGTGGTCGAGGGTGACGGGGAGCGCGCCGCAGTCGGCGAGGGCCTTGCGGGTGTCGGTCAGGGTCCAGCCCGTCCACCATTTGACGTCGTCGGTACCGGCCGGTCCGAACGTCTCCAGGTAGCGGGCGGCGAGCGCGGCCCGCGCCTCGGCGGCGGGCAGTTGGGGGTACGGCTGCGCGAGCCGCCACCGGAACTGCGAGGAGGCCCAACTGCCCAGCGGGCGGCCCCGCCTGATCCGGTTCTCGGCGGCCATCACCCCGAGGAGCCGGTTGGCGATCCGCGGCCGGGCCTCGTACGGCTTGCCGGGCGACTGGACGATCCGGTCGGCCAGCTCCGGTACGGCGTCCCCGAGTTGCGCGGCCGTCGCCTCGCCGAGCCCGGTGAGGGCCGCGGTCACCTTCTCCTCGACGGACGTGAACTTGTGTTCGTCGTAGCCGAGTTGATCGGCCAGCGTCTTCAGCAGGTCGCGGCGCAGGCGGGCGGCGACCGGGCGGGCCGCGGCGGCGTCGACGACCGGGGCGAGGTCGCGGGGGACGACGAAGACGGTGCGGCGCATGCAGAGCATCCGGATCAGCGTGCCGTCCTCGTACAGGGCCCGCTCCAGGTGCCGCGGCGCCGGGTCGGCGAGGCGGGCGGCGGCCGACAGGTGGACGCTCGCCGGGTCGGTGGCGTGCAGGGCGAGGACGGCGTCGGCCACCTGCTCGGGGCCGGCCGCGCGCAGGGCGGGCGTGAGCAGGTGGCGGACGGTGAGGCGGGCGCGGCGGTCGGCGTCGGTGATGCGGGGGAGGGCGGTCATGGCGCCGGAGGATAGCGGCGCGTCCCCGGATCCGGGGCATCCGCTTCGGGACACCCCGTCGGCACGCGCCGCCGCTCCCCCGGGACATCCCATAAGTGCGCCGCCGCTCCCCCGGGACGCCCCGTCAGCGCGCCGCCGCTCCCCCGGAACACCCCGTCAGCGCGCGCCACTTCTCTCGGCACACCCCCTCAGCGCGCGCCGCTCCTCTCGGCACACCCCCTCAGCGCAGCCCGCCCACCCGCGCCGCCGCCCCCAGCGCCGCCAGGCTCAGCAGCGCCGTCGCCAGCAGGTAGTACCCCGGCGCGACGGCCGATCCGGTCGCCTCGGTGAGCGCGGCGGCGATGGTCGGCGTGAAGCCGCCGAAGAGGGCGACGGTCGTGTTGTAGCTGAACGACAGCCCGGTGGCCCGCGCCCGCACGGGGAACGCGTCGGCCATCACCGACGGCAGCGTCCCGAAGTACGCGGCCTTCAGCAGCCCGAGGACGGTCGTGCACACCGTCAGCGTGAGGAAGGAGGGTGACGCGGTGAGCCACAGGAAGAGGGGGACGGTCGCGGCGCCGATCAGCAGCGCGGCCGGGACCATGATGCGCAGCCGCCCGTAGCGGTCGCCGAGGAGTCCGACGAACGGGGTGACGAAGGTCAGGACGGCCCCGGCGATGAGCAGCGCGGTGAACGACAGCGAGTCGTCCAGGCCGAGTTCGCGGATGCCGTAGGTCGGGAGGTACTGGAGCATGAAGTTCAGGGCCGTCGAGACGACGAGGACTCCCCCGGCGATCAGCAGTCCCCGCCAGTGGTCGCGGAAGACGGTCACCAGCGGGGACTTGGGCGGCTCCGCCTGCTCCGAGGCCTGCTCCAGTGCCGGGGACTCCTCGACGTACCGGCGCACGAAGTAGCCGACGGGGCCGATGAGGAGGCCGAAGACGAAGGGGACACGCCAGCCCCAGGCGTCCATCTGGGCCGTGGTCAGGGTGGCGGTGAGCCCGGCCGCGAAGCCGGCCGCCATCAGCGTGGACAGCCCCTGGCTCGCGAACTGGAAGCTGCCGAGGAAGCTCTTGCGCCGCTCGTCCTGTTCGACGAGGAAGGAGGTCGCGGCCCCGAACTCCCCGCCGGCGGCGAAGCCTTGGAGCAGCCGGGCGACGACGACACCGATCGTGGCGCCGATGCCGAGGGTGTCGTGGCCGGGCATGACGGCGAGCAGCAGCGTGCCGAGCACCATGAGCCGGATCGACAACATCAGTGCTTTCTTGCGGCCGTTGCGGTCGGCGTAGCCGCCCAGCAGGAGTCCGCCGAGCGGGCGGATCAGATAGGTCACGCCGAACACGGCGTAGGCCTGGACGAGTTGGACGCCCGGGTCGCCGCCGGGGAAGAACGTCCTGCCTATGTGCGCGGCCATGAGCGCGTACACGACGAGGTCGAACCATTCGAGGGCGTTGCCGATGCTCGCGGCGGCGATGGCGCGGGTGCGGGCCCGGGAGGCGGGGGCGGCGGTCTGGGCGGGCTGGGTGACGGGAGCGGTCATGGAGGGTCCTTCCGGCGGGCGGGGACGGGGGCCGGACAGGTGCGGGTGCGGCAAGTGGCTTACCGGCGGCCGGAGTTAATGGGTACGCGGTCCGGCAGCGGGTGCTCCTCGTCCGGGTTGCCGAGCGCGTGGAACAGCCCCGCCGCGAGGAGCAGCCCCTCGCGGGCGACGGACGCGAGGAGGTGTTCGTCGGGGGCGTGCTGGCGGCAGCCGGGGTAGGAGTGGGGCAGCCAGAGGGTGGGCAGGCCGAGGACGTCGGTGAAGACGTGGTTGGGGAGGCCGCCGCCGATGTTGGGCAGGACGGTGAGCGGGCGGGGTGAGACGCGCTCCAGGGCGGCGCGGGCCCAGTGGACCCAGGGGTCGTCGAGCGGGGTGCGGCTGGCGGGGTAGCCGCCGGTGACCGTGACGTCGACCATGGGGTAGCCGTGGCTCGCGAGGTGCGCGGCGAGGGTGCCGGCGAGGCCCTCGGTGCGGGTGCCGGCGACGTGGCGGAGCTGGAGGACGGCGCGGGCGCGGCCGGGGATGGCGCCCACGGGGTGGTCGGGGTCGGCGGCGCCGAGGGCGAGGACTTCGAGGGTGTTCCAGGCGTAGAGCCGTTCGGCGGGGGTGAGTCCGGGCTCGCCCCAGTGCGGGTCGCTCTCCACTTCGACGTCGGCGAGGGCGGCGCGGACCTCGGGGCCGACCGGTGGGGGCAGCAGCTCGGGGACGAGGATGCGGCCGTGGCCGTCGACGAGGGTGGCGATCGCGCCGGCGAGGGTGGTGGCGGGGTTGCGCAGGACGCCGCCCCAGTTGCCGGAGTGATGGGCGCCGGGGCGCAGATCGGCGTCGAGGACGAGCTGGACGCCGCCCCGGGCGCCGAGGAAGAGGGTGGGCGCGTCGGCGGCGAGGCGCGGTCCGTCGGAGGCGACGAGGACGTCGGCGGCGAGCAACTCCTTGTGCCCGGCGGCGAATTCGGCGAGCCCTGGGGAGCCGGTCTCCTCGCCGGTCTCGAAGAGGAACGTCAAGTTGAAGCCGAGGCTGCCCTGTTCGGCGAGGAGGAGGCGCAACGCGGTGAGGTTGACGAGGTGTTGGCCCTTGTTGTCGGCGGCGCCCCGGCCGTACCAGTGGTCGCCGTCGGCGGTGAGCGTCCAGGGGTCGCGCCCCTCGCTCCAGCGGCCGGCCTGGCCCTCGACGACGTCGGCGTGGCCGTAGACCAGGACGGTCGGCAGCTCGGGGGCCTCGGTGCGGCGGCCGACGAGGAAGGGGCCGCCGGTGGGGACGGGGTTGTCGTGGCGGGTGGTCGCGCAGCCGAGGGCGGTCAGGGCGGGGGTGAGGACGTCGGCGAGGTATGCCTCCACGGCAAGGCGGCCCTCGGGGCGGGCACTCTCCGTGGCGTGCGCGACCATGGCGGCCAGCTCGGTGAAGAAGGCCCCGGAGTCGATGAACTCCTCGGCGGCGCGGAGCAGTTTCGTGGGCGTCACGAGGTGTCCTCCAGAAGGTGAGGGAGCCGTCGCAGCAGCAGATTAGGCCGGTTTCCCGGCGGCGACCATTGCCGTTTGTGACGCCCTGCGTGCTAATTTCGGCAACCCTGGGACGGGAGGGCCCGATGCTGATGCTGCCGGTGAGTCTGGCGTATTTCCTGGAGGTCGCCCGGGCCGGTTCGGTGACCGAGGCGGCGCGGGCGCTGAGCGTCGCGCCGTCGGCGGTGAGCCGGCAGATCGCCAAGCTGGAGTCGGGGCTGGGGGTGGCGCTGTTCGTGCGGCATCCGCGCGGGATGACGACGACCGAGGCGGGCGCCCGGCTGCTGGCCCACGCCCGCCGCGCGGAGGCCGAATCGGCGGCGCTGGTCGAGGAGTTGCGGACGGGCCGGGGGTCGGCGGCGCGCAGTGTGACGGTGGCGTGTTCGGAGGGGTTCGCGCAGCGGCTGGTGCCGGACGCGATGGCCGCGCTGCGGCGGGACCATCCCGAGGTGGCGTTCCGGCTCGACGTGGTGCCCCGGCAGGAGGCGACGCGGCGGGTCGTGGAGGGGGTCGCCGATGTCGCCGTCACCTATGCGATGGGGCCGCAGGCCGACGTGCGGGTCGAGTGCGCCGCCGTCGTGCCGCTGACCGCCGTCGTGCCGCTCGGGCATGAGCTGGCGGGGCGGGAGCGGGTGGGGCTGGCGGAGCTGTGCGGGTATCCGCTGGCGCTGGCCCCGCCGCACACCAGTCAGCGTGAACTCTTCGACATCGGCGCCCGGTTGGAGGGGCTGACCGTGCGGCCCGCGCTGGTCTGCGACGCGCTGGCCCCGCAGCACGCCTTCGTCCGCGCGGGCGGCGGCATCGCCCTGCTCGGCGACCTCGGCGAGCCGCGCGACGCGGGTTTCGCGTACGTCCGCGTCGACCACCCCGTCTTCCGCCAGCGCGAGGCGCAGGTCCAGACGGCGGCCGTGCGGCGCCCCTCGTGGGCGGCGAGCAAGTTCGTGGAACTGCTGGTCACGGCGTTGCGGAAGGTGCACTAGGGCCACGGTAGTAGGCCCATCCGCCCACCCGGTTCGGTCCCCGGACGCATTCCGGCCGCAGCCGCGCGCCGCTACCTTGGCCCCCAGTCATCCCCGCACAGCCCCGAGGAGACCGGTGCGCGACGACGGTTTCAGCTACCTCTGCCCGTTCGGGACGCTGGAGGAGGACGTGCCCCGGCGGTTCGGGACGGCGGGGGTCGCGGTGACGCTGGTGCGCACGCGGGGTGAGGTGTTCGCGATCCACGACACGTGCTCGCACGGCGCGGTCTCCCTGGCGGAGGGCGAGATCACGGTCTCCCCCTCGGAGGGCGAGGTCACGGTGTGCGCCCTCACCTGCTGGCTGCACGGCTCCCGCTTCGACCTCCGCTCCGGCAAACCCCTCGACCCCCCGGCGACCCGCCCGGTACCGGTGTATCCAGTACGGGTCACCGACGGGAAGGTGTACGTCCGTCTGCCCGGGGCGAGTTGATGGACGCGGCCCACCCCCGGCGCGCCGACGCCGCCCGCAACCGCCTCCTGCTGCTGGACGCGGCGCGCCGGCTGGTCGCCGAGCAGGGGGCGGCGCACGTGACGATGCAGGCGGTCGCGCACGAGGCGGGCGTCGGCAAAGGCACCCTGTTCCGCCGCTTCGGCGACCGCGACGGACTGCTGCTCGCCCTGCTGGAGGAGGCCGAGGCGGGCTTCGCCGAGGCGTTCACGCAGGGCCCGCCGCCACTGGGCCCGGGGGCGCCGCCCGCCGAACGGCTGACGGCGTTCGGGCACGCCCTGATCGACCGCGCCACCGACGAGTCCGACCTGGGCGCGGCGCTGGGCCGCGAACTCCTCCCCTGCCACCGGCACGCCTCCCGCACGGCCCACGACTTCCACCGGCACGTCTCAACTCTCCTGCGGGAAGCGGGAGTCGAGGGCGACCACGACATGCTCGCGTACGCGCTGCTGGCCTTCACGAGCTTCGAGACGATCGACCACCTGACCCGTACGAGCGCCCTGCCGCCGGCGTTCCTGCGGGCCACGTGGACGGACATGGTCCGCAGGGTGGTCCGGCGGGAGGCTGAACTCGCCTGAGCGGCAAGCCACTTGGGCTCACCGGCGGCTACGCCACGCGCATCCGCTAGCCGCTGCGCCGCTTGGCCGGCCACGCCGCCCGCGCCCGCTCCAGCAGGCCCGCGACGGTCCGCTGGCGGGCGTGCGGGCGCAGTCGGGCGATCAGGCTCCGCAGGCGTTCGTCGACCCGGGCGCTGTCGACCTGGCCGCGCAGTTCGAGGAAGTCGTGGCCGGCGGCGCAGGCGCGGTCCAGGTTGCCCAAGTCCAGCTGGACGTCGGCCAGTTCGGCCAGGTATACGGCGCGTGAGCGGCGTTCGTCGGCGGGCCGCAGCCGTGCGGAGCGCTCCAACGCCCCTGCCGCGCCCCGGAGATCACCGCGCGAACGCCGAACGGCCGCTTCCTGTACGGCGAGCGCCCCGGCGTGGAAGCCCCCGACGGGTGTCTGCGAACCGCCGTCGCGCTCCAGGCACCGCTCGGCGACCACGAGCCGGGACACGCACCCGCCCTCCCCCACCCCGGCCTGCGCGACCGCCAACTGGCCGAGGTAGAAGGCGTGTTGCGAGGCGGGCGCGTACCGCACCCCGAGCCGTGCCGCCTCCTCGGCCAGCTCGCGCGCCTCCCGGAAGTGCCCCGACCCGTACGCCTGGACACTCAACCCCCTTAAGGCGAGGGCGTATCCGGCCCGGTCCCCGTTCTCCCGGGCCAGCCCGGCGCTCGCGAGATACAGCCGCTGCCCGTCGGCCTGGCGTCCGCAGTCGTAGGAGAGGAAACCGCACAGGTAGGCCAACTGGGCGGCGACCGCGAGGAGTTCGCGGCGGACGGCGGGTGGGGGCGAACCGCGTAACCAGGGCAGGAGGGTCGTGGCGAGGAAGCGGCGCAGCGGTTCGCGGACGGCTCCGGCGCCGAAGGTGTCGTCGTCGCGGGAGAGGACGGCGAGGAGGTGGCGGGCGGTGTCGACGTGCGCCATGCCGACCGGGACGGCGGAGACGGCCCGACTCCCCTGCCGTGGCTGCCAGTTGGCCTCGGCGAGGGCGCCCGGCGCGTACGTGCCCACGCTGTCGGCGCCGTGCAGTATCCCGTCGAGGAGGGTGACGCCGTCCGGGCCGGTGAGCGGGAGTTCGGGGCCGGTGAGTCCGGTCTCGGTGGCGCGCAGCCGGCGGCCGAGCCGGCGGGAGAGGGCTTCGGCGGCGAGGTGCGGGGCCGGCGGGCGGGGGCGGGTGCCGGCCAGCCAGTGGGCGACGGAGGTGCGGTCGTAGTGCAGCGGTACGCCCTGTGCGGTGCCGAGGGCGTTGACCTCGCGGGCGAGCCGGGCGCCGGACCAGCCGGCCTCGGCGAGCAGGGCGCGCAGCGCCCGGTTGGGGGTGCGCAGGGTGCGCATCGTGTCAACTCCGGTGGGGGATACGGACGTTCAACGTCCGGTTGGGTTCAACGTCCCGGCCGGCGGCGGGGTGTGCCGGGCGTGGTCGCTGTCAGGCAGGCTCAGGGTGCGGCCACGGGGGCGGTCGTGCGCAGTGGGCATGGACGGCGCGTTCGGCACGGGCGTGCGCCTGTTGCCGGGGGCGGGGCCGTCGGCGTCCGCTGCCGGGGGTGGGCGGCGCTCGGATGCCGGTCGCCGCGCGGAGAGCCCTTTCCCGAGCCCTTCTCGGAACAGCGCAAGTCCCGTCGTACAGAACCTTGTTCGGATCCGGAGAGGACTCTCATGCCTGCATCACTCGATCTGTTCCGTCTCGACGACGCGCGTGCGCTGGTGACCGGTGCTTCGCGGGGGATCGGCAAGGCGGTCGCGGAGGGGCTCGCGGAGGCGGGCTGCGATCTCGTGGTCACCGCGCGGACGACGGCCGCGCTCGCGGAGACCGTCCGCGCGGTGGAGGAGCGCGGGCGCAAGGTGACGGCGCTGGCCGGGGATCTGGCCGACGGGCCCGGGGTCGCGGCGGAGCTGGTGGACCGGGCGGCCGACGCGCTCGGCGGACTCGACGTCGTCGTGCACAACGCGGGCGTCACCCCGCCCGCGCCCGACGGCTCCATCATGCTCGTGCCGCTCCAGGATCTGCCGCAGGCGGCCTGGGACTCGGTCATGGCCGTCAACCTCGACGCGACGGGCGCGATCTGCCGGGCCGCCTTCCCCTACCTCGCCGAGTCGGACCGGGCCAGCCTGATCCTGATGTCCTCCACGGCCGGCCTCCTCGGCGCCCCGCACCTCGATTCGTACGCCGCCACCAAGGCCGCCCAGATCTCCCTCGCCCGCAGCCTCGGGGTGGGCTGGGCGCGGCAGGGCATCCGGGTCAACGCGGTGTGCCCCGGGTGGACGCTGACGGACATGACGACGTTCGCGAGCAGTGACGGGGTGCTGTCCGAGTGGCTGATGGGCCATGTCCCGGCCGGGCGCTGGGCGGCGGCGGAGGAGATGGTCGGCCCGGTCCTGTTCCTCGCCTCCCCCGCGTCGTCGTACGTCACCGGGCACGCGCTCCTCGTCGACGGCGGAATCTCGGTGCCGGACGGAGGCCTCGCGGGTTACCCGAAGTCACCGTCGCCGTTCGCGGGGGCGTGAGCGGCGGTCCCTGAGGAGCGGCGGTGCTTTGAGCGGCGGCTCCTGGTGCTTTGCGCGGCGGCTCCTGGTCCTTTGCGCGGCGGCCCCCGAGGAGCGCGGCGGCCCCGAACCGCCGCCGGCTAGCCCCCGGAACCCCCGGCCGTCGCCCCCACCGCCCGCAGCACGAACGGCAGCAGCCGGTCCGCCTCCTCGGCCGCCGCCTGTGGTTCGGTGGGGTGGGCGGTGAGGAGGAAGCGGCTGAACATGGGGCCGATGACGACGTCGGCGACCAGGTCGAGGTCGGGTACGGGGGCCAGCTCGCCCCGGGCGGCGGCCCGGCGTACGGCCTCCTCGGTCCGCTCCCGCACCGGGCGCATCAGGGCGTCCGTGAGCGCCTCGGCCAGCGGGACGTTGTGGGCGGCCTCGCCGATCAGCGCGCGGATCAGCCGGCCGCTGCGCCCGGTGAGGCTCGCCGCCTTGTCGTGCAGGAGGAGGCGCAGGTCGCCTTCGAGGGTGCCGGTGTCGGGGCGGGCCGTGAGGTCCTCGCCGAACACGGCGGCTGCGGCGAGGACCATTTCCTCCTTGGAGGACCAGCGGCGGTAGAGCGTGGCGGTCGAGACCCCGGCCCGCGCGGCGACCGCCGCCGTCGTCAGCCCGCCGTACCCGCTCTCCGCGAGCACCGCACAGGTCGCTTCGAGAAGGGCACGGTCCCGGGCGGCGTCACGGGGGCGGCCTCGGCGGGGTTGCGGGGGGACGGCGGGCGGGGGTTCTTGAGCTGCGCCCGCTTCTCCTAGAGGCCCAGCCCCCTCCTCCCCCTCACACCCCTGCATCAGCCAGCCCAGGAAGATGCTCGGCAAGGTGATACGCGTGCAGCGCCGCGAACTCCTCGTGCGTGCAGCGCCCGTACGCCGGATGGAGCGCGTGCGGGCCGGTGTGCGCGGTGAACAGGCTTACGGCGGACGCGAGTTCAGCGGCGGCCTCCGTCGCCGGGACGGCGGGGTCCAGCGGCGGGGCGCCGTCGATCTCGGCCGCCAGGGAGTGCTTCATCGCGCCCCTGCTCAAGAAGACCCGCTTGGCCAGCGCGCCGGCGGTCGCGCGGAAGAGGGCGGGCTTGAGGCGGGGGTAACCGGTGACGGAGTAGCGGACCGTCTGGGCGCAGTGCTGGAGGGTCTGGGAGAGGTTCCAGGCGCTGCCGCGCTCCAGGAGTTCGCTCTCGGGGCGGCCGAGGGAGTTCTGGAGGCGTCCGGCGAGGTCGGTGAGGGGGGCGGTCATGCGTTGAGGATACACATATACGAAACGAAAGCTTTTCGTTTCGGATACCCTCGGTAGCATGCCCTCAGAGCCCAGCACCGCCGTCCTCGCGGGCGCCGACGCCGCGACGACCGTCTCCCGCCTGCACGCGACCTTCGCCACCGGCCGCACCCGCCCGCTCTCCTGGCGCAAGGCCCAACTCAACGCGCTACGACGACTCCTGATCGACCGTCAGGAGGAGCTGGCCGCCGCGCTCCACACGGACCTCGGCAAGAGCCCGCTGGAGGCGTACATCTCCGAACTCGGCTTCGTCGTCAACGAGATCGACCACACCCTGCGCCATCTGAGCCGCTGGCTGCGCCCCCGCCGGGTCGCCGTCCCCCTGTCGCTGGCCCCGGCCCGCGCGCGGACGGTCCGCGAGCCGCTGGGCACGGTGCTGATCATCGCCCCCTGGAACTACCCCCTCCAGCTGGCGCTCGGCCCGCTCGTGGGGGCGCTCGCCGCCGGCAACTGCGCGGTCGTCAAGCCGAGCGAGCTGGCGCCCGCGACGTCCGCCGCGCTCGCGAAGTGGCTGCCGCGCACGCTGGACGCGGACGCGGTGACCGTCGTGGAGGGCGGGGTCCCGGAGACGACGGCGCTGCTGGAGCAGCGTTTCGACCACGTCTTCTACACCGGCAACGGCACGGTCGGCAGGATCGTCATGACCGCCGCCGCCCGCCATCTCACCCCGGTCACCCTGGAGTTGGGCGGCAAGTCCCCCGCGGTCGTCGAGCCCGGCGTCAACCTGGCGACCGCCGCGCGCCGCATAGCCTGGGGCAAGTTCATGAACGCGGGCCAGACCTGCGTGGCCCCGGACTATGTGCTGGCGATCGGCGACACGGGACCGGCCATCGAGGCCGAACTCGCCTCCGCGGTAAGGGAGATGTACGGCGAGCGCCCGGCGGAGAGCCCGGACTACGGCAGGATCGTCAACGAGCATCACTTCGAGCGGCTGATACGACTGCTGCCGGACGACGCCCAGAGCTCAAGCGACTCCGCCGGCCGTACCGTCATCGGCGGCGACCACGACAAGGCCACCCGCTTCATCGCCCCGACGATCCTCGCCGACGTCTCCCCCGACTCCCCCCTCATGCAGGAGGAGATCTTCGGCCCCCTCCTCCCCGTCGTCCGCGTCCCCGACCTCGACGCGGCCATCGCCTTCATCACCGCCCGTGACAAGCCGCTGGCCCTGTACGCGTTCGTCGGCTCGGCCCGTTCCAAGCGGCGGCTGGAGAGCGAGACGTCCTCCGGGGCGCTGGCCTTCGGGCTGCCGAACGCCCATCTGACCGTCCCGGGGCTGCCGTTCGGCGGGGTCGGGGAGAGCGGGGTGGGCCGCTATCACGGCCCGCATTCGATCGACACGTTCAGCCATCCGAAGGCGGTGCTCGACAAGTCGCTGCTGCTCGACACCCTGCGGCTGGCGTATCCGCCGTTCAGCAAGGGAAAGGAGCGGATTCTGCGGCGCCTGCTGTAACAGGGGGGTGGCGCACCGCTGGGGCGGGCCGGGCAGGCAGGATAGGGGCATGAGCGTAGTCAAGATCAACGTACTGACCGTCCCGGCCGAGCAGCGGGAGATCCTTGAGAAGCGGTTCGCGTCGCGGGCGCACGCCGTGGAGAACTCGGACGGCTTCGAGTGGTTCGAGCTGCTCCGCCCGGTCGAGGGCACCGACACCTACATGGTCTACACCCGCTGGCGCGACGAGGCCGCCTTCCAGGCCTGGATGGAGGGCCCGATGAAGCAGGCCCACCAGGGCGGCCCCGAGGGCGAGCGGCCCAAGCCGGCCGCGGCGGCGTCGGAGCTGTGGTCCTTCGAGGTCGTCCAGTCGGCGGGCCCGAAGGGGCAGTAGTCCTGGCGGACCGCTGACGACAGGTGCCTCCCGTACGTCCGGACGGGGGGCACCTCCGCGTTCTCCGGGACCCTCTTCAGAGCGGCCCCTTCCAAGTAAGTAAGCCCTCTTCAGAGTGGCCCCCTCAGCGCACCCGCCCCCGTGGTTTCAGCGGCACCGCCGGCAGTGCGGGCGCCGGCAGCCGCTCCCCGTCGTACCCCTTGACCTCCCCGAACCGGATCCCGTCCGCCCAGTCCGCACGGGCCTGCTCGATCTCCGCCTGGGAACGGCCGATCCAGTTCCAGAACATGACCAGCTCCTCCTCGAAGGGCTCACCGCCCAGGAGCATGAGACCGGCGTCGGTGGCCGCGCGGACGGGGAGTTCGGTGCGCCCGCAGCCGAGGTAGAGCATCGAACCGGGCAGCACGGGCACACCGTCGACATGGGCCTCGCCGGACATCGAGAGCACCGCGTACTCGAAACCGGGCTCCAGCGGGAGGCGTACGTCAGTGTCCTGGGCGAGGGCGAGATCGGCGCCGACGATCGGGGTGTACGCCGTACCGGGCGAGGTCGCACCGTCGAAGGTGCCCAGGATCAGCGTCGCGGTCAGGCCGGGGGCCGTGATCTGAGGAAGCTCGGCATGGTGCTCGAAGTGCGGCTCGGTGTGCCGGTCACTGTCGGGCAACGCGACCCACAACTGGGCGCCGTGCAGGAACCGGGCATGCTGCTTCGGGCTCTCCTCGGAGTGGCTGATCGCCCGCCCCGAGGTCATCAGGCCCAGCTCACGCGGCCGGATGGTCTGGAGACTGCCGGTGGAGTCACGGTGCAGCACCTCCCCCTCGTGCAGCCAGCTGACCGTCTGGAGCCCCATGTGCGGATGCGGCGGCACCTGCATCCCCGGCTCATCAGCGATGTCGTCAGGCCCGTAATGATCGACGAACGCCCAGGCCCCCACCATCCGCCGCCCCAGATTGGGCAGCAGCCGCCGGACCTCGGTGGACCCGCCCAGCTGAACGCGCCGGGGCGTCAGCAGCTCACGGACAGGCTCGGCCACGACGAACCCACGGCCGCCGCACACACTCGGCACCGGCGCACGATCAAGGTTGCTCATGAGGCCTAAACCTAGCCCTGCCGGAGGCTTTCCGTCAGCGGACCGCACGCCGACCCAAATAGTAGCCATGGACATTACCGGCTCATGAGCCCCCGGATCTCCGAACAGGCCACACCCGGCTATCTGATGTGGCGGCTGGCCAACAAATGGCGGGTCGCTGTAGACCGCGCGGTCGCCCCGCTCGGCCTCACCCACGCCCAGTACGCCCTCCTCGCCTCCCTGCACGGCATGCGCCGCGCCGACGCCCGCCCCAGTCAGCGTCAACTCGCCGACCACACTGGCCTGGAGGCCCTGTACGTCTCGAAACTCGCCCGTGCCCTGGAGTCCGCGGGGCTCGTCGAGCGTACGAAGGACCCCCGCGACCCGCGCGCGGTCCAGCTCGACCTCACCCCCGAGGGCCACGAGGTCACCGGGCGCGCCATCACCGTCGTACAGCGGCTGCTGGACCAGTTGCTGGCCCCGCTCGGCGGCCAGGACGGCGAGCGGGCGCGGGTGTTCAGGAGCGAGCTGACGACACTGCTCGGCACGCCGCTCACCCTTTCCGGCGAAGCCGCCACCATCCACGAGGAGCCGGCATGACCACCTCCCCTCAGAGCCGCAACATCGCCCTCGCCCACTACGCGGGCCGGGCGGTCCTGGAGAGCGTGCTGCGCCGCCGGCACGGGCTCGTCTTCCTGGAACAGATCGTCCTGCGCACCGCCGCCACCGCCGAACAGCCGGTCCACCCCGACGAGTTGACCGCCCGCGTCACGGCCGCCCTCAAATGCGCCCCGGCCGAGGCCCGCACCGCGCTCGACGAGCTGGCCGACAGAGGGCTCCTCGCGTACGACCAGTACGACCACCCCGGCGCGGCGACCGTCACCCTCACCGACTCCGGCCTCGCGCTGCACACCACCGTCACCGCCGAGACCGGCACCGCCAGCGCCCGGATCTACGCCGACATCCCCGAAGCCGACCTCGCGGCGGCCGAGCGGGTGCTGACGCTGGTCAAAGAGCGCGCCGACGCGGAGCTGACGGCGCTCGCCGGCTGAGCCCCGCGCGGAATATCCGGCCGACGCGGCCCGTTATCGGTCGCACAAAGCTCGACAGACCCGGCAGGATCGGAGGAGGCGGCAGTGGACACGGCATACGACAGCGCTTACTACACCCACGGCACCCAGGCGGACCGCTGGGAGCGGGGGCGGTTGTTCTTTGAGGCCAAGGATTATGCCGCTGCCGCGCGGGTGCTGGTCGGGCTCGTCGAGGAGGTGCCGGAGCAGACCGGGCCCCGGCTGCTGCTGGCCCGTGCCTACTATCACTCCGCCCAACTCCAGCGTGCCGAGAGCGAGTTGCGGGTGATCGTCGAGCGGGACCCGGTCGAGCACTACGCCCGGCTGATGCTGGGCCGGACGCTGGAGCGGCAGGGGCGGCGGGCGGAGGCCGCGCCTCATCTGCGGCTCGCGTCCGCGCTCGCGGGGGACTTCGAGGAGTGACCGGCTAGGCCGTCGGGGGCGGTCAGCGGGAAGGGAGGGCGGCCGTCGATCGTACGATCATCGGCCCACCCTCCCCTTCGCTCCGCCTCCCTTTCGCTCCCCCTCCCCTCTACGCCCCCACCCTCCGCAACCCCCTCCGATACGCAACCTCCCCCAACACCACATCCACCACAACGAATCCAGCCAGCGGAATCCCCAACAGCGGCACGAAATAGCCGAGTACGGCGACCGCCGCCATCAACGGCACCAGTACATAAGGCGGAACCTGCGCCCACGCCCCCCGAGGGATCGGCCGCCCGAACGCCTTCCCCCTCCCCCGCTGCCACCACATCCGGTACCCGAGCACGATCAGCGCGATCAGCGCCCCCGCGAGCAGCATCAGCGCGATCTGGTTGACCAGCCCGAAGAGAACGCCGGTGTGCAGATCGATGCCCCAGCGGGTCAGCTTGGCGAGCACGGGGTAGTCGGCGAACCGCACGGTGTCGGTGACCGTACCGCTGGCGGGGTCGACGGCGACGGCGTCCTGCTTCTCGGGCCAGCTGCGCTGGATCTGCCGTACGACGTACCCGGACCCGGCGTCGGCAGGGGGCACGATCTCGACCGGGTCGGACAGGCCCTGCGCGCGGGCCGCCGCGAGGACCTTGTCGAGGCCGACGCCGTGTTCACCGCTGCCCCCGGACGCGGCGGCCGAGCCGTGCCCGGCGTGTTCGCCGCCGGAGACGGCCGCGGAGACCGACGGGGTGGCCTGGCCGAGGGAGGTGCGCAGGTCCTCGACGTTGGCGCCCGCGTACGTCGACCAGGTCAGGCCGGTCGCGGAGAGGAAGAGGAAGCCGAGCGCGGCCCAGGCGCCGAGCGTGCCGTGCAGGCCGAGCGTGCGGCGGCGGCCGGTCGTACCGCGCAGCTTGCGGCGGGCGCGGCGGCGGGAGAACCACAGGACGAGGCCCCCGGCGGCTATCACCCACAGCCAGCTCGCGGCGAGTTCGCTGTAGAGGCGGCCGTTCTCGCCGAGGTGGAGATCGCGGTGGAACTCGTCGATCCAGGTGCGCAGCGGCAGCGCGCCCGTCGCGCCGTACTGCTCCAGGGCGCCGCGGACCTCGCCGGTGTAGGGGTTCACGAAGACCGCGAGGGTGTGGCCCGCGGTGACGCCGTCGACGCCGGAGAGCAGGACGCGGGTGGTGGCGCCGGGCTCCGGGGACGGGCGCACCGCCGAGACCGAACCCTGCGGGTGGGCCTTGCGGGCGGCGGCGACCTGGGCGGAGACGGGGAGCTGGGTCTTGCCGACGGGGACGGTCAGCTCGTCCGCGTACACGATCTTCTCGGCCTGGAAGGACGCCGCGTACAGCAGCCCGGTGGTGGCGGCGACCAGCAGGAACGGGGCGACCAGGAGGCCGGCGTAGAAGTGCAGGCGCAGCACGAGGGGGCGCAGGGAGGTCCAGGCGCCGCGCGGTTTCACGGCCGGGGCCTGAGCGGGCTCGGTCGCCTCGGGCGCCTCGGGCGAGGGGGCGGTCGACATCGGGAGCGGTCTCCGGGTTCGGGGAGGGGACGGGGAGCGAAACGGGGAACAGGAAACGGGCGGGGCGGTCCAGCAATAGGGGCGGTCCAGCAATAAGGGACGGGCGGTCCAGCGATAGGCATAGCGGTCATCCAGCAGTCGCCCAGTGCAGGCGTTGCGGTCCAGTAGTCGGCCCCGGCCCCCCACAAGTTCCCGCGACTTCAAGTGACCCCCGTCACACCACCCCCCGCCACATCCTCCCCCGGCATGGCATCCTGGCGCGATGGCATCTCCCAGCAATCGCCCGCCCCTTGCCGAACAGATCGAGCAACTCCTCGCCACCGAGGGCCCGTTGCCCATCGTCGCGGCCGGTGAACCGGTCCTGCGCGCGGGCACCGGGCGGTACGAAGGCCAGCTCGACGCCGCTCTCCTCGCCCGCTTCGTCGAGGCCATGCGCGTCACCATGCTCGCCGCCCCCGGCGTGGGCCTCGCCGCCCCGCAGGTCGGGGTCCCGCTGCGGATCGCCGTCATCGAGGACCCGGCGACCGTCCCCGACGAGATCCGCGAGGCCCGCGCCCGCGCCCCGCAGCCCTTCCGGGTCCTGGTCAACCCGTCGTACGAGGCCGTCGGCGCCGCCCGTGCGACGTTCTACGAGGGGTGCCTGAGCGTCCCCGGCTACCAGGCGGTCGTCGCCCGGCACGCGGAGGTCCGCCTCATCGCCGAGGACGAGCACGGCGCCCCGGTCGACGAGGTCTTCTCCGGCTGGCCCGCGAGGATCGTCCAGCACGAGACGGATCATCTCGACGGGCAGCTGTACCTGGACCACGCGGAGCCGCGCTCGCTGGCGGCGAACCAGGTCTACGCGGAACGCTGGGCCCAGCCGGTGCCGGTGGCAGCAGCCAAGGAGCTGGGGTTCGAACTGCCGTAGCAGGCGGACGACTTGGGGCTCGCCTCGCGTACGGCACCGGCCGCGAGGCGAGCGCCCCGAAGAGACCGGCGCCCTCGAAGGAACCGGTCTCCCCGCGCCCCCAAGAGGCGGCTGCGCCGCCCATCGGCACAGCCCCGCAGCTTGCCGCCCCTCCCCCCTACCTCCCGTCCCGGTACCCCTCCAGCAACCTCAGCCACACCTCACTGATCGTCGGATACGCCGGCACCGCGTGCCACAGCCGGTCCACCGGGACCCGCCCCGCCACCGCGACCGTCGCCGAATGGATCAGCTCCCCCACCCCGGGCCCCACGAACGTCACCCCCCGCAGGATCTCCTCGTCGAGGTCGACGACCATCCGCGCCCGCCCCTTGTACCCGTCGGCGTACAGCCCCGCCCCGGCGACCGACGAGAACTCCACGTCCACGGCCCGCACCCGGTGCCCCGCCGCCGTCGCCTCCGCGAGCGTCAGCCCGGCCGACGCCGCCTCGGGGTCGGTGAAGACGACCTGCGGGACGGCGTGATGGTCGGCGGTCGCCTCGTACGGGCTCCAGGCGCCGCCCGCCGCCTCGCGGCCGTCCGCCAGGGCCCGCGCCCGCGCCGCGATCGCCGCGCCCGCGATCCTGGCCTGGTACTTGCCCTGGTGGGTGAGGAGCGCGCGGTGGTTGACGTCACCGACCGCGTAGAGCCAGTCCGTTCCAGTGACCAGCAGACTGTCGTCGACGTCGAGCCAGGAGCCCGGGGTGAGCCCGACGGTGTCGAGGCCGATGTCGTCCGTGCGCGGGGCGCGTCCGGTCGCGAACAGGATCTCGTCGGCCGGGATGTGCTCACCGCCCTCCAGGACGACGCCCTCGCGGCTCACCGACGCCACCGACACGCCCGTACGGATCACCGCGCCCGCCTCGGTGAGCGCCTCGGCGACCAGTTCGCCCGCGAAGGGCTCCATGCGGGGCAGCAGGCCCCCGCTCCGGACGAGGACGGTCACCTGGGAGCCGAGTGCCTGGTAGACGGTGGCCATCTCGGTGGCGACGACTCCGCCGCCGACGACCACGAGCCGTGCGGGGACGCTGTGCGAGCTGGTCGCCTCGCGGCTGGTCCAGGGGGTGATGCCGGCGATGCCGGGAACCTTGGGGACCGCCGCGCCCGTCCCCGTCGAGACGGCCACCGCGTACCGCGCGGTCAGCGTCTTCTCCCCGACCGTCACCGTCCGCTCCCCGGCGAGCCGCCCGTGCCCCCGGTGCAGGTCCGCGCCGATGCCCTCGATCCACGCGACCTGGCCGTCGTCCTTCCAGTCGGACGTGTAGTGGTCCCGGTGGGCGAAGACGGCGGCGGCGTCGAGCGGGCCGCGCACCGCCTCCCGCAGTCCGGGCACCCGGCGCGCGTCGGCGCGTGCGATCACCGGCCTGAGCAGGGCTTTGCTGGGCATGCAGGCCCAGTACGAGCACTCGCCGCCGACCAGTTCGCTCTCGACGACCGCCACGCTGAGGCCCGCCGCGCGCACCCGGTCCGCGACGTTCTCCCCCACCGGCCCGGCGCCGAGCACGATCACGTCGTAGGCAAGGTTTTCCGTTTCCGTCATGGGGCCAGTCTGGTGGGTGGCGTACGGCCGGGCCACATGGGTAGGGGCGCGGAATACGCCCGGGCCCGGCTGCGTTGGCGGGGACGGATGACACCCATAGGGAAGAGGTTGGACCAGATGAGCACCGTCGAACTCACGAAAGAGAACTTCGACCAGACGGTCACCGACAACGAGTTCGTGCTGATCGACTTCTGGGCGTCCTGGTGCGGGCCGTGCCGGACGTTCGCGCCCGTCTACGACAAGGCCGCCGAAGCCAACCCCGACCTCGTCTTCGGCAAGGTGAACACCGAGGAGCAGCCCGAGCTGGCGCAGGCCTTCGGTATCCAGTCGATCCCCACGCTGATGATCGTCCGCGACCAGGTCGCCGTCTTCGCCCAGCCCGGCGCCCTCCCGGCGGCGGCCCTGGCCGACGTCATCGGCCAGGCCCGCGAGCTGGACATGGACGAGGTCCGCAAGGCGGTGGCGGCGGAGAAGGCGAAGGCGGGCCAGGGCGGCGAGTGAGCCACCTTTCGGATGCGAGGCTCCCGGGCGCGCCGGCCTCAGAAGTGAATCGCCCCGGCCTCAACCTCAGAAGGGGTAGCCCGCCACTTCCCCGCGCACGGTCGTCCAGCGCAGCTCGGTGAACGCCTCCAGGTTCGCCTCGCCCCCGAACCGCGCGCCCGTCCCGGACGCCGCGAGCCCGCCGAAAGGCGCCACGGCCTCGTCGTTCACCGTCTGGTCGTTGATGTGGACCATGCCGGTCGGTATGCGCTCGGCGAGCGCGAGGCCCCGGGCGGTGTCGCGGGTGAGGATGCCCAGGGAGAGGCCGTAGGCGCTCGCGGCGGCGAGGGCGGCGGCCTCCTCCTCGGTGCGGAAGGGGCGTACGGGCGCGACCGGTCCGAAGACCTCGTCCGTGTAGGCGGGGGTGTGGTCGCCGGCGTCGGCGAGGACGGTCGGGCGGTAGAACAGGTCCTCGTACGTGCCGCCCGCGGCGAGTTTCGCGCCGGCCGCCGTGCTGGCCTCGACCAGGGCGTGGACCTTGGCGAGCTGGCCGGCGTCGATGAGCGGGCCGAGGTGGACCTCGGCGCGGTACGGGTCGCCGACGGCCATCGCGTCGGCCTTGGCGGCGAGCCGGTCCACGTACTCCTCGTACAAGGAGGCGTGCACCAGATGGCGGCCGGTGGTCATGCAGATCTGGCCCTGGTGGAAGAAGGAGCCCCAGGCCGCGGCGGAGATCGCGGCGTCGAGGTCGGCGTCCTCGAGGACGATCAGGGCGGAGTTGCCGCCGAGTTCGAGGTGGGCGCGTTTGAGGTGGCGGCCCGCGCTCTCGCCGACGGCCCGGCCCGCGCCGGTGGAGCCGGTGAAGGAGAGGACGGGGACGAGCGGGTCGGCGACCAGGGCGGCGCCGGTGTCGGGGCCGCCGGGCAGGACGTGCAGCAGGCCTTCGGGGAGTCCGGCGGCGGCGAACACGGCCGCGAGGAGGTGGCCGCCGCTGACGGCGGTGCGCGGGTCGGGTTTGAGGAGGACGGCGTTGCCGAGGGCGAGCGCGGGGGCGACCGAGCGGATCGACAGGATCAGCGGGACGTTGAACGGCGCGATGACGCCGACGGCGCCGGCCGGGACCCGGCGGGTGTAGGAGAGGCGGGGTTCCTCGCTGGGCAGGACCTGGCCGGTCGGGCGGGAGGCGAGGGCGGCGGCCTCGTAGCACTCCTGGGCGGCGACGCGCAGTTCGAAGTCGGCCTTGCCGGGGATCGAACCGGCCTCGCGGACGAGCCATTCGCGCAGTTCGGGGGCGTGCGCGGTGAAGAGGTCACCGGCCGCGCGGAGCACTTCGGCGCGGCGGGGGTGCGGGGCGCGGGCCCAGCCGGGCTGGGCGGCGCGGGCGGCCCGGGCGCTCGTGGCGACGTCCCCGGGCGCGGCGAGCCGGAGGCTGCCGAGGGCCTGTCCGGTGGCCGGTTCGGTGACGGTGTGGTCCGGTCCGGTCAGCGCGGGCGACTGCCAGGTGCGGGGGTCGAGCAACGGCATGGCGGCTCTCCGATCGACGGCCCTGGGGGCGTACGAGGCGGCTGCACATCCCAAGGCCGCGCGGGTCGAGGCAGCGCGCTCCCCAGACCGCACAACTCCTGGGCCGCACGCCCCAGTTGGTTGAGCCCGCAACATCGTAGCCAGGGCGGCGGGGTGGTGACAGGGGTCGGCCGGACTCCCTCGGGATCAGTGTCGGCCGGGCAGTGTCAGCTCAACTCCCTCGGAACCGGTGTCAGCTCGACTCCCTCGGGATCAGCTCGATGCCGAGCGTGTCATGGGAGCCTCCCGTGAAGCCGCACGGCGTCCGGACCGCGCGGTCCATCAGGGCGGCGAGGTCGTGTCCCGCGGGGAGGCGGAGGGAGACGGTGGTGAGGCGGGGGCGCAGCAGCCGGCCGAGGAGGAGGTCGTCGGCGCCGACGAGCGCGGTGTCCTCGGGGACGCGTACACCCCGGTCCTGGAGGGCGCGCATCAGCAGCATGGCGTACTCGTCGTTGTAGGCGAACACCCCGTCGAGCCCCAACTCCGGCCAGTGCTCGACGAGTTGCGTGGCCGCGTCCTCGGTGAGGGTGATCGGCAGCTCGGTGACGGACACGCCGGTGCCGGCCAGCTCCTCGCGGACTCCGGCGAGCCGGGGCAGGGAGAACGCGTCCATCCCGGGTTCCAGGGGGACGACGACCCCGATCCGGCGTCTGCCGCGCTCGTACAGATGCCGGGCGGCGAGCCGGCCCACGATGCGGTGGTCGAGCGTCAGCGTCAGCGCCCCGGCGACGGGCCGGTCGCTCATGACGACGACGGCCCGCGCCCCGGAGCGCTTCAGCACGGCCACCCCTTCGGCGCCGATCGCGGTCCCCGGCACCAGCACCCCGACGGGCCGCAGCTCGGCCCAGGCGCGTACGGCGTCGGCGCCGTCGAGGACGCTGGCGCCGTACTGGACGACCGTGTAGTCGAGGTGGCTGACGGCCTGCTGGAAGTCGTGCACGAAGGCGCTGTAGAGGGGGCCCGCGGGGACGCTCGGGGCGGGCATCAGGACGAGTCTGCTGTGGCCCGCGCGCAGGCTGCGGGCGCCGGCGTGCGGGACGTAGCCGAGTTCGCGCGCCGACTCCTGGACGCGGCGGCGGGTGGCCTCGCTGATCCGGACGGCGCTGGTGTTGTTCAGCACGTAGGAGACGGTCGCCCGGGAGACCCCGGCGTGGCGGGCGACGTCGGCGCTGGTGGGCACGGGACGCGACACCGGCGGTTTCGTCGGCGCGGGCGTGTTCGGTATCTGCACCATGACGTCACGCATCTTGGCAGATCCTGTGAACGGATCTTCAGGCGGGTGAGGGGAGTGCGCGCCGCCTCGGCAACGGGCGTTCCGGTCAGACCGTTTGAGCGCCGGTCACTCTCTCGACGAGGTCGCTCCACCCGGCTTCCAGCCGTTCCAGCGGCGCCCCGCACTGGCGGGTCATGTGGTGGACCAGGGAGGGGTCGAGGCAGCCCATGAGGGTGTGGGCGAGGAGTTCGTGGTCGGCGGCGGGGACGGCCTGGCGCAGCAGGAGGACCACGTGGCCGTGCAGGACGCGGCGGGCCGGGAAGGCGTGCCGGCGCTCGGGTCCGGGGACGGCGGCCAGCTGGAGTTCGAGTTCGTCGGCGGTGCGGCGCAGCAGGGCGTGGCCGAAGGCGCGCAGCCGTTCGGCGGGGGGCGCGCCGGGGCCGAGCGGCGGGGGTCCGGCGAGGAAGGCGGCCTGGAACTTGCGCTCGGAGTGGTCGAGGAGGGCGGCGAGCAGGCCCGTGCGGTCGCCGAAGCGGCGGAAGACGGTGCCTTTGCCGACGTCGGCCGCCGCCGCGACGGCCTCCATGGTGACCGCCGCGGCGCCGTGCTCGGCGACCAGGCGGGCGGCGGCGTCCAGCAGCCGGGCGCGGTTGCGCGCGGCGTCCGCCCGCAGGCAGGGCTCGTCCTGGCCGGCGCCGAGCTGGAGCAGCTCGGGCTGGCCGAAGGGGGTTTCGGCGGTGCTTTCCGGCAGGTGGAAGGGCGGCAGGCTCGCGGACATGAACTCAGCGTAAAGCACCGGGAATGAAACTGGACCGTGGTCCGCTTAGGGTGGTAGAAAGTTAAACGGACCTCGGTCCGGATCGTTACGGCTCTGTTTCAGCACTTCTGGAGTTCCCCATGTCTGTTCGTATCCTCGCCCTCGTCGGCAGCCTTCGCTCCGGCTCGACCAACCGCCAGCTCGCCGAGGCCGCCGTCAAGGTCGCCCCCGAGGGTGCCGAGGTCGTCCTCCACGAAGGACTGGGCGACATCCCGTTCTACAACGAGGACGTCGACGTGGAGGGCAGCGTCCCGGCCGCCGCCGCCGAGCTGCGCGCCGCCGCCCAGGGCGCCGACGCCTTCCTCCTCTTCGTCCCCGAGTACAACGGCACGATCCCGGCCGTCCTGAAGAACGCCATCGACTGGCTGTCGCGCCCCTACGGCGCCGGCGCCTTCGGCGGCAAGCCGGTCGCCGTCGTCGGCACCGCGTTCGGCCAGTTCGGCGGCGTGTGGGCGCAGGACGAGACCCGCAAGGCCGTCGGCATCGCGGGCGGCAAGGTCCTGGAGGACGTCAAGCTGTCGATCCCCGGCTCCCTGACCCGCTTCGCCGAGACCCACCCGTCCGACGACGCCGAGGTCGTGGGCCAGCTGACCGAGGTCGTCGAGCGCCTGCACGGCCACGCGGGCGAGACCGTCGCCGCCTGACCCGTACGGGAGCGAAGAGGGCCGGAGCTGTTCAGCTCCGGCCCTTTCGTCATGCCCGATGTCTCAGTCCAGCTCCGCCAGCCGCGGCGCCACGTTTCCGGCGAAGCTCTCGATCCACCCGGCGGCCGGCCCGATCCGGGGTCCGATGATCACCGTCTCGATGCCGAGCTTGCCGTACCCGGCGATCTCGCCGAGGAACGCGTCCACGTCACCGGCGCTCGCGGCCTCGCCCATGTACGTGATCGTCTTCGTGATCGCGTCGTAGTCCCGGCCCTCCCGCTCGCAGTGCCCGCGCAGCACGTCCAGCTTGTGCCGGACGGACTCCGGGGAGGAGGCGAAGAGGTTGCAGGCGCCGGCGTACTGCGCGACGAGCCGCAGGGTCTTCTTCTCGCCCTCGCCGCCGATGAGGATCTCCGGGTGCGGGGCGCTGACCGGCGCGGGCACGTTGAGGGCCTCGGCCAGCCGGTAGTGGGCGCCCTCGAAGGGGCCGTTGTTCTCCGGGTCCCACATCTGGAGGCAGATCCGCAAGGTCTCCTCCAGCCGCTCGAACCGCTCGGCGACCGGCGGGTACGGCACGCCGAGCCCTTCGTGCTCGCGGTCGTACCAGGCCGCTCCGATGCCCAGCCAGGCCCGGCCGCCGGACAGGACGTCCAAGGTGGTCGCGATCTTCGCGAGCAGGCCCGGGTGGCGGTAGGTCACGCCGGTCACCAGCGCGCCGAGGCGCACGGTGGAGGTGTGGGCCGCCAGGTAGGCGAGGGTCGTATAGGCCTCCAGCATGGGTTCCTCGGCGCCGCCGTTGAACTCCATCTGGAAGTAGTGGTCCATCACCGACAGCCGGCTCACCCCGGCCGCCTCCGCGGCTCTGCCGGCGGCGGCCAGCTCGTCGCGGAGCCCGGCGGGGCCCCTGGGGTGGTCGAACCGGTTGAGGTGTACACCGACACGCATGTCCGTCTCCGCTCGTTCGATGTGACGGACGCTAGGCGCTGGAGCGCTCTCGAAGTCAAGGGAGTTGGGCCGTACGGGCCCTTACGCGTCCGCCTTGCCCGACGCCCGCAGGCTGGTGAACGTCGTCACCGCGAGGACCAGGACGATGAAGCCGAGGGAGAACGGGATGCCGATCTGGGGGACGTGGACGCCGGACTCGTGCAGGGCGTGCAGGAAGAGCTTCACGCCGATGAACCCGAGGATGACCGACAGTCCGTAGCTGAGGTGCACGAGCCGCTTGAGCAGGCCGCCGATGAGGAAGTACAGCTGGCGCAGGCCCATCAAGGCGAAGGCGTTGGCGGTGAAGACGATGTACGGGTCGTCGGTGAGGCCGTAGATCGCGGGGATCGAGTCGAGGGCGAAGAGGATGTCCGTGGAGCCGATCGCGAGCATCACGACCAGCATCGGGGTCATGACCCGCTTGCCGTTCTCCTCGATCCACAGCTTGGTGCCGTGGTAGCGGTCGGCGACCCCGAAGCGCTCCTCGACCGTCTTGAGCAGCTTGCTCTCCTCGTACTCGTCCTCGCCGTGCCCGCCCTTGCGGGCGTCCTGGATCAGCTTCCAGGCGGTCCAGATCAGGAAGGCGCCGAAGATGTAGAAGACCCAGGAGAACGCCGAGATGATGGCCGCGCCGGCCGCGATGAAGCCGGCCCGCAGGACGAGCGCGACCAGGACGCCGACCATCAGGACGCGCTGCTGGTACTTCGGAGGCACCGCGAACTTGCCCATGATCAGGACGAAGACGAAGAGGTTGTCGACGCTCAGCGACTTCTCGGTGATGTATCCGGCGAAGAACTCACCGGCCGGCCCCCCGCCCCCGTACAGCCACACCCCGGCGCCGAACAGCGCGGCGAGCGCCACCCAGACGACCGTCCAGGTCCCGGCCTCCTTCAGGGAGACCTCGTGGGGTGTGCGGCCGATGAGGAAGTCGACGGCGACCAGGACGCACAGGGCGGCCACGGTCACCAGCCAGACGGTGAGGTTGACGTTCACGGGGGGTGTGCTCCTGGTGCCTGAGTGGGGGGATCAGCCATCGTCGTACGAGTGGCTGATTCTTTTCCATCCCGCTCAGGTAAACAAGGGCTGACATTCCACACGGAAAGGGGCGTCGGCCCGATGGCCGACGCCCCTTTGGGTCCGGTTCCGCGTCAGGCGCGGGCGCCTTCCGCCTCGGCGGGGGCCGGGGCCGCCTCGGGCTCCTGGCCCGGCCGCGCCTTGGCCGCCGGGATGACGGCCGCGATGGCGGCGGAGACGAGGGCGAGGACGCCGCCGATCGCGAGGGCCGTGCGGAAGCCGTTCTCGGAGGCGAAGCTGTAGCCGCCCATGGAGACGGTCATCTGGGAGAGGATCACGCCGATGACGGCGGAGCCGATGGAGGTGCCCAGGGAGCGCATCAGGGTGTTGAAGCCGTTCGCGGCGGCCGTCTCCGCCGCCGGGACGGAGCCCATGATGAGCGCGGGCATCGCGCCGTAGGCAAGGCCGACGCCGCTGCTGGAGACGATGGTGGTGAGCATCAGACCCCACGCGGAGCCCATGAGCGCGAGGGCGACGCCGTAGCCGGCGGCCAGCACGAGGGCGCCGCAGACGAGGGTGAACTTGGGGCCGCGGGCGTTGGTGAGCTTTCCGCCGAGCGGCGAGATCAGCATCATCATCACGCCACCGGGCGCCATCCACAGACCGGTCGCCAGCATCGACTGGCCGAGGCCGTAACCGGTCTCCTTCGGGTACTGGAGCAGCTGCGGCAGGACGAGCATGCTCGCGTACATGCCGAAGCCGATGAAGACGGAGGCGAGGTTGGTGAGCAGGACGCGCGGGCGGGCGGTCGTGCGCAGGTCGACCAGCGGGTCGGTGGTGCGCAGCTCCCAGAAGCCCCAGCCGAGGAACGCGATGAGCGCGGCGGCGAACAGCCCCAGCACCGAACCCGAACCCCAGCCCCAGTCACCGCCCTTGGAGACGGCGAGCAGCAGCGAGACGAGACCCACGCCGAGCCCGACCGCCCCGGCCGCGTCGAACCGCTGCCCCTTGGCACCGGCGGGAACGCTCGGGACGATGAACCAGACGAGTACGGCGACGGCGCCGGCGAGCGCGGCGGAGCCCCAGAAGAGGGCGCGCCAGCTGGCGTACTCGGCGACGGCGGCGGCGATCGGCAGCCCGATGGCGCCGCCGATCCCCATGGAGGCGCTGACCAGGGCTATCGAACCGCTGAGCTTCTCGGTGGGCACGACGTCGCGCAGCAGCGCGATGCCGAGCGGGACCATGCCCATGCCCATGCCCTGGAGCCCGCGCCCGACGATCATCGTGACGACGTCGGAGGCGAGCGCGCACACCACCGAGCCGACGATGAGCGGGACCGAGCAGGCGAGCAGCATGGTGCGCTTGCCCACGAGGTCGCCGAGGCGGCCGACGACGGGCACGCACACCGCGGAGACCAGCAGGGTGACGGTGATCACCCAGGCGGCGTTGGACGACGTGGTGTCGAGGATCTTCGGCAGCTCGGCGATGAGCGGTGTGACCAGCGTCTGCATGATCGCGGCGGTGGTACCCGCGAAGGCGAGTGTGGCGACCACGGCGCCCGAACGGGCCGCGGGCTGAGGGGCGTCCATGGCTCCTCTTTCTGTGTATTTGCTTTACAAAGTGAAGGACGTGCATCGTACATGACCCATGTATCGCGCACATTATGTGCCAGCCGCACAGCCAGGACGGGGGTGTGTCACGATGGGACGGCGCCCACCGACAACAGGAGACGCATGGAAACGCCGACGCACCGGGTCGAGTACGAGCAGATGCTGCTCAGCAGGCACTCGTTCATGAGCAAGCGGGGCGGGCGGCGCAATGACGGCGTGATGGAGCGCAGCGCGTACATCCTGCTCAGCCGCATCCGGATGCAAGGGCCCATGTCCATCGGCGAGTTGAGTGACGCCTTCGGCCTGGACGCCTCCACTCTCAACCGCCAGACGGCGGCGGCGATGCGGGCCGGCCTCCTGGAGCGCATCCCCGACCCGGCCGGCGGCATGGCCCGCAAGTTCCGCCTCACGCAACAGGGTTCACGCCTGCTCGACCAGGAGCGCGAGGGCATCGTCGAGGTGCTGGGGCAGGTCATGGAGGACTGGTCGGACGCCGACATCGAGGCGTTCGCCGGGTACTTGCAGCGCTTCAACTACGGGATCGAAAAGATCGGGGGCCGCCCCTGGCCGCGCCGGACGGCGCAGGAGCCGGCCCCCTAGACATCAGCTCACCCGGACGTCAGCTCGCCGTCGCCGCCGCGGCCGCCCTCCCCGCCTGCCGCCCCGAGAAGAGGCAGCCGCCGAGGAACGTCCCCTCCAGCGAGCGGTAGCCGTGGACGCCGCCGCCCCCGAAGCCGGCCACCTCGCCGGCCGCGTACAGCCCCGGCACCGGACTGCCGTCCGCCCCCAACACCCGTCCCGTCAGGTCCGTCTGGAGTCCGCCCAGCGTCTTGCGGGTCAGGATGTTCAGGTGCACGGCGATCAGCGGACCGGCCGCCGGATCCAGGATCTTGTGCGCCGACGCCGTCCGGCTCAGGCTGTCGCCGGGGTAGCTGAGGGCGTTGCGGATGCCCATCACCTGGACGTCCTTGGTGTACGGGTTGTCGATCTCGCGGTCGCGGGCGACGATCTGGCGTCGCAGATCGGCGAGGTCGATGAGGTTGTCCCCGGTCAACTTGTTCATTCCGGCGACGAGTTCGGGGAGGGTCTTGGCGACCACGAAGTCCGCGCCCTTCTCCTTGAACCTCTCGATCGGCTCCGGGGACTGCCAGATCCGGGAGAGCAGCTTCCAGATGTCCTTGTTCGTGAGGTCCGGGTTCTGCTCGGAGCCCGAGAGCGCGAACTCCTTCGCGAGGATCTTCTGGGTGGTGACGAACCAGGAGTAGTCGTGTCCTGAGCCGGTGATCGACTTGAGGGTGTGGAGGGTGTCGTAGCCCGGGATGTCGGGGGTGTCGAAGCGGCGGCCGGTCGCGTCGAACCACATGGAGGACGGGCCGGGCAGGATGCGGATGCCGTGCCCCGGCCAGATGGGCGCGTAGTTGCGCAGGCCCTCGGTGTAGTGCCACATGCGGTCGGGGTTGACGATCCGCCCGCCCGCCTTCTGCGTGATCCCGAGCATCCGCCCGTCGACGTGCGCGGGCACCCCGGTGACCATGAACGCGGGCGGCGTCCCCAGCCGGGCCGGCCAGTTCTGCCGTACGAGGTCGTGGTTGGCGCCGATGCCGCCGGAGGTGACGAGGACGACGGGCGCGCGCAGTGCGAAGTCGCCGACGACCGTACGCGAACTCGGCGTGCCCCGGGCGGCGTTGGAGGGTTCGAGGAGGGCTCCGCGCACGCCGGTCACGGCGCCGTTGGTGACGATCAGCTCGTCCACCCGGTGCCGGAACCTGAAGGTGACCTTGCCGGCGGCGACGGCCGCGCGGACCTTCTTCTCGAACGGTTCCATGACGGCGGGGCCGGTGCCCCAGGTGACGTGGAAGCGGGGTACGGAGTTGCCGTGGCCGGTGGCGAGGCCGCCGCCGCGCTCGGCCCAGCCGACGATCGGGAACCACTGGACGCCGAGCCCGGAGAGCCAGGACCGCTTCTCGCCGGACGCGAAGTCCACGTACGCCTCGGCCCACTTGTAGGCCCAGTAGTCCTGCCCCGCCGGGTCGTCGGTGCCCCGGTCGAAGCCGGCCGTGCCCAGCCAGTCCTGCCAGGCGAGGTCGCGGCTGTCCTTGATGCCCATCAGGCGCTGTTCGTCGGAGTCGACGAAGAACAGCCCGCCGAAGGACCAGAACGCCTGCCCGCCGAGGCTCGCCTCGGGCTCCTGGTCGAGCAGGAGCACGCGGCGTCCGGCGGCGGCGAGTTCGGCGGTGGCGACGAGTCCGGCGAGGCCGTGCCCGACGACGATCGCGTCCGCGTCCTGCGCCGCCGCCGCGAACGCCGGGGCGCCCGCGAGGGACTGGGCGAGGGCGGCGCCGGCGAGGGCACCGCCGGCGGCGGTGAGGGCGTGGCGGCGGGATATCCCCGCGCCGGGCGTTCCTGTGAGGTTCTCCATGGGCTGCCTTCCGGAAAGGGGGCGAAAGACGTGCGGGGTACGGAGGGTGTTGCTGTGCGAGCTGGCTTGTTACCGTGAGTAGCACCCAGGAAACCAGGTCGTCATCTCAGTGCGGTAGTGGCCGGACGGCAACGCGGACCCGCCCCCGTTGTGGCCCGGACACAGCGCCGACGGGAAGGGAGGGAGCCGTGACCGTCCTCCAGGGACCGGAACCGGTCGCCGGCATCCTGTGCGCGATCGCCGTCGACACCGAGGTGTGCGGCGAGCTGGCCGTGGCCGCCCGTACCCGCTCCCCCGGCCTCGCCCGGCTCGCCGAGGCGGAGACCCGCTCGCACACGGACGCGCTGGTCCGCGCGGCGGGCGCCTGGTTCGCCGGGCCGCAGCGCCCCGGCGCCCTGGAGGAACAGGACTTCACCGCCGCCCTCCTCCTCGGCGCCGACCGCGCGGCGCAGGGCGTCCCCATGACCGTCGTCCTGCGCGGCGTGCAGGCGGCGCTGACGCGCGCGGTCGAGATCACGATGGACCGCTGCCACGCGGCGGGCGTCCCGGACCGGGCGGTCCTGGGCGCCGTCCTGCGGCTGAAGGAGTACGGCGACGCCGTGGAACGGCATGTCGTGAACGGCTACCGGGCCGCCGAGCGGGAGACCCCGCGCGGTACGGGCGCCGCCCGGGCCCGGCTGCTGCGGCAGGTGCTGCTGGGCGGCGCGGCCCCGCCCGCCGGGGAGCTGGCGCGCGCGGGGATCCGCCCCGGGCCGGACGGCCGCTACCACTGCCTGGCCGCCGTGGGCGCGGGCGTCCCGCCGGCCGTCCCGCCGGCCCACGCGGACGGGCATGTCACCTCCCTCACGTCGGCCCACCTCGACGGCCGTGTCACCTCCCTCACCGGCATCCCGGCCGCTCACCTGGACGGCCATGTCGCGGGGCTCGCCGCGCTGCCCCCGGCGGCGGAGCAGATCGAGGCCGGCGCCCTGGTCGTCGTCGCCCCGGCCGCGCCGCTCGCGGATCTGCCCGCGCTGTACCGGCTGTGCGTACGGGCGGTGGACCTGGGCCGGCGCCGGGGGCTGCTCGGGCTGTACGAACTGACCGACCTGGCCGCCGAGATCGCGCTGGCGGAACAGCCGCTGCTGGGCTCCTACGTCACCGCCCGGCTGCTGGGCGAGCTGGACCCGGCGGACGACTTCCACCGCCAACTGGCGCTCACCGCGCTGACGTTCCTCGACCACGGGCGGCGCCTGGACCAGACGGCGGCGGCCCTGTTCACCCACCCCAACACCGTCCGCTACCGCCTGGGCCGCCTCCAGCAGATCACCGGCGCCCCGCTCACCGACGGCGCGGGGACGCTGCACTGGTGGTGGGCGCTGACGAACTGGCTGCACGGCGGGCGGGAGAGACCTGTGTGGTAGCTTGCCCAGGCCAGTCGAACCCGTGTGCGTGCAGGTGGCGCACAGGTCAGGGAATCCGGTGGGAATCCGGAGCTGACGCGCAGCGGTGAGGGTGACGGGCGGGGCAGCGGCCACTGGACGAGGGTCCGGGAAGGCGCCTCGCGCGGGTGACCCCGAGTCCGAAGACCTGCTGGCGACCCCCTCCCGGGGAGCCTCGTACGACCGGGCTTCGCGTACGAGCCCTCGACGCCGAAGGACGCTCTGTGCCTCTCGCACGCCCCGCCGCCCTGACCCTGGCCGCCCTCTTCCTGCTGTCCGCGTGCGGCGGTCCGGCCAAGGACAGCGCGGCCTCCTCCGCCGCCGTGACACTCACCAACTGCGGGGAGCGGGTCACCGTCAAGAGCCCGCCGAAGCGGGCCGTCTCCCTCAACCAGGGGACCACCGAGATCATGCTGTCGCTGGGCCTCGCCGACCGGATGGCGGGTACGGCGACCTGGACGGACCCGGTGGAGAAGGGGCTGGAGAAGGAGAACGCGAAGGTGCCCCGGCTCGCGGACAACGCGCCCTCCTTCGAGAAGGTCCTGGACACCGAACCCGACTTCGTCGCCGCCTCCTTCGCCTCGACGCTCGGCAAGGGCGGCGTCGCCACGCGCGCGCAGTTCGGGAAGCTGGGCGTGCCGACGTACCTGTCCCCCTCGGACTGCACCGGCAAGGACAACAGCGGTGACGGCGACGGCTCGCGGACGGCTCCGCTCCAACTGGACGTGATCTACCGGGAGATCACCGACCTGGCGAAGGTCTTCGGCGTCGAGAGGCGCGGGCAGGAGCTGGTCGCCTCGCTCAAGTCCCGGGTGGCGAAGGCGACTTCGGGGCTGAAGGCCGAGAAGGTGTCCCTGCTGTACTGGTTCGCCAACGCGCAGTCGCCGTATCTCGCGGGCTGCTGCGGGGCGCCGGGGATCATCACCCGTGAGGTGGGGGCGCGCAACGCCTTCGCGGACTCCAAGGAGGAGTGGCCGCAGGCGGGCTGGGAGTCGGTCGCCGACCGCGACCCGGACGTCCTCGTCATCGGCGACCTCACGCGCAAGCAGCAGACCGCGGAGACGGCCGCGAAGAAGATCGAGTTCCTAGAGTCGAACGCGGTCACGAAGAACATGACGGCCGTGAAGGAGAAGCGGTACGTGCTGCTGTCGGGGCAGGCCATGAATCCGTCGATCCGGACGGTGGAGGGGATCGAGAAGGTCGCGGCGGGGCTGCGGGCGTACGGTCTCGCGGGGTGAGCCGGGGACTTACGGGGGCGCCGGGGACGGTGACTCGGGGGCTGACGGGGGCGCCGGGGACGGTGGCGCGGGGGCTGCTGTTCGGGGTCGGTGGGACGGTCGTACTGGCGCTGTCCGTCGCGCTGGCCATCACCATCGGTCCTGCAGACATCGCCGTGAGCGACGTGTGGGCGGCGGTCGGGTCCCATCTCGGGTTCGGGCACAGCGAGTTGAGCCCGCTGCGGGACGGCATCGTGTGGGATCTGCGGCTGCCGCGCACGCTGCTCGCGGCGGTGTGCGGGGCCGGGCTCGCGGTGTGCGGGGCGGTGATGCAGTCACTGCTGCGCAATCCGCTGGCCGACCCCTTCGTCCTCGGGGTGTCCTCCGGGGCGTCGACGGGCGCGGTCATGGTGGTCGTGCTCGGCGCGGGCGGGGGGCTGGTGTCGGTGTCGGGGGGCGCGTTCCTCGGCGCGGTCGTGTCGTTCGGCCTGGTGCTGCTGCTCAGCCACACCCTCGGCGGTACGACGGACCGGGTGGTGCTCGCCGGGGTCGCGGCCATGCAGCTGTTCTCGGCGCTGACCTCGTTCATCGTCATGACGGCCGCCGACGCCGAGACCACCCGGGGCATCCTCTTCTGGCTGCTGGGCTCGCTCAGCGGGGCCGGCTGGCCGGACGTCGCCGTCGGCGCGGCCGTCCTCGCGGCGGCCCTGCTGATCTGCACCGGCCAGGCCCGCACCCTCGACGCGTTCGCCTTCGGCCAGGACGCGGCGACGTCCCTGGGCGTCTCGGTGACCCGCACCCGGCTGATCCTGCTGTGTACGACGGCCCTGCTGACGGCCGCGCTGGTGAGTTCGGCCGGCGCGATCGGCTTCGTCGGCCTGGTCCTGCCGCACGCCACCCGCGCGCTCACCGGCCCCGGCCACACCCGCCTGCTGCCGGCGACGGCCCTTGCCGGGGCCGTCTTCCTCGTGTGGGTCGACACCCTCGCGCGGACCGTCCTCGAACCGCAGGAGGTCCCGGTGGGTGTGGTGACGTCGCTGATCGGGGTGCCCGCGTTCGTGGCGGTGCTGTACCGGAGCAGGGGGGCACGATGAGCGGGCTGCGGGCGGACGGGGTGTCCCGGAGCGCCGGGGGCGCGCTGATCCTCGACGGCGTCGAACTGACCCCGCACCCCGGCGGGGTGACCGGCCTGCTGGGCCCCAACGGCTCAGGAAAATCAACCCTGTTGCGCCTGCTGGCCGGAGTGATCGCCCCCGACACCGGCTCGGTCACCCTGGACGGCCGCCCGCTGCCGGAGGTGGGCCGCCGTACGGTCGCCCAGCGGGTCGCGGTGGTCGAGCAGCAGGCGGACACGCAGGTCGCACTGACGGTCGCCGACGTCGTACGCCTCGGCCGCATCCCGCACCGGCGGGCCTGGGCGCCGGCCGCGCCGGGCGACGAGGAGGCCGTACGGACCGCGCTGGAGCGCACCGGGCTCGCCGACAAGGCGCGCCGGCCCTGGCATTCGCTGTCCGGGGGTGAGCGGCAGCGGGTGCATATCGCTCGGGCGCTGGCGCAGGGGCCGCGTGAGCTGCTGCTGGACGAGCCGACGAATCATCTCGACATCCGGCATCAGCTGGCGTTGATGGGGCTGGTCAGGGAGTTGGGGGTGACGGCGGTGGTGGCGCTGCACGATCTGAATCTGGCGGCGATGTATTGCGATCGGGTGGTGGTGCTGAAGAGGGGGCGGGTGGTGGCGGCGGGGGTGCCGGGGGAGGTGTTGACGGAGGGGTTGGTGGCGGAGGTTTATGGGGTGCGGGTGGAGGTGAGTGGGGGTGATCGGCCGTATATACGTTTTCTGGGGCCGGTGTGAGGGGGTGTGGGGGCGGGGTTCCGGCTTTTGGGGGCCCGCTTTTTTGGGGGCCGCTGGCTCTGTTGAGGGGGCTGCCGGCTCTGCTTGGGGGGCTGCTGGTTCTGTTTGAGGGGGCTGCTGGCTCTGCTGAGGGGGCTGCTGGCTCTGTTAGGGGCCGTCGGCTCTGATCAGGGGGCCGCTGGTTCTGCTTGGAGGGCAGCTCGGGGGTCGCCGGTTCTGTCGTGCGCGCCGATCTGCTGCCGTGCGCCCTCCCGGTGGCCGGGCGGTCCGTGTTGAGTCTGGTTCCGGACAGCCGGTGAGCCGAGGAGGCCGTGGTGAGTGTTCGGGTGGTGGTTCATGCCTTCGCCGGGCAGGGCGACTTCACGCTGGCGCCGCTGCTGCGGACGCTGGCCGTGCAGCCGGTGCTGCGGGAGGCGCTCGCGGAGGTGGCGGCCGAAGGGGACCCGGTAGCCGCCGAGTTCGGGGTCGAACCGGTCCTGGAGCGGCTGCTCGCCGGGGAGTTGACGTCCTCGCGGCAGCTCGCGGACGGGGTCGTCGGCTCGGCGCAGTACGCGCTGTACGGCTGCTCGGTCGCCGTCCACCGCGCGCTGTGCCGCTCGGGGCTCGGCCCCGACCGGGCCGTCGGCATGAGCTTCGGCGACATCGCGGCCTGCACGGCGGCCGGCCTGCTCGACGTGGCCGAGGGGGCGCGGATCGCGTGTCTCACCGGGCGGGCGCTGTACGGGCATCCGGGCGGCATGCTCCTGCTGGAGGCGCCTGATCCCGGGCGCGTCCTCACTGCCCTCTCGCTGCCGGACCTCTCCCTGGCCTGCGTCAACGATGCCCGGCGGGTCGTACTCAGCGGGCCGCCCGACACCGTGTCCGCCGCCGAGCTGCGGCTGACCGAACTCGAACTGCCCTTCGCGCGGCTGCGGTTGCCGTTCCTATGCCATCATCCTTCGCTGGCGGAGGAGGCAGCCCGGTTCGCCGCCGCCATCGGGGAGCGGCGGCTGGGGGTCGGGCGGTTCCCGGTGTACTCGTCGGTGCTGGGGCGGGCGTACCGCCCCGGGGACGATGTCGCGCAGGCGCTGGCGTTAGCGCTGGTACAGCCCGCCCGACTGCCGGACGCGCTGCGGGAGGCGGTGGCGGGGGCGGTGTCCGGGGTGGTGCTGGAGGCGGGGACGGGGAGTGCGTTGACGCGGAGTGCGGGGGAGTTGCTGGAGGGGCGGGATCTGGTGGCGCAGGCGCCGTTGACGACGGAGGGGTTCGCTTGGGCGTTGGCGGAGGTGTCTTGTGGGGGGTGTTGAGGGGGGTGCCGAGGGGAGTGTTGAGGGGGGTCGGCGGGGTCAGGAGGGCTTGGCTGGGGAATGTCGGGGGTGGGGGGGCTCGGTGGGGGAACTTCAGGGGGAGGGCTGCGAGTTGGGGGGACTTCGGGGGCCGGAGCTTCGGGGGGCGGGCGATGGGGTGGAGAGGCTTCGAGGGGCAGGTGGCGAGGGGCTCGAACTTCGGGGGCCGGAGCTTCGGGGGCCGGGCGATGGGGTGGAGGGGCTTCGAGGGGCGGGCGGCGCGGGGCTGGAACTTCGGGGGTCGGAGGGTGAGCTGGGGGAACTCCAAGGGCCGGGCGGTGAATTGGAGGAAGTCCGAGGGGCGGGCCGCGAGTCGCTTCGGGAGCCGGGGGGTGAGTCGGGGGAACTCTCGGAGTCTGGCGGCGAGTTGCCCGGGCTGCGGGAGCCGGAGAGCGAATTGAGGGAACTCCCCGATTCGGACGGCGAGTTGCCGGAGCTTCGGAAGCCGGGGGGCGAGTTGAAGGAACTCTCGGATTCGGACGGTGAGTTGCCGGAGCTTCGGGGGCTGGAGGGTGAGTTGGCGGAGCTTCGGCGGCTGGTGCGTTTCCGTGGACCGGTTGTCGAGATACCGGCGCTCGACACCCCGCAGGCCCTGCTGCACTGTGCCGCTCAGCTCGGGGACGCGGGTGAACTCCTCGCCGATATCGGCCGGTTGGCGGACGTCCAGACCCAAGCGGCCGTAGAACACCCCGCGTTGTACATGGCGCTGGTGAACCACTACGTCCTCTGCCTCAACTCCGTGCTCACCTTCGGCACCGACGAGGCCTGCCTCAAGCCCTGCCGTGAAGCCCTGGAGGGGGGCCGGGCCAAAGGGGTGTACCTGGTGACCGAGATCGGGCGGGCCGGGAGTCATCTCGGGGCCCGGACGACCGCCGAATTCGACGCCGGGCGGCGGGAGTTCGTACTGAACACCCCCGACGCCGACGCGGTGAAGTTCTCCGGCGTGACGCCGTCCGGAGTCCCTGCGTACGCCGCTGTCATCGCGCGCACGGTGGTCGGCGGGGTGGACCGGGGGACGTTCGCCTTCCTCGTCGACCTCACCGACGGCACAGCCACCGCACCCGGTGTGGAGATGTCGGCACCCCTGACTTCCGCCGCGCTGCCGCTGGCCTATTCCTTGATCCGGTTCCGGAACTGCCGCGTGCCGTACGGGCGTTGGCTGGCGGACGGGGCGTGGGTGGATGCGGGCGGGGGGTTCGGTGATCCGCTGGGGGCGCCGGGGGCGCGGCTGCGGCGGACCATGTCGCCGGGGCAGGTCTTGTGGGCGACGGTGCCTTCGGCGATGGCGGCGATGGGGAGGGGGGCGGCGGTGTCGGCACTACGGTTCGCCTCGGGGCGGCGGGTTCGGGGTGGGGGTGCGTTGCTGGCGCAGGGGACTCAACAGCGGGCGCTGTTGGGGGCGTTGGCGGGGGCGTTCGCGCTGAGCTGCGCGGCGGGGGTGGCGTTGGAGAGGGGGCGGGGCGGCGAGGGGGGTTCGGGGAGGGGGGCTTCGGTTGGCGGGGGTTCGGGGGAGGGGGCTTTGGCCGGCGGGGCTTCTGAGGCGGAGGGGGTTCGGGGGGCGGAGGCAGGGCGAGCTGAGGGGGCGGGAGCCCAAGGGGCGGTGGAAGTTCAAGAACCGAGGCTCCAAAGGGCGGCAGGGATACGGGAGGCGGGGGCCCAGAGGGCGGTGGAAGTTGAGGGGGCGGAGCTTCAAAGGGTGGCGGGGGTTCAAGAGGCAGGGCTTCAAAGGGCTACGGGGATAGAGGAGCTGCGAGTCCAGCGGGCGGGAGCCCAGGGGGCGGGGGCGCGGGAGTTGAGGGCACAGCAGAGTCCGGAGGCACAGGAGTTGGGAGTGCAGGAGCCGGGGGTGCGGCAAAGCCTGGAGGAACAGGAGCCGAGGGCACAGACCTCGGAGGCACAGACGCCTGGGATGCAGACCCCGGAGGTGCAAACCTTGGAGGCGCAGACCTCGGGGGTGCAGAGCCCGGAGGTGCAAACCCCGGGGGTACAGAGCCCGGAGACACAGACCCCGGAGATGCAGGCTCCGGAGGTGCAGACCCCGGCGCCGCAAGACCTTTCCCCCTGGGTCGCCGTAGACGCCTCCCTCGCCCTGCTCAAAGCGGTCACCACCGAAGAGGCCGTGCACCTCGTCGACGTATGCCAACGGCACTGCGGACTCGCCGGGTTCCTCGACGTCAATCGGCTGGAGGGGTATCTGGGGCTGGCGCGGGCGTTCACCGTGGCCGGTGGGGACAATGGGCTCATCTTCATGGATGCCGGGCGGGCGCGTATCGAGGCGGGCGTGGGTAGCGGGCGGGCGTATTCGGGGGCGGGTCTGGACAGCGGGCGTGCCCGTTCAGAAGCGGGCTTGGGCAGCGGGTGCACGCGTTCAGAAGCGGATTTGGACAGCAGGCGCACGCGTTCAAAAACAGACCTGGACAGCGGGCGTGCCGGTTCAAAGGCAGGTCTGGACAGCGGGCGGGCGCATTCAGAAATGGACCTGGACGGCGGGCGTACCGACTCACAGGCGGGCCTGGACAGCGAGCCTGCCAGTTCAAAGGCGGGTCTAGACAGCGGGCGCTCATATTCAGAGGCAGGGCTCCACAGCAGGCGCACGCATTCGGAAGCAAACCTGGACAGCAGGCACCCGGATTCAGAAGCGGGCCCGGGCAGCGGGCGTATCCGTTCAGAGGCGGGCCTGGACAGCGGGCGCGCGTATGCAGAAGCAGGTCTGGACAGCGGACGCTCCCGTGCAGAGGCAAGCCCGGACAGCGAACGCACGCATGCAGAAACAGGCCCGGACAGCAGGCCCTCCCATTCAGAGGCAAGCCCGGACAGCGAGCGCACGCCTTCGAAAGCAGGCCTGGACAGCAGGCCCGCATCTTCACAGGCCGGCGCTGAAATCCCCTGGCCGCCCGGCGAGTTGACCGATCCCGAGTGGTGGCCCCGGATCGCTGAGCTGCACGAGCGGGTGCTGGCGGCGCAGGCGCAGCAGGGGGACGCGGCTCTCCCCCAGCTCAAGGAGTTGGGGGAATCCGTCGCCGCCACGCTGCTCGCACGTACCGTGACCCGTACCCTCGCCGACCTCAACTCCCCCGCCCTCGCAGCCGCGTTACGCCCCCTCGCCGCGCTCTTCGGCATCTCCCAGGCACACCGGCACGCGGGCCGGCTCATAGCCAGCGGCGCGCTGACTCCGGAGACCGTACGGGCACTGCCGTCGGCCATGGACCGACTCTGCGCCGAGGTGCTCCCCCATCTCCCCTTGCTGGAGGCGGGGTTGGCACCCGGAGCTGCCGCACCTCTCGCCGCCGACGATTACGCGACCGCGCTGTGGCAATAGGGCGTACGCCGGACGGGTACGCTCACTGGGCCGAGTGAACTCCGGGCGGAACACGGGGGCGGAACAGCGGAACCAGCAGCGGTCTCTTCGCCGACACCGAGCCACCGGGGTTCGACTCCCTGTCGGCCCTGAGCCGGGCGGGCGTCGCCTTCCCGTAGGGCACGAGCCGGGCGGGGGTCGCCTTCCCATCGGCCCGAGCCAGCGGAGTTCGCCTCGCCCCGGCAAGGCTCCCTCACCCCAGGCAACATGCTCACCACCCCGCCACCGGTGAACTACACGGCACCGCGAGCATCTCCAGCCAGCCATATCTGACACCGCGCCACTGAAAACGAACCTCGGGCGGGCAAGGATCGACTCACAACGCGGGCCGAGCCGAAGACCAGCACACACAACCAGCCCAGCCAGAGCCCAACTCACAACACCCACCCCCCGCCGGGCCACCCTGCACAACTCCCTCCCCACCGACCCGCCGGGCCAGGCCAAGGCCAACTCACCGGACCAGCCCAGCCGAAGCCCGACCCACAGCCCCCACCCCGCCAGGCCGCCTTACAGCACCCGCCCCCAGAAAGCCGCCCCCCACAGCCCCTCCCAACCGACCCCGCCAGTCAGGCCGAAGGCCAGCCCACACACCCAGCCCGACCAGAGCCCGACTCACAACACCCACCCCCGCCAGGCGGCCCCACAGCACCCACCTCACCGAACCACCCCTCACAACTCCCTCCCCACCGCCCCGCCGGTCGGACCGAAGGCCAGCTCACACGCAACCAGTCCGGCCGGAGCCCGCCCACCGCCCGATCACCCCCGCAACACCCGCCCCACGGGGCCGCCCAGCACAGCTCTCTCCCCCGCCAAAGCGCCCCGCACGGCTCACTCCTCCACCGACCCCGCCAGTCAGGCCGAAGGCCAGCTCACACGACCAGCCCAGCCGGAACCCGACTCACAAACCCATCCCCGCCGGGCCGCCCTGCACAGTTCCCTCCCGCCGGTCAAGCCAAGGCCAACTCACCGGACCAGCCCAGCCGGAGCCCGACCCACAGCACCCGCCCCGCCCGATCACCCCACCCAGCACCCGCCCCCACGAGGCCGCCCCGCACAGCCCCACCCCGCCAGGTCTCTCCCCCCTACAACACCCTCTCCGGCCGAGGTTCCCGAATTACGATGTCGCAAGGGAACTCGACCCTCAACAACACCTCCTTCAAGCGGCGTACCACCTGATCCTCCAGTACCCGGGTCGTCTCGCGGGCGGTGATGTGGAGGCGGTAGGACTGGCGGCCTACTCCGCTGCGGGTGTCGGTGGCGTGGAGGATTTCGGTGCGGACCTGGAGGACTCCGGGTAGGGCGCCTACCAGTTCGCGTACCCAGCGCAGCGAGACCTTGTCTCCGTCGATGATGACGAAGTCGGTGAGGCGGCCGCAGAAGAAGAGGTAGCCGTCGTCGTCGCGGCGGAAGACGTCTCCGGTGGCGACGGTGCCGGCGGCGATCAGGCCGCGGCGGCCCGGTGCGGGGTGGCCGACGCGCCGGATCATGGCGGTGGGGGTGGTGACCAGCAGTTCGCCGGCTGCCGCCTCGCCGTGTACGGCGACCTGGACGCCGGGCAGCGGGAGGCCGACGGAGGTGTGCCGTTCGGGGGGTTCGCGGTGGGCGGCGAGGGTCGCGACGCGGGGGCCCGCCTCGGTCAGGCCGTACGTGAGGTACAGCTCGCCCGCCCGATGCCGCCCGAGCAACTGCTTGACGTGGGCCGCCTCCAGGACGTCCCCGCCGACGGTGAGGGCGCGCAGGCAGGCGGGGAGGCGGTAGCCGTCGTCCAGGAAGGAGCGGACCAGGTACGGCGAGAGGGAGGAGACCGTCGCTCCGTGCCGGCGCAGGGCCTCGCAGTAGGCACCGGGGGTGAACGGGGGGCCGCTCAGGACGAGCCGGGCGCCGGTCACCAGGCCGGCCAGGGCCTGGGCGACCAGGGCGTAGGAGTAGTGCAGGGGGAGGTTGACCAGGACGGTGTCGCCGGGTCGCAGGCCGATGGCGGTGGCGTGGCGGCGGGCGTTGTCGAGGAGTGAACTCACCTTGTGCAGACAGCCGCTGGCCATGCCGGAGGTGCCGGAGGTGAGGAGGATGGCCTGGCCGGGCTCGTACGGCTTCGGTTGTTTCGGCGTCAGGTGACGGATCGTCAAGTCTGGGGTCAGTAAGGCTGTTGCGCCCAGGGCGTCGGCTATGAGGTGGAGGCGGTGGTCGGGGCAGGCGCGGGGCAGGAGGACGGGGACCAGGCCGTGGTGGTGGGCGGCCAGGAAGGCGGTGAGCTGGGTGAGGGGGTCGGGGGCGGAGACCAGGAGGGCGGTGCCGGGGGTGAGGCCGGTGAACAGGGCGCGTATCTCGTGGAGTTGACGGCGGCGTACCGGGTGGCTGGTGTCGACCCTGGTGTCCAGGTAGTCGGCGGCCTGGTCCTCGGTGGGCAGGAGCGGGGGGCGCGTGAGGGTGGTCAACGTCGACTGCCTTTCGCGGGGGTGGGCTGCGGTCGGCTTCCAACAAGCGGCAGTACGGCTCCGTACTGTCCGACAGGCCGGGCAGTACGGCTTTCGGCTGTCCGACAGGCCAGGCGGTACAGCTTCGGCTGTCCGAACAGGCCGGGCAATACAGCTTCGGCTGTCCAACAGATGGCAGTGCGGGCAGTGGCTTTCGGCTGTCCGACAAGGCCGGTGGCAGTACAGCTTCGGCTGTCCGGCAGACGGCGGTGCGGGCAGTGGCTTTCAGCTGTCCGACAGGCGGCGGTGCGGGCGGTACAGCTTCGGCCGTCCAACAGGCGGCAGTGCGGGTTCCGGATTCCAACAGGCGGCCGTGCGGGTCGAGTTCGTGCTCCGCGGGAGACGGCGGCGGGAGAGGTACCGGCCGTCAGGAAGGGGGGACGGGCTCCTGGGGTGGGGCGGCCACCGGCGGGGGCCCGTCCCCAAGTCAAACCAGCGCGCCGCCCGTTGTAAAGGACATCTTGTCGGCATTGGGGCGCGTACGCAGGGGTGCGGGGCGCTTCGTCCGCTGTGCGCCCCGGGGTTCGCGCCCCCGGCTCGCACCGCCGCCCCCGCGCGCCGCACTGCTTCGCGCGCGCCTCGACCGACGCCGCTCCCCCATGGTCCCGTGTCCGGTGACCACCTTTCCCGAGATCCCCCGCATCCCGAGATCCCCGCCCCTTCCCGAGATTCCCCCGCCTTCCCCTGGGTCCCCGAGATCCCCCGGCGCCCCCCGGATCCCCGAGCTTTCCCCGCCCTCCCGAGATCCCCGCCCCCCAAGACCCCCCAGCTCCCCCCCACTTCCCGAGATCCCCGGACTTTCCCCGACCCTCCCGAGATACCCCCGCCTCCCCCAGATCCCCGAGCTTTCCCCGCCCCCCAACCCCTCCGACTTCCCCCCGCCCCCCGAGATCCCCGCCCCCCAAGCCCCCCGGCTTCCCCCAGATCCCCCGAAAGGACCCCCGTCATGGCCAGCCCCCCGATCGGCATCGTCGGCGCCGGTTCATACCTCCCGCTGCGGCGGCGCACGAACGAGGAGGTCGCGGCGGCGGCCGGGACCACGGCGGAGTGGATCGCGCGCCGCACCGGAGTCCGCTCACGGCATGTCGCGGCGGCCCACGAAGCGGCGTCCGACCTCGCGGCGGCAGCGCTCAAGTCGGCGCTCGCGGCAGCCGAGTTGGACGTGGCGGCGCTGGATCTGATCGTGGTGGCGACGTCGTCGCCGGACGAGCTGGGGCCCGCGACGGCGTGCCGGGTGCAGGCGCTCACGGGCGCGCGGCAGGCGGTCGCGCTGGATGTGACGGCGGCCTGCTCGGGGTGGCTGTTCGCGGCGCGGGTGGCGTACGACTGGCTCGCGTGCGACGCGCGGGCCCGGTACGCGGCGGTGATCGGCGTCGAGGCGTACTCGAAGTTCCTCGACCCGGCCGACCGGGCGACCGCCTCCTTGTTCGCGGACGGCGCGGGCGCGACACTGCTCGGGGCCGTCGAAGAGGGGTACGGCTTCGGCGAGTTCAGCCTCGGCTCGGACGGGCGCTACGCCGATCACGCCCTGGTCCCGGCGGGCGGCAGCCGGTACCCGGCGAGCGAGGTGACGCTGCACGGCGGGGGCCACTTCATCAGCATGAACGGGCGCGGCGTACGGGACTTCATCGTCGGCGTCTTCCCCCGCATGCTGACCGAGGCGCTGCGCCGGCACCGCGTCACCCTGGACGACATCGCCCTGGTCGTCACCCATCAGCCGAACCCGGTGCTGCTGCGCCAGGTGGCCGCCGACGCCGGGGTGACGGAGGCCCAACTGGTCGTCGTGGGCGACGAGGTGGGGAACATAGGTGCCGCCAGCATCCCTTACGCCCTGGCGAAAGCCGCCGCCGAGAACCGCGTCCACCACGGTGAGCTGATCCTCATCATCGCTTTCGGCGGCGGCGTGACCTGGGGCACGACGGTCCTGCGCTGGACCGGGGCACCTGCGGTGCGGGTGGCCCCGACGCTGGCGGCGTCGGCGGCGCCCTCACCGGCGTCAGCGGTCAGCTAATAACACTCCGCCCTCCAACAGCTCGCCCTCCACCGGCTCGCCCTTCAACACCTCGCCTTCCAACAGCTCGCCCTCCAACCTCCCTCCCCCCGACCCGCCGCCCCCATCACTCCGTCCCCCACCGCCACCCGCCCTAATACCACCCCGTACACCTGATCGCCGTCCCGTTCCCCGAATCCCCGCAAGCCCGCATCACCTTCCCGTTGCTGTCCCGCCACGGATCGGTCCACACGCTCGTCCGCCCCGCAGGGATCGTCCGGAACCCCAGCCGCGGCTCCCACGTCTTGCCGCCGTCGCTGCTGCGGTCCACCCAGATGTGCATGCCGGGCCTGCCGCCGGTGATGCGGCCCCAGGCGCAGGTGGTGTCCCGGTCGCCGTTCGCGCGGAGTTCGATGTGCTGGCCGGCGCCGCCGGTCACGGTCCGCGCCGTCCTGCCGTTCTTGTTGCCGCAGCCGTCGGCCGCGCCGGCGGTGGTGGCTCCGACCGCGGTCAGCAGGCCGGCCAGCAGCGCGACCGCCGAGACCGAGGCCGCCGCTTTCGTGTTCATACGCATACGCATGTCCGCATCTCTGCTCCCGGCCGCCCCCCTCCATCCGCGGAACGCGCCAGGACCCCCCGAAAGTATGGCGGCGGGACCGGAGTTGACCCCTCCGAGGGCAACCCGTAAAGGAACCCGGCGTTTCACCGCGCGCCACGCAGGCAAAGGGGAGGCATGAGCGTTCAGCGGGAAACTCATGTCTCGAACCATCACCTCAGCCTTGAGGTCATCGAATCCGGGCAACTCCAGAGGATTCTGGAACTCCTCGACGATTTCGTCCCGGACCTGCCGGCCGACCGGACGCGCCACCTCACCGCCACCCTCCTCGCGGAGGCCCGCGGATACGGCTTCGACCTGCCGTTCCCCCTCGTCAGGGACCTGGTGCTGATGCAGCAGCTGATGCTGCCGAGGCCGGACGACGACGAATTCTCGTTGGCGATGAGCAGGATGTTCGCATTCACCGCCTATTACGACGACCTGTGCTCACGCGACCGGCAGCAGTCGTACGGAATTCTGCGCAGCATCATGAGCGGCGTCCCCGGGTCCTCGCCCTATGCCGCATATACCGACCACATATTCCGGCAACTCGCGCCGTTCTGCGCCGCGTCCACGCTCGGTGTCCTGCGGGCGATGACCGTCCGGTCCGCGCTGGGGGTGCTGCTGGAGACGGAGTTCTCCCGGGACGGGGACGACACGGCCGACACCGAGTACGTGCGCGAGCTGTCGGGGTTCAACGAACTCTGGGCCGCCCTGCTCCAGTTCGCCCACCCGAGCCTCGCCCTGGACGGGGACCTGCGCTACTGGGCGGCGACGCTGCGCACCATGAACCACTTCATCTGCGACATCAACGACGTCTGCTCGTTCCACAAGGAGATCCTCGACGGCGACGACTTCCTTCTCAGCCGTATCCAGCGCGGTTCCCTGCGCTCGGGCCGCCCGTACCTGGAGGTGTACCGCACGACCGTGGACCGGGCCCTGGCCGCCCACGCCCGCGTCCAGGCGGCGGCGAGCCCCGAACAGCGGCCGTACGTACGGCGGTTCCAGCAGGGGTACGTGTACTGGCACACGCACACCGAGCGGTACCGGTGGCACGAACTCGTCCCCGGCACCGCTCTCCTGGGCCTCTGAGAATCAGACCGGCCCCGAAAGATCAGACCAGCCCCGCGAGCGTCGACTTGATCTCCTCGATGACCCGCGGGGCCTGTCCGACGAGGTAGAAGTGGCCGCCGGGGTAGACCTCCATGCGGAAGCCCCCGGAGGTGTGCCCGGCCCAGGCCTCGACGGAGTCCAGCGCGGCCTTGGGGTCGGCGTCGCCGGTCAGCGCGGTCACCGGCGTCTCGATCTTGTGGAAGCGCTCGGGCCGGTACAGCTCGGCCGCGCGGTAGTCGTTGCGCAGCGCCGGGAGGATCATCTGGAGCATCTCCTCGTCGCCGAGGATGCGGTTGTCGGTCCCGGCGAGCCGCTTCATCTCGGCGAGGAGGGCCTGGTCGCCGCGCGTGTGGATGTTCTCCTCCTCCTCGAACCGGGAGGGGGCGCGGCGGCCGGAGGCGAAGAGCATGACCGGCGGGGCGCCGGCCGCTTCGAGGCGCGCGGTGAGTTCGAAGGCCAGCGAGGCGCCCATGCTGTGCCCGAAGACGGCGAGCGGGCGGCCTGCGCCCTCGTCGGCGAGGACCACGGGGAGCAGCCGGTCGGCGAGTTCCGGCACGTTGTCGACGAAGGGTTCCTGGCGGCGGTCCTGGCGGCCGGGGTACTGCACGGCCAGCACCTCGACGGCGGGCGCGAGGGCCTGGGACACCGGGTGGTAGAAGGAGGCGGAACCGCCCGCGTGCGGCAGGCACAGGAGCCGTACGGCGTCCGGGGCGGCCGGGTGGTAGCGGCGTATCCACAGAGTGCGGTCCTCCGTGCCGACGGTCATCTGCGTCTCCGGTGCGCTCGTAACGGGCTTGCTGTACTGGGACGTTAACAGGAACAGCGGTTCGCGCGCGCCCCCTGGCCGGACCCCTATCGGGGCTCCCGGCGAGGTCAGGGGTGTCCGAGTGCGCGCCGCACGTCCTATTTCTTTCGTGAGCCCTCGTACGCAGGACAGCGGGGCCGTCCAGCCCGCCGACCCTTCCGACCCCACGGGGGTTTTCTGTGACGGACGAAGCACAGCTCGTCGAGTACATCCGCCGCCTGACCGGTGATCTGCGCAAGACGCACCGCCGGGTGAAACAGCTGGAGGACGCCGGCAGCGAGCCGCTGGCGATCGTCGGCATCGGCTGCCGGTTCCCCGGTGGTGTGACGGGCCCTGACGCGTTGTGGCGGCTGGTGGACGAGGGCCGGGACGCCGTCGGCGAGATGCCGGCCGGGCGCGGCTGGAACCTCGACGCGATGTTCGGCCCCGACCCGGACGCGCTGGGCACGAGCCACGCCCGCGAGGGCGCCTTCCTGTACGACGCCGACGCGTTCGACGCCTCCTTCTTCGGCATCTCCCCGCGCGAGGCCCTCGCCATGGACCCGCAGCAGCGCCTGCTGCTGGAGACCGCGTGGGAGGCGCTGGAGCACGCCGGCATCGACCCGTCGACGCTCGTCGGCAGCCGTACCGGGGTGTACGCGGGGCTGATGTACCACGACTACGCCGGTGAGCTGTCGACCATGCCGGACGAGGTGCAGGGCTTCCTGAGCACCGGTGTCGCCGGGAGCGTCGTCTCCGGCCGGGTCGCGTACGCGTTCGGCTTCGAGGGGCCGGCGCTGACCGTCGACACGGCGTGCTCGTCCTCGCTGGTGACCGTGCATCTCGCGGGCCGCGCGCTGCGCGCCGGGGAGTGCGACCTGGCGCTGGCGGGCGGGGTGACGGTGATGTCGACGCCGTCGACGTTCATCGAGAACTCCCGGCAGGGCGGGCTGGCCACCGACGGCCGCTGCAAGTCCTTCGCGGACGCCGCCGACGGCACCGGCTGGGGGGAGGGTTCGGCGCTGCTCGTCCTGGAGCGGCTGTCCGACGCCCGCCGCAACGGCCACCAGGTGCTGGCCGTCGTGCGCGGCTCGGCCGTCAACCAGGACGGGGCCTCCAACGGGCTCACGGCGCCGAACGGGCCTTCGCAGCAGCGGGTGATCCGGGCCGCGCTGGCCGACGCGCGGCTGACGGCGGCCGACGTCGACGTGGTGGAGGCGCACGGCACGGGCACGACGCTGGGCGACCCGATCGAGGCGCAGGCGCTCCTCGCGACGTACGGGCGGGAGCGGCCGCAGGGGCAGCCGCTGCGGCTGGGGTCGGTGAAGTCGAACCTCGCGCACACGCAGGCCGCCGCCGGGGCCGCCGGGATCATCAAGATGGTGATGGCGATCCGGCACGCCAGGATGCCGCGCACGCTGCACGTCGACGCGCCCAGCAGCCAGGTCGACTGGACCGCCGGGCAGGTGGAACTGCTCGCGCAGGCCCTCGACTGGCCTGATCTCGACCGGCCGCGCCGGGCCGCCGTCTCCTCGTTCGGGGTGAGCGGCACCAACGCGCACGTCATCCTGGAGCAGGCGCCCGAGCCGGAGGAGCCGGCCGCGGCGGACGGGCCCGCGCTCGCGGCCTGGCCGGTGCTGCTGTCGGCCCGCGACCCGCAGTCCCTGCGGGCCCAGGCGACCGCCCTGTACGACCACCTCGCCGCGCTGCCCGCGCCGTCCCTCCCCGACCTCGCCCGCTCCAGCGCCGTCACCCGCGCCGCACTCGAAGAGCGCGCGGCCGTCGTCGCGGACGACACCGACACCCTCCTGACCGGCCTGAAGGCGCTCGCGGCCGGCGAGCCCGCGCCGGGCGTCCTCACCGGCCACGCCGAAGACCGCGCCCTCGCCGTGCTGTTCACCGGCCAGGGCGCCCAGCGCCCCGGCATGGGCCGCGAACTGTACGCCGCCTTCCCCGCGTTCGCCGGCGCGCTGGACGAGGTCTGCGCGCACCTCGACCCGCATCTCGACCGCCCGCTCAAGGAGCTGATGTTCGCCGCTCCCGACAGCGCGGACGCGGCGCTGCTGGACGAGACGCAGTACACGCAGGCCTCGACGTTCGCGCTGGAGACCGCGCTGTACCGGCTGGTCACCGGCTGGGGCGTGGTCCCCCGGCACCTCGCCGGGCACTCGATCGGCGAGCTGACGGCCGCGCACGTGTCGGGGATGCTGTCGCTCGCGGACGCGGCCCGGCTGGTCTGCGCGCGGGGGAAGCTGATGCAGGCGCTGCCCGAGGGCGGTGCGATGGCCGTGCTGGAGGCCGCCGAGGACGAGGTCGTGCCGCTGCTCGCGGGGCAGGAGGACACCATCGCGCTGGCGGCCGTCAACGGCGAGCGGTCCGTGGTGGCCTCGGGCACGGTGGCGGCGGTCACGGCGGTCGCCGAGCACTTCGCGGGGATCGGCCGGCGCACCCGGCGGCTGCGGGTGTCGCACGCCTTCCACTCGCCGCTCATGGAGCCGATGCTGGCGGAGTTCCGGGCCGTCGTGCGCGAACTGGACTTCCGGCCGCCGACCGTGCCGGTCGTCTCCAGCGTGACCGGCGCTCTCCAGGAGCCCGCCGCGTGGGCCGACCCCGACTACTGGGCGCGGCAGGTGCGCGACACCGTCCGCTTCCACGACGTGCTGCGCACGCTGCGCGAGGCCGGTACGACCGCCCAGTTCGAGCTGGGCCCTGACGGGCCGCTGACCGCGCTGACCGAGTCCGGCGAGCTCCTGGGCGTCGCCGCCCAGCGCCGCGACCAGCCCGAAGTCCGGTCCCTGGTCGGCGCGTTGGCCGCGCTGCACACCGGGGGCGCGGCCGTCGACTGGGCCGCGTTCCACGCCGGCCGGGGCACGCGCACCGTCGCGCTGCCCACGTACGCCTTCCAGCGGCGCGGCTACTGGCTGCGCCCCAAGCCGGGCTCCGGGCAGGGCGGCGGGGGGCTCGCGGCGGCCGGGCATCCGCTGCTGACCGGGGCCACGACGATCGCCGGGACGGGGCTGCACATCCTCACCGGGCGGCTCGGCCTGGACACGCATCCGTGGCTCGCGGACCACGCCGTCGGCGGCACCGTCCTGGTCCCGGGCACCGCCTTCGTGGACCTCGCCCTGCACTGCGCCCGGCAGACGGCGGCCGGCGCCGCCGCGCTGACCGTCGGCGAACTCGTCCTGCACGCCCCGCTGATCCTGCCCCCGACAGGTGCCGTCCGCGTCCAGGCCGTGCTCGCCGCGCCCGGCGCCGACGGCGCCCGCGCCTTCACCGTCGCCTCCCAGCCGGAGCACACCACAGACGACCTGTGGACCGTCCACGCCGAAGGCACCCTCGGCACCGACCCCGCCACTCCCCCGCCGCCGGACCCCCAGTGGCCGCCGGCCGGGGCGAGCGCGCTGCCCGTCGAGTCCCTGTACGACGACCTCGCGGCCGGCGGTTTCGCCTACGGCCCGGTCTTCCAGGGCGTGCGCAAGGCGTGGCGGCTCGGCGACGACGTGTACGCCGAAGTCGCCCTCCCCGAGAGCGCGTCGGGGGACGCGGACGCCTTCACGCTGCACCCGGCGCTGTTCGACGCGGCCCTGCACGCGGCCGTCCACGCGGGCGGCGCCCTCACCGGGGGCGGCGACGGGGGCCGGCTGCCGTTCGTCTGGGACGGCGTCACCCTGCACGCGACCGGCGCGACCGCGCTGCGCGTACGGATCACACCGACCGGCGCCGACACCCTCGCGCTGACCCTCACGGACCCGGCCGGCACCCTGGTCGCGACGGTCGGCTCCCTCACCGTGCGCGCCGCCCCGGCCTCCCTGACCCCGGCCCAGACCGCTCCCGACGCCGCGGAGGGGCTGCACCTGCCGGGCTGGGAGGAGCTGACGCCGCCGCAGGAGCCCGCCGCCGCGCCCGAGCGCTGGGCGCGGGTCGCGGGGGACGACGTGCCGGAGCTGCCGGGCGCCGTGGAGATTGCCGGCCTCGCCGCCGGGACCGACGCCGACGCCGTGCTCGTCGCCCTCGGCCGCGCCGCCTCCTCGGGCGCCGAGGCCGTCCACCAGGCGGCGGAAGAAGCGCTCGGCGCCGTGCGGGACTGGATCGCGGCCGGGCACGAGAAGCGGCTGGTCGTGCTGGTGCGCGGCGCGGTGCGGGTCGGCCGGGACGAGCCGGCGCCCGACCCTGCCGCGGCGGCCGTGTGGGCGCTGCTCGGTTCGGCCGCGCACGAGAACCCGGACCGGATCACCGTCCTGGACTGGGACGGTGACGAGGCGTCGGCCGCCGTCGTCGCCCGCGCCGCGGCGCTGCCCGAACCCCGGCTGGCGCTGCGCGCCGGGGCCGTGCACGCGCCCCGGCTGGTGCCGCTCGCCACGCATCCGGCGCTGCTGCCGCCGGCCGAGGGGCCGTGGGTGCTGGAGCGCACCGGGGACAGCGGGACCATCGAGGACCTGTCCCCGGCGCCCGCCGCCGAGGACGTCACCGCGCCGCTCGCGCCCGGCATGGTCCGCGTCGAGGTACGGGCCGCCGGCGTCAACTTCCGTGATGTCGTCGTCGCGCTCGGCATGGTGCCGGGGCTGCGCGGGCTCGGCGGTGAACTCGCCGGTGTCGTACGGGAAGTGGGCCCTGACGTCCCGGATCTGAAGCCGGGTGACCGGGTGCTGGGGCTCGCGCCGCGCGCCTTCGGGCCGCTCGCCGTCACCGATCACCGCTGGCTCGCGCCGATGCCCGAGGGCTGGACGTGGGCGCAGGCCGCCGCCGTGCCCATCGCGTATCTGACCGCCTACTACGGCCTCGTGGACCTCGCGGGCGTGCGGCCGGGGCAGAAGGTCCTCGTCCACGCCGGCGCGGGCGGTGTCGGCACCGCCGCCGTACAGCTGGCCAAGCATCTCGGCGCCGAGGTGTTCGCGACCGCCAGCTCCGGCAAACGGGACGTGCTGCGCGCCGCCGGGCTCGACGACGACCACACCGCCGACTCACGCACCACCGACTTCGCCGCGCACTTCCTCGCCACCACCGGCGGCAGCGGCCTGGACGTCGTACTGGACTGTCTGGCCGGGGAGTTCGTCGACGCCGGGCTGCGGCTGCTGCCGGGCGGCGGGCGGTTCCTGGAGATGGGCAAGACCGACATCCGCGAACCGGAGGCGGTGGCCGCCGCGTATCCGGGGGTGGACTACGCGGCCTACGACCTCAACGAGGCGGCGCCGGACCGGATGCGGGACATGCTGCGGGCGGTGCTCGCGCTGTTCGCCGAGGGGGCGCTGACGCCGCCGCCGCTGACGACGTGGGACGTGCGGCGGGCCCGGGACGCGTTCCGGGCGCTCAGCCAGGCCAAGCTGGTCGGCAAGGCCGTCCTCACCCTGCCCCCCGTCCCGGACCCGGACGGCGTGTTCGTGGTGACCGGCGCGAGCGGCAACCTCGGCGGGCTCTTCGCCCGGCATCTGGTGACCCGGCACGGCGCCCGCCACCTGCTGCTCCTGGGCCGCCGCGGCCCGCAGGCACCGGGCGCGGCCGAGCTGGAGCAGGCCCTGCGGGACGCCGGCGCCGCCGACGTCACCACGCTCGCCTGCGACATCGCCGACCGGGCCGAACTGCACACCGCCCTCGCCGGGCTCGACCGGCCCGTGACGGCCGTCGTGCACACCGCCGGTGTCCTCGACGACGGGCTCGCCGCCGGACTCACCGACGAACAGCTGCACCACGTGCTGCGGCCGAAGACGGACGCCGCCGTCAACCTCGACGAGGTGCTGCGCGAACTCGGCCACGAACCGGCCCTGTTCGTGCTGTTCTCCTCCGCGTCCGGGCTCACCGGCAACCCCGGGCAGGCCAACTACGCCGCCGCGAACGTCTCGCTGGACGCCCTCGCCGCCCGCCGCCGGGCCGCCGGACACGCGGGGCTCTCGCTGGCCTGGGGCGCCTGGGAGCAGTCGGGCGGCATGACGGCCTCGCTCACCGAGGCCGACCAGCGCCGCATGGCCCGCTCCGGACTGCGCGCGCTCACCGCCGAACACGGCCTCGCCCTCTTCGACGCCGCCCTCGGCGCCGACACCGACACCCTCGCCCCCATCGCCCTGGACCCGGCCGCACTGCGCGCCCAGGCGGAGGCGGGCACGCTCCCGCCGCTGTGGCGGGGCCTGGTCCGCGCGCCCCTGCTGCGCCGGGCAGCGGCGGCCGGGCCCGGCACGGCCGAACCCGACCTGGCCGGCCGGCTGGCGGCGCTCTCCGAGGCGGAGCGCGACCGGCTGCTGCTCGACCTCGTCCACCGGCACACCGCGACCGTCCTCGGCCACGGCGCGCCGGGCGCCGTCACCCCGCACCGCACCTTCCGCGAGCTGGGCTTCGACTCCCTGACCGCCGTCGAACTGCGCAACAGCCTCGGCGCCGCGACGGGCCTGAAACTGCCCGCGACCCTCGTCTTCGACCACCCGACCCCGCAGGCCGTCGCCGTCCTGCTGCTCGAAGGGCTCGCCCCGCCCGCCGCCTCCCGCGCCCAGGACGCGCTGGCCGCGCTGGGCGCGCTGACGGCGGCGCTCGCCGAGGTCCCGGCCGACGACCCGGAGCGCGCGCTCCTCGACGACCGGCTGCGCCGGCTGTGGGAGAGCCTGCGCGAGCCGGAGCAGAAAGCCGAGGAGAACCTCTCCGACGACGACCTGTTCGCGCTGGTCGACGACGGCTACCACTGATCTCCCCCGAAGCCCCCCGCTCCGATCCCGCTCTCCGAGGAAGTGACGTCCGCATGTCAAGCACCCCCGCCGCCGAGGAGTCCGGCAGCAACGAGAGCCGCCTGCGCGACTACCTCAAGCGGGCCGTCGCCGACGCCCGCGACCTGCGCGAGCGGCTGACGGCGAGCGAGCACAAGAACCGGGAGCCGATCGCGATCGTCGGCATGGCCTGCCGCTACCCCGGCGGGGTGACGAGCCCCGACGACCTGTGGCGGCTGGTCGACGAGGGCCGCGACGGCGTCGGCCCGATGCCCCGCGACCGGGGCTGGCCCGTCGACGAGCTGTACGAGGAGACGGACGGCATCAACTCCTCCGCGACCCTCGAAGGCGGCTTCCTCGCCGACCCGGCGGGCTTCGACGCCGAGTTCTTCGGCATCTCCCCGCGCGAGGCCCTCTCCATGGACCCCCAGCAGCGCCTGCTGCTGGAGACGTCCTGGGAGGCCGTGGAGCGGGCGGGCCTCGACCCGTCGAGCCTGCGCGGCTCCCGCACCGGCGTCTACTTCGGCGGCGGCTCCGAGGACTTCGTCGGCCTCCTCGCGATGCTCCAGGCCACCGACGACCCGCCCTCGCTGACCGGCATGACCAGCAGCGTCATGTCCGGCCGGGTCGCCTACACGCTCGGCCTGGAAGGGCCCGCGCTGACGGTCGACACGGCCTGCTCGTCCTCCCTGGTCTCCCTGCACCTCGCCGTGCAGGCGCTGCGCTCCGGCGAGTGCGACATGGCGCTCAGCGGCGGCGTGACCGTCATGGCGACGCCCAGCATCTTCCCGGAGTTCGCCCGCCAGGGCGGCCTCGCCTCCGACGGCCGCTGCAAGGCCTTCGCCGAGGCAGCCGACGGCACCGGCTGGGGCGAGGGCGTCGGCGTCCTGCTCGTCGAACGCCTCTCGGACGCCCGCCGCAACGGCCACCCCGTGCTGGCGGTCGTCCGAGGCTCGGCCGTCAACCAGGACGGCGCCTCCAACGGACTCACCGCCCCCAACGGACCCTCCCAGCAACGCGTCATCCGCGACGCCCTCGCCAACGCCGGGCTCACCGCCGACGAAGTCGACGCCGTCGAGGCACACGGCACCGGCACCCGGTTGGGTGACCCCATCGAGGCACAGGCCGTCCTCGCGACCTACGGCCAGAACCGTGAAATCCCCCTGTATCTCGGCTCGTTGAAGTCCAACATCGGCCACACCATCGCCGCCGCCGGCGTCGGCGCCATCATCAAGACGGTGCTCTCGCTGCGCGCCGGGGTGCTGCCGAAGACGCTGCACGTGGACGAGCCGAGCAGGCAGGTCGACTGGACCGCGGGTGCGGTGGAACTCCTCACCGAGGCAAGGGAGTTCCCGGAAACCGGGCGTCCGCGCCGGATCGGTGTCTCCTCCTTCGGCATCAGCGGCACCAACGCCCACCTGGTCCTGGAACAGGGCGACGAGGAGACCGAGACCGCCCCGGCGGACGGTACGGCGCTGCCGGTGCCATGGATCCTGTCGGCCCGCAGCGACGCCGCGCTGTCGGCACAGGCGGGACGGCTCGCGGAGGGGTTCGAGGGACGGCCGGTGGATGTCGGCTACTCCCTCGCCGTGTCGCGGGCGGGGCTGGAGTGCCGGGCGGTTGTGGTGGGGGAGGACAGGGGTGCGCTGGAGCGGGGGGTCGCGGCTGTTGCTGGGGGTGGTTCTGATCCCGGGGTGGTGCGGGGGCGTGCGGGGTCGGGGGGTGTGGTGTTCGTGTTCCCCGGTCAGGGGTCGCAGTGGGCGGGGATGGCGGTCGAACTCCTCGACTCCTCGCCCGTGTTCGCGGCGCGGATGGCTGAGTGTGAGACGGCGCTGTCGGAGTTCGTGGACTGGTCGCTGACGGAAGTCCTGCGTTCACAAGGCGAGTTGGAGCGGGTGGACGTGGTCCAGCCGGTCCTGTGGGCGGTGATGGTCTCGCTCGCGGAGGTGTGGCGTTCGTACGGTGTCGAGCCAGCTGCTGTGGTGGGGCATTCGCAGGGTGAGATCGCTGCGGCTGTCGTCGCGGGCGCGCTGTCGCTGGAGGACGGCGCCCGGGTCGTCGCCTTGCGCTCCAAAGCGATCCTCGCCCTGTCGGGCAAGGGCGGCATGGTCTCCGTCCAGCTCCCCGCCGACCGCGTCCGCGCAGAACTGGAGCGCTGGGACGGGCGGATCGACCTGGCCGCCGTGAACGGGCCCGCCTCCGTCGTCGTGGCCGGAGAGACCGGAGCCCTGGACGAGCTGCTGGCGTGGGCCGAGGCGGACGGGGTGCGGGCGCGGCGGATCGCCGTGGACTACGCCTCCCACTCCGGGCAGGTCGACGCCGTGCGCGACGAACTCGCCGGAGTGCTGAAGGACATCACGCCCGGCCCGTCCCGGGTGGCGTTCTACTCCTGTGTCACCTCAGGGCGGCTGGACACCAAGGCACTCGACGGCGACTACTGGTTCCGCAACCTGCGCCAGCCGGTCGAGTTCGAGGAGACCACCCGGGCTCTGCTGGAACAGGGACACAACCTCTTCGTGGAGGTCACCCCGCACCCCGTGCTGACCAGCGCCGTCCAGGACACCGCCGACGCCGCAGGCCGTGAAGCCGCCGTCACCGGAACCCTGCGCCGGGGCGAAGGCGGCCCCCAGCGGCTGCTGCTCTCGCTCGGTGAGGCGTACGTCCACGGCGCGCCCGTCGACTGGGCCCGCTGGTTCCAGGGCAGCGGCGCACACCGCGTCACCCTGCCCACCTACGCCTTCCAACACCAGCGCTACTGGACGGAGTTGCCGGTCGCGCGGGCCGGGGACGCGGGTGCGGCGGGGCTCGGGCGGGCGGGGCATCCGCTGCTCGGGGCGGTCGTGGAGCTGGCGGAGAGCGAACGGGCCGTGTTCACCGGGCGGTTGTCGGTCCGGGAGCAGGCGTGGACCGCCGACCATGCCGTGTTCGGCACCGTGCTGCTGCCGGGAACCGCCTTCGTGGAGCTGGCCCTCTGGGCGGGCGAGCGGGTGGGGACGGGCACGCTCGACGAACTGGTCCTGGAGGCGCCGCTGGTGCTGCCCGCGTCCAAGGGGCTGCATCTTCAGGTCGCCGTGGACGAGCCGGACGAGGAGGGGCGGCGGGCCGTGCGCTTCCACTCGCGGCCCGACGGGGCGGACGGGGAGACGTGGACCCGGCACGGCAGCGGGGTGCTCAGCGCGGCGGCGGGGCCGGAGTTCGACCTCGGCGCGTGGCCGCCGGCCGGCGCCGAGCCGGTCGGTCTCGACGGGGCCTACGCGACGATGGCCGAGGCCGGTTTCGGGTACGGGCCGCTCTTCCAGGGGCTGCGGGCCGTCTGGCGGCGCGGTGACGAGGTCTTCGCCGAGGTCGGGACCGACGCCGGGGACACCGCGTTCCTGCTGCATCCGGCGCTGCTGGACAGCGCTCTGCACGCGGCCGGGTTCCTGCCGGACGGGCAGGGCGCGGGGCTGCCGTTCTCCTGGTCCGACGTCTGTCTGCACGCGACGGGCGCGGGGAGTCTGCGGGTCCGGCTCGCGCGCTCGGCCTCCGGCGGACTGACGCTGCACGCAGCCGACGCGCTGGGCGCACCTGTCGTCAGCGTGGGCGAGCTGGCCTTCCGGCCGGTCACCGCGAGCCAGTTGACCGCGCCGGGCGGTACGTCCGATGCGCTGCTGGCCGTGGTGTGGCCGGAGCTGGCCAAGAGCGGTGCGGCCGAGGGGACTTACGCCGCCCTCGGTGGCGGCGGCCCTGAGGGTGTGCCCGTTCACGGCACGCTCGGCGAGATCGGCGGGGACGCGTCCGCCGTCGTGGCCGTCTGCCCCGTCGACGCCGAGGCCGGTGCGGAGGCCGAGGCGGCGGAGCTGGCCGCCGGCTGGGGGCTTGAGCTGGTGCAGGGCTGGCTGGCCGGGGAGCGGCCTGGGGTTCTGGTGGTCGTCACGCGGGGCGCCGCTCCCGTGCCGGGCACCCCGGTCACCGCGACCGGTGTCGCGCACGCGGCGCTGGCCGGGCTGGTGCGGTCGGCGCAGGCGGAGGAGCCGGGGCGGATCGTGCTGCTGGACGTGGTCGGGCCGCTCACCGTGGCCGGGCTCGGCGCGGCGCTCGGCGCCGGGGAGCCCGAGGTCGCGCTGCGGGGCGGCGCGGTGCACGGACGGCGGCTCGAACGGGCCGCAGGACAGCCGCTCGCGATGCCCGCCGGGCACGAGCAGTGGCGGCTCGACGTGACCGAGCCCGGTTCCTTCGGCGCTCTCGCGCTCGTCCCCGACGGTGAGGGGACGGCAGCGCTCGGCGCCGGGCAGGTGCGGGTGGCGGTACGGGCGGCCGGGATGAACTTCCGGGACACGCTGATCGCGCTCGGCATGTATCCGGACGCGGCCCGGCTGGGCAGCGAGGGCAGCGGTGTCGTGACCGAGGTCGGGCCCGGGGTGACCCGGTTCGCGGTCGGTGACCGGGTGATGGGCACGCTGGACACGTCGTTCGCGCCGCTGTCGGTGGCCGACGCCCGGCTGCTCGCGCCGGTTCCGGACGGCTGGAGCGAGGTCGAGGGCGCCGCCGCGACGGTGGTGGCGCTGACCGCGTTCTACGGGCTGGTGGATCTGGGGCGGCTGGCGGCCGGGCAGCGGGTGCTGATCCACGCCGGCGCGGGCGGGGTCGGCACGGCCGCCGTGCAGCTGGCCCGGCACCTGGGCGCCGAGGTGTTCGCGACCGCGTCCCGCGGCAAGTGGGACGCCCTGCGCGCCGCCGGACTCGACGACGACCACATCGCCGACTCCCGCACACTCGCCTTCCGCGACGCCTTCCTCGACACCACCGGCGGCGCCGGCATGGACGTCGTCCTCAACTGCCTCGCCGGCGAGTTCACCGACGCCACCCTCCAACTCCTGCCCCACGGCGGACGGTTCGTGGAGATGGGCAAGACCGATCCGCGGGACACGGAGCAACTTGCCCTGGATCACCCGGGGGTGGTGTATCTGCCGTTCGACCTGGCCGACGCCGGGCCCGAGCGGATCGAGGCGATCCTCGGTGAGCTGGTCTCGCTCTTCACGGCCGGGGCGCTGACTCCGCCGCCGGCCACCGTGTGGGACATCCGGCAGGCCCCGGAGGCCTTCCGCGCGCTGGCTCAGGCCACCCTCGTGGGCAAGGCCGTGCTGACCCTTCCGACCACCGGCTTCCTCCCCGGTGAGACCGTACTCGTGACCGGCGCCACCGGGACGCTGGGCGCCCTGGTCGCCCGGCGGCTCGCCGAGCGGCACGGCGTACGGCACCTCACCCTCCTGACCCGCGGCGGTCCGCACACTCAGCGGGCCGACGCGCTCCGCTCCGCGCTGGCTCACTCCGGCGCGGATGTCGAGGTCGTGGCCGGCGACATCGGTGACCCCGATGCGCCGGCCCGGCTGCACTCCCTCCTGTCCGAGCGGGGCCTGCGGCTCGCCGCCGTCGTGCACTGCGCGGGCACCACCGGCGACGGCGCCGTCGCCGCGCTCACCCCCGAGCGGCTGGCCGGGGTGCTGCGGCCGAAGACGTACGGCGTCCAGCATCTGGCGCGGCTCGCCCAACTGCGGCCCGGGGTAAGGCGGGTGGTGCTGTTCTCGTCGGCCGCCGCCGCGCTCGGTTCGCCGGGGCAGGCCAACTACGCCGCCGCCAACGCGTTCCTCGACGCCTCCGCGCGCGGGCTCGGCCCGGCCGTGTCGGTCGGGTGGGGGCTGTGGGAGGAGGAGAGCGCGCTGACCGCTCATCTCACGGAGGCGGACCACCGCCGGCTGCGGTCGGGCGGGTTCAGGGCGCTGTCCAGTGAGGCGGGGCTCGCGCTGTTCGACGCAGCGCTGACCGGGGCGACGGCCGGGGACGCGGTCGTGGCCGCGCCCGTCGACACGGCGGCGCTGCGGGCGTGGGCCGCGCAGGGGTCGCTGCCGCCGCTGCTGCGGTCGCTGGCGGGCTCCGGTGCGGGCGGGGCCCGCAGGCGGGCCGCCCGGGAGACCCGGGAGCCCGGTGAGGGCTTGCGCCGGCGGCTGGCCGCGCTGCCTCTGGAGCGGCGGGAGAGCGCGCTGCTGACGCTGGTGCGCGCCGAGGTGGCCACGGTGCTCGGGCATCCGACGCCCTCGCTGGTCGACCCCGAGCGGTCGTTCCGGGAGATGGGCTTCGACTCGCTGAGCGCGGTGGAGCTGCGCAACCGGCTGAACTCGGCGACGGGGCTGCGGCTTCCGGCGACGCTGGTCTTCGACCACCCCCGGCTGGACGTGCTCGCCGCGCAGATCGGGGAGCGGCTCTTCGCGGGGGAGGCGGCGCGGGCGACCCCAGCAGCCGGTGCGGGGCGCAGCGAGGCGGAGGTGCGTGACCTGCTGCTGTCGCTGCCGCTGGAGCGGCTGCGGGAGAGCGGTCTGCTGGACTCCCTGCTGGCGCTCGCACCGGATGCCCCTAAGCAGGACAAGCCGGACGCCCCGGAGCCGGAGCGGGAGATCGCCGCCATGGACGCCGCGTCCCTCATCGAGATGGCGAGGAACCTCGCGGCCGGCCCGGCCTGATCCCCGCCGGTACCCCCAAAGGGCCTGCCCGGTACTCACGTACCGGGCAGGCCCTTTGGATGTCAGGTGGTCAGGCCGCTTCGCGCAGCGCGCTCTCCACGTGGAGCGGGAGTTCGTGCCGGGAGGTGATGTCGAGCTTGCGGTAGACCCGGGTGAGGTGCTGCTCGACGGTGCTGATGGTGATGAACAGCTCCTCGGAGATCTCCCGGTTGGTGCGGCCCTGGGCGGCGAGGACGGCGACGCGCAGCTCCGAGTCGCTGAGCCTGGCGGCGAGGCCCAGGGAGCGGGGGCCGCGCAGCGTGCTGCGGGGGTGGCCGGCGCCGACGGCGAGGGCGGCGATGCGTTCGAGGAGGGCGTCGGAGCGGGCCTCCTCCGCGAGCTGTTCGGCTTCGCGCAGGGCGAGTTCGGCGGAGCCGTTCTGCCCGAGGTCCTGGTGGGCCTCGGCGAGGTCGGTGAGCGCGGCGGCCAGGAACCAGCCGCCGCTTGACTCGCGGATCCGCTCGACGGCGCTGGCCAGCAGGGCGGGCCGGTCCTGCCGTCCCGCGAGGCGGGCGCGGACCCTGAGCCACTGGCCGGGGTGGAGCATTCCGCTCTCGGGGGCGAGGGCCTCGTGCTCGGCGAGCAGGCCGGCGCACTCCTGGTCGTCGCCGATCCTGAGCCAGATCTCGGCGGCGGCGACGCGCCACGGGGGCTCGGCCCAGCTGGGTACCAGCCAGCGTCCGGCGCGCCGGCCGATGGTGAGGAAGTCGGAGAGCGCGAGGTGGGGCCGGCCCAGGCCGGCCAGGAAGTGGCCGCGGGCATCGAGGTAGGAGAGGGAGCAGTAGCTCTGCGAGAACTCGTCGGGCAGCGGCCGGTCGAGCAGCCGGGCGGCCTCCTCGTAGCGTCCGGTGGCGGCGCAGACCTTGACGAGGACGGCGAGGGGGCCGCCGTAGAGCCAGTGGCTGGGTTCGCCGGAGGCGGTGGCGAGGACGTTGCGGGCGTAGGTCTCGGCCTCGATGAGCCGGCCCTGGGCGAGGGCGGCCTCGGCGCGGATGGCGGTGAAGATCTGCCGCCAGCCCTCGACGCCGCGTTCGGTGGCCTCGCGCAGGAAGTGCGCGGCCCAGGCGTCGGCGAGGTCGGGATGGCCGGCCTTGTTGAGGCAGAGCAGGGCGGGGACGATCAGTGCGAGGGTGGTGTCGCCCAGCGCGAGGGAGCGCAGGTGTTCCTCCGCCTCGTACACCTCGGGGCTGTGGGCGCTGAGGCCGCCGAACCAGAAGTCGAACATGAAGAGTTCGGTGACGGGTACCCCGGCGAGCGACGCGGAGGCGTCGGAGGCCGTGGGCCAGTGCTCGGAGAGTCCGGGGGCGATCCTGAACAGCCAGGGCCAGGTCCGGTCCTCCTCGCTCGTGGGCAGTTCGGCCTGGGGGAAGACGCTCTGGAGGACGACGACGCTCTCGTCCAGCCGGCCGCAGTCGATCAGCAGCCGGGCGTGCAGGACGGTACGGGCCGGGCAGGGGTCGTCGCCGTGCGCGCAGGAAGCGGCCAGCACCCTGTTGAGGGAGGCGGGGCCTGCCGTCCAGGGGTCGGTGCGCATCCGCAGGGCATAACGTTTCAGCTCGAGCCGGACGTGGTCCCAGCAGTCGGCGGTGGCCTCCTGGGCGAGGTCGAGGCAGTCGTCGGCGAAGAGGGCGTCGTCGCGGTCGAGGGCCTCGGCGGCGGCGCGTTCGAGGGTGGCGGCCTGCCAGGTGCCGCCGGTGACACGAGTACGCAGGAGGTGGCGGGCCAGGTCGGTGACGCCGGCGCCGCGGCTGTGCAGGAGTTCGGCGACCTCGGCGTCGAGTCCGGCTTTCGCCTGTTCCCCGATGTGTTCGAGGAGCCCGGCGGCGACGGCGGGGTGGCGCACGCGCCAGCCGTCGACGAGGCCCGCGGCGTCCAGGAGGTTGCGGCCGTAGGCGACTTCGGCGGAGCTGAGCCGCAGGACCGCGGCGACGCTGTCGGGGTCCGCGAACTCGCCGAGGGCGGCCATGCCGACGGCGGCCCGCAGGGCGAGGGGTCCGCTGTCGCGGGCGCAGTCGACGGCGGTCTGGACGAAGAGGCCCTGCGGCTGCGGCCAGGGGGTCACCGACAGCGGGACGCCGAGTTCCTCGGCGAGGGCGCACAGCAGGAGGGGGTTGCCGCCGCTGGCGGCGTGGGCGTCCTCGGCGCTGCCGAGGGGTGAGGTGCCGCGCAGCCGGGTCCAGTACTCGCCGCTCTGCTCAGGGGTGAGCGGGCGCAGCCTGATGCGCTGGACGTGCGGCTGGCGCAGCAGGTCGCGGTGGAGGGCGGGGGCGAAGGTGCCGCCGAAGGGAAACAGGGTGAGGACGAGCATGACCCGGCTGCCGCGCAGTCTGCGGGCGGCTTCGAGGAGGAGCCGGGCGCCGTGCTCGTCCAGCCCTTGGGGGTCGTCGTGGCAGACGACGACGGGGGTCTCACGGGCGAGGTCCGTGAGCCAGTCGACGAAGTCCTGGACGTCCTCGGGCGTGGGCGCCTGCGCGGGCGCCGTGCAGGGGAGCGCGAGGACGGTCGCGCCCTGCTCGGTGACGTACTGGGCGAACGCGTCGAGGAAAGCCGTCTTTCCGCAGCCCGCGCCGCCCTCCAGGATGACCGTCATGGTGCGGCCTCGGCCGCACCGGGCGTACAACGCCTTCATGAACTCAAGATCATCAACTCGACCGAAGGGCATCATCAAGTTCCACCTCTAAATCCCGCGCTGCGTACACGGCGCGGGATTTGCATCCACGTCGCGTCGGCACACTAGAGAATTTGCCCGAAATTGGCCAAGACAACTACGGATTTCAGCAGTCATCGATCTGACAGCCACTAACCAGGCACACCCAGACTCTAGACGAGTATCTCAATTTTACAGAGGTAAATTCCACTGGATGGAAAGCACTGATGTGCACATCTCACTCGAGCCGGACACCGAAAACGCCTCCCGCGATCCGGCTTCACACCCGTAACTTGGCTGCTATCTAGGGGATTTACTAGGCCGGACACCCTTCCGGACACCTCGGGACAGCCCGCCCCAAAAACAGACAATAATCATTAAACGCACAAGATCACCTCGGGTCGAAAATTACTAGGGTTTCCCTGTGGCCCCTCCGAATTAACAAATACCTGCTACATAAAGGCGGCGTAAGAATTGCGGAACTCGCCGACGGACCGAAGCCCGACTCTTACGCCGCCCTAACCTTTCTCTTACTCTTCAGATTTATGCGCGCCGGGCCGGATCACGACCCCAGGCCGGTCAGCCATTCATGGATGACCCCCGCGGTGACCTGCCCGTGCTCCTCGATCATCGAGTGGTGGTCGCCGGGCACGTCCCGCACGGTCAGCGGCACCGGCCACACCGTCTGCCACTCGTCCGGCACCTCCTGCGGGTGCCCGGGGTCGGGCGCGACCGGCGTCGAGGCCCGCAGCAGCAGCCCCGGCGTGGCCAGCTCGGCCGGCTCCCAGGTGTCGAAGAGCGAGAAGTACGACGCCATCGCGGTGAGCCGCAGCCCGGTCATCCGCCCGAACTCGGCCTCCCGCTCCAGCGAGCGGGACTCCATGACGTGGACCATGTACTGGGTCTGCGGCGTGTGCGCGAGGTAGGAGTCGAGCATGACGACACCCGCCGCCGGGGCCCCCAGCTCCTCCAGGCGCGCGGCGACCGCGTAGGCGAGCGAGCCGCCGGAGGAGCGGCCGGCCAGCGCGAAGGGGGCGCCGTCCATGCCCCGCAGGATGGTCCGCGCCGCGTGGTCGGCGACCGCGTCGACGCTCGCCGCGACCAGTTCACCGGCGGCGAAGCCCGGCATCATCAGCGAGTACGTGTCCCGCAGCCCGCGCAGCGGCCTGGCCAGGGCGACGAACTCCTGGTCGCTGGCCCACACCGAGGTCGACGGCAGCCCGATCAGCGCGGGCAGCCCGCTGCCGTCGCCGTCCCCGAGCTTGACCAGGCCCGGTGCCCGGCCCGCTTCCTCCGCCGAGCCGAACGAGGGCCGCAGCCCTGCCGAGTTCATCAGGACCTTGGCCGCCCGGGCGTACTCCCCGATGGACACCGCGTGCCGGTACAGCGACTCGACGGCATCCGCGACCGTGGCCGTGGGGTCGGCCGGGGCCTCGGGCGACGTGCGCGGCGCCGGCTCGGCGTAGCGGGCGTCGAGGGCGGCGGCGAGCGCGGCCGGGGTCGGGTGGTCGAAGACCAGCGTCGGCTGGAGCCGCAGCCCGGTCGCCCCGGCCAGCCGGTTGCGCAGCTCGACCGAGGTCAGCGAGTCGAACCCGAGGTCCCCGAAGGCCCGGTCGGCGTCGATGCCGTCGGGCCCGTCGTGGCCGAGCACCCGGGCGGCCTCGGCGCGTACGAGGCTCAGCAGGGCCTCGGCCCGGTCGGCGGGCGCCAGCGCGGCCAGACCGGCGCCTGCGCCGGGGTCCACGGCCCGGTCCAGCGCCCTGACCGGGCGCCGCACCCCGCGCACGAGGCCCCGCAGGATCACCGGGATCTGCTCGGCGGGCAGCCCTTCCGCGGCCTTCAGCGCGAGCCGCAGCGCCACCACGGCCGGCGCGGAGCGGACGGCCAGCGTCTCGTCGAGGACGGCGAGCCCGCTGTCCGCGCCGAACGGCAGCAGCCCGCCGCCGGCCGGCCGCGACCGCCCGTCGAGGCCGTCCGCCATGCCGCCGACGCCCTGCCAGGGGCCCCAGGCCAGCGAGAGCACGGGCAGCCCGAGGGACGCGCGGTACTCGGCGAGGGCGTCCAGGAAGGCGTTGGCCGCCGCGTAGTTGGCCTGTCCGGGGCTGCCGAGCACTCCGGCGGCCGAGGAGAACAGCACCAGCGGGACCGCGTCTCCCCCGTCCGCACCGGCCGTCAGCTCGTGCAGGTGCCACGCCGCGTCCGCCTTGGGCCGCAGCACCGCGTCCAGCTGTCCGGACGTGAGATCGAGGACCGGCCGGTCCTCGACGACGCCGGCCAGGTGGACGACGCCCGCGAGCGGGGTGTCAAGACCGGCGAGCAGGGCGGTGAGGGCCGTGCGGTCGGCGACGTCGCAGGCGGCGATCGTCACCCGCGCGCCGGCCGCCGTCAGTTCGGCGGCCAGCACGTCCGCGCCGGGGGCCTCGGGTCCGCGCCGGGTGGCGAGCAACAGGTGCCGTACGCCGTGGTGTTCGACCAGGTGGCGGGCGACCAGGGCGCCGATGCCGCCGGTCGCGCCGGTCACCAGGACCGTGCCGGACGGGTCGGGGGCGAGGGCGGGGCCGTCCGGGTCAGGAGCGGGCAGCCGGGTGAGGCGCGGTACGTGAACTGTGCCGCCGCGCAGCGCCAGTTGGGGTTCCCCGGTGGCCAGGGCGCCCGGCAGCGCGGCGAGGGCGGCGGCCGTCCGGTCCTGCGGTCCGGCGCCGTCGAGGTCCGCGTCGAGGTCGGCCAGGACCAGCCGGCCGGGGTGCTCGCTCTGCACGGCGCGGGCCAGCCCCCAGACGGCGGCGCGCGCCGGGTGCGGGGCGGTGTCCTCGGGCCCCGCGGCGACCGCGCCGTGGGTGACCAGGACCAGCGGGACGTCCGCCAGCCGCTCGTCGGCCAGCCACTCCTGGAGCCGGTCGAGCGCCTGCCGGGTGAGCGCGCGGGCGTCGGCCGCCGCGTCCGCGCCGTCCGGCGCGTCGCACCACAGCAGCGCGGCGGCAGGGGCGGGCGCGCCGGAGTCCAGCGCGTCGGCGAGGACCCGGGCACCGGAGTAGGGCACGACGTCCCGGCCGCACGCGGCGGCGAGCCGGGGCCGCAGCTCCCTCGGGTCGAGCCCGACCAGCGCCCAGGCCGCGCCGCCGGCCACGGCGGGGACGGGCAGCGCGGGCCAGTCGAGCCGGTACAGGTCGTTCGCGGCGGCGGGGGCCTGCGGGGCGCTCGGGGTGCGCAGGGTCAGCGCGTCGACGCTCAGCACGGGCTGCCCGCCGGGCGTGGCCAGCAGGACGGCGACCGTGCCGTCCTGGCTGGCCGTCAGCCGGGCCCGCAGCGCGCGCGCCCCGCCCGCGTGGAGGTGGGCGCCGGACCAGGCGAACGGCAGCCCGGCCGGGACCGGTTCCGCGCCCTCGGCGGCCAGGACGCCCAGGGCGAGCGGCTGGAGGGCGGCGTCGAGCAGCGCGGGGTGCACGGCGTGGCCGTCGCGGTCGTCGTCCCCGGCGCCGGAGAGGACCTCGGGCAGCGTGACGTCGGCGTACAGGACGCCGTCCGCGCGCCACAGGGCGGTCAGGCCCTGGAAGGCGGGACCGTACTCCAGGCCCCGTTCGGCGGTCGTGAGGTAGAAGCCGTCCAGCGGCACCTCCTGCGCGCCGGGCGGCGGCCAGGTGCCGTCCAGGGCGGGAGCGGGAGCCGTGATCGGGCTGAGGACGCCGCCGGCGTGCCGGATCCACTCGGCGCCGGGCTCCTCGGCGCGGGCGTGCACGGTGAAGGTCCGCCGCCCGTCCGCGTCGGCCGGCTCGACGCCCACGCTCAGCGCGGTCGGGCCGGTGAGCGCGAGGGGCGCGTGCACGATGAGTTCCTCGACCCGCTCGCAGGAGGCGTACCGGCCCGCGTGCAGGGCGAGTTCGAGGAACGCGGTGCCCGGCAGGATCGGCACGCCGCCCAGGGCGTGGTCGGCGAGCCAGGGCTGCCGGCCGGGGGCGAGGGAGCCGGTGAACAGCAGCCCGCCCGTCTCCGGCAGCGCGGTCACCGCGCCCAGCAGCGGGTGGTGCGCCGGGTCCAGGCCCAGCGCGGCGGCGTCCTGCGCGCCGCCGCCGAGGATGTCCAGCCAGTACCGGCGGTGCTGGAAGGAGTACGTCGGCAGGGCGACCGTACGGGCGCCGGCGCCCGCGTAGTAGGCGGGCCAGTCGGCGGGGTGGCCGGCGAGGGCGAGGCGGGCGACGGCGGTGACGAGCGCGTCGGCCTCGCCGCGGCCCGTGGCGCGCAGCGCGGACACACAGGTCACCGGGGTGTCGCCGTGCGCGGCGGCGGTCTCGGCGGCCATCGCGGTCAGGGCGCCCCCGGGACCGGCCTCCAGGAACGTCCGCACACCCCGGTCGAGGAGGGTGCGCACGCCGTCGGCGAAGCGGACGGTGTCGCGGACGTGCCGCACCCAGTAGCCGGGCGAGCGCAGTTCGGCGGCCGAGGCGGTGGCGCCGGTGAGGTTGGAGACGACGGTCAGCGCCGGCTCGTGGAACTCGACGCGGGCCAGCTCGGCGGCGAAGTCCGCCAGCATCGGCTCCATCAGCGCGGAGTGGAAGGCGTGGCTGACCGCCAGCGTCTTCGTGCGGTAGCCGCGCCCCACGAACTCGGCGGCGGCCTCCAGGAGTTGGCCTTCAGGACCGGAGACGACGACCGAGGTGGGGCTGTTGACGGCGGCGATGCCGGCGCCCTCGCGGGCGGCGAGCACCCCGGCGACCTCGGCCTCGGACGTGTGCACGGCGAGCATGGCGCCCCCGGCGGGCAGCGCGCCCATCAGCCGGGCTCGCGCGGCGACCACCCGGCAGGCGTCGGGCAGCGTCCACACGCCCGCGACATGAGCGGCGACCAGCTCACCGATGGAGTGCCCGATGAGCACGTCCGCGCGCACACCCCAGCTCTCCAGCAGCCGGTAGAGGGCGACTTCGACGGCGAACAGGGCGGGCTGCGTGTACGCCGTGTCGTCGAGGGTCTCCCGGTCGGTGTCCCCGTCCAGCAGCAGGGCGCGCAGCGGGCGGTCGAGCAGCCCGTCGAAGGCCGCGCACACGTCGTCGAGCGCGGCGGCGAACACCGGCTGGCGCGCGTACAGTTCACGCCCCATGCCGGTCCGCTGGGAGCCCTGGCCGGGGAAGACGACCGCGAGCGGGGCGTCCTGCGCGGTGCCCTCGAAGACGCCTGCGTCCGGGGCGCCCGCCGCGAGCGCGCGCAGCCCGTCCAGCAGCGCCTGCGGGGTGTCCCCGAGGACGGCGGCGCGGTGCGTGAGGGCGCTGCGGGTGGTGGCGAGGGAGTGCGCGACGTCCAACGGCCGCACGTCGGGGCGGACTTCGAGGTCGGCGAGGAGGGCGCCCGCCTGGTCGCGCAGGGCGGCCTCGGTGTGTCCGGACAGCAGCCAGGGGACGAGCGGAACGTCCGGTCCGGGGGTGTCGTCGGGGGCGGCGGGCTCCGGGGTGTGCTCCAGGATCACGTGCGCGTTGGTGCCGCTGATCCCGAACGACGAGACACCGGCCCGGCGCGGCCCCTCCGCGCGCGGCCAGGCCTGGGCCTCGGTCAGCAGCTGCACTCCCCCGCCGGACCAGTCGACCTGCCGGGTCGGCTCGTCGACGTGGAGGGTGCGCGGCAGGACGCCCGCGCGCAGCGAGAGGATCGTCTTGATGACGCCGGCGACACCGGCGGCGTACTGGGTGTGCCCGATGTTGGACTTGACCGAGCCGAGCCACAGGGGCCGCTCCGGGTCGCGCTCCCTGCCGTAGGTGGCGAGCAGCGCGCCCGCCTCGATGGGGTCGCCGAGCCGGGTGCCGGTGCCGTGCGCCTCGACGGCGTCGACGTCGTCCGGGACCAGCCCCGCGTTGTCGAGCGCGGCCCGGATGACCCGCTGCTGCGAGGGCCCGTTGGGCGCGGTGAGCCCGTTGGAGGCACCGTCCTGATTGACGGCGCTGCCCCGCACGGTCGCCAGCACCCGGTGCCCGTTGCGCCGCGCGTCGGAGAGCCGTTCGAGGACGACGACCCCGACGCCCTCGCCCCAGCCGGTGCCGTCGGCGGAGTCGGCGAACGCCTTGCAGCGGCCGTCGGAGGAGAGCCCGCCCTGGTTGGCGAACTCCGCGAACGAACCCGGCGTCGCCATGACGGTGACGCCGCCCGCGAGCGCGAGGTCGCACTCCCCCGCGCGCAGCGCCTGCCCGGCGAGGTGCAGGGAGACCAGGGAGGAGGAGCAGGCGGTGTCGACCGTGACGGCGGGCCCCTCCAGGCCGAGGACGTAGGAGACCCGCCCGGACATGACGCTGCCGGAGGAGCTGGTCAGGGCGTAACCCCCGGCCAGGGCGGCGGAGTTCATGAGCAGGGCGCCGTACTCCTGCGGGGTGCCGCCGACGAAGACGCCGGTGCGGGAGCCGCGCAGGGACAGCGGGTCGATGCCGGTGCGCTCCAGCGCCTCCCAGGAGACTTCGAGCAGCAGCCGCTGCTGGGGGTCCATGGAGAGGGCCTCGCGCGGGGAGATGCCGAAGAACTCGGCGTCGAAGTCGCCCGCGTCGTACAGGAACGCGCCCTGTCCGGAGAGGGTCGTCTGCCGGCCGGGGTCGTAGAGGGAGAGGGCGTCCCAGCCGCGGTCGTCGGGGAAGTCCGCCATCTCGTCGCGGCCCTCGGTGAGCAGCTGCCACAGGTCTTCCGGGCCGCGCACCCCGCCCGGGTAGCGGCAGGCCATGCCGACGACGACCAGCGGGTCGTCGGTGTCGGCGGCGCGGGCCGAAGGTGCCGTCGACTCCGGCGCGGAGCCGAGGAGTTCGGCGCGCAGGTGGTCGGCGAGGGCCGTCGGGGTGGGGTGGTCGAAGACGAGGGTGGCGGGCAGCTTGAGGCCCGTCGCCGCGTTGAGGCGGTTGCGCAGTTCCGTCGCGGTGAGGGAGTCGAAACCGAGGTCCTTGAAGGGGCGGCCGACGGCGATGCCCGACGGATCGGTGTGGCCGAGGACCCCGGCGGCCCGGCCGCGCACCAGCTCCAGGAGCGTCGCGCGCTGCTCGGCCGGGTTCAGTCCGGCGAGGGTGGCGCGCAGCTGGCCGGACGTGCTGTCGTCGCCGGCCGCGGCGCTGTCGCCGGCCGGAGACAGCGCGCGGGCGGCCTCCGGGATCTCCTCGATCAGCGGCCGGCGCCGGGCGAGGGCGTAGACCGGGGCGAACCGCTCCCAGTCCATGTCGCTGACGGTGAGCGTGGTCTCGCCGTGCTCGACGGCCTCCCACAGGACGTCGAGCGCCGCCTCGGGGCGCATCGGGCGTACGCCCATCCGCTGGAGCTGGTCGGCGAGCTGACCGAAGTCGCTGAGCATCCCGCCGTCGGCCCAGCCGCCCCAGGCGACGGAGGTCGCGGGCAGGCCGCGCGCGTGGCGTTCGTGGGCGAGGCCGTCGAGGTAGGCGTTGGCCGCCGCGTACACGGCGTTGCCCGCGCTGCCCCAGACGGCGGCGCCGGAGGAGAACAGCACGAACGCGTCCAGGTCGAGCCCGGCGGTCAGCTCGTCCAGGTGCCGGGCGCCGTCCGCCTTCGCGGCCATGCCGGCGGCCAGCTCCCCGGCGGTGACGCCGAGGGCGGGGCCGTAGCTGGTGGAGCTGGCGGCGTGCAGGACGGCCGTCAGCGGCCACTGTTCGGGTACGGCGGCGAGGACGGCGGCGAGGGCCTCGCGGTCGGTGACGTCGCAGGCCGCGAAGGACACCTCGGCGCCCAGCGCCCGGATCTCCTCGGCGAGTTGATCCGCCCCGGGAGCCTCGGCGCCGCGCCGGCCGAGCAGCAGAAGATGTTCGGCGCCCTCGGTGGCGAGGCGGCGGGCGAGGTGGGCGGCGATGCCGCCGGTGCCGCCGGTGACCAGCACGGTGCCGCGCGGCTTCCACGTGCTGACCACACCGCGCTCGGTGAGCGGCGCCCGCACCAGCCGGCGCGCGTAGGCGGCGGGCCCGCGCACCGCGAGCTGGTCCTCACCCCCCGCGCCCCCGGCCAGCAGGACCGGCAGCACGGCGGCGACGCCCTCGCTCCACTCCCCCAGATCGATCAACCCGCCCCACCGCTCGGGCAGTTCGAGCCCGACGACCTGCCCGAGCCCCCACAGCCGCGTCGCCTCGCCGCGCACGGTGTCCCCGGCCGAGACCGCGGCACCCCCGCGCGTCAGCCACCACACCGGCGCCCGCACCCCGGCCGCGTCCAGCGCCCGTACGGCCTCCAGCGCGTCAGCGGCCCCAGCGGGCAGGCACACGACCCCGTCGTACGCCCCGTCCCGCACCTCTTGGGCGACCTCGACCTCGGCGCCGGCCGCGCGCAGCGCCCCGGCGATCTCCTCGCCGTCGCCGAGCGGATCGACCAGCAGCCAGCGGCCGTCGAGCGCGACCCCGGCGGCCGGGCTGATCCGGCGCCAGGTCACGCGGTAGCGCCAGGCGTCGACGGGACGGCCGACGCCCGCCGTCGCGGGGGGCGCCTGCATCCAGTACCGCTGGTGCTGGAAGGCGTAGGTCGGCAGGGCGACGGTGTCGGCCTGCGGCAGGCAGGACGTGAAGTCGACGGGCGCGCCGTGGACGTACGCCTCCCCCAGCGACAACAGCAGCCGCTGCGGGCCGCCTTCACCCCGGCGCAGGGTCCCGGTGACGGCGGCCTCACGGCCCACGGCGTCGGCGGTGTCCTGCACCGCCCCGGTCAGCACCGGATGCGGGGTGACCTCGACGAAGAGGTTGTGCCCCTGCTCCAGCAGAGCCCGGGTGGTCTCCTCGAACTCGACCGGCCGGCGCAGATTGCGGAACCAGTAGTCGCCGTCCAGCGCCTTGGTGTCCAGCCGCCCCGAGGTCACGCACGAGTAGAACGCCACCCGCGACGAGCCGGGCGAGACGTCCTTCAGCAGCTCGGCGAGTTCGTCGCGCACGGCGTCGACCTGCCCGGAGTGGGAGGCGTAGTCCACGGCGATCCGCCGCGCCCGCACGCCCTCCGCCTCGGCCCACGCCAGCAGCTCGTCCAGCGCACCGGTCTCACCGGCGACGACAACAGAGGCGGGCCCGTTCACGGCGGCCAGATCGATCCGCCCGTCCCAGCGCACCAGTTCTGCGCGGACGCGGTCGGCGGGGAGCTGGACGGAGACCATGCCCCCCTTGCCCGACAACGCCAGGATCGCCTTGGAACGCAAGGCGACGACCCGGGCGCCGTCTTCGATCGTGAGAGCACCGGCGACGACGGCCGCCGCGATCTCACCCTGCGAGTGACCGACGACCGCCGCCGGCTCGACACCGTACGAACGCCACAGTTCAGCGAGGGAGACCATCACCGCCCACAACACGGGCTGGACGACGTCCACCCGCTCCAACTCGCCTTGTCCGCGCAGGACTTCGGTCAGCGACCAGTCCGTGAACTCCGACAGCGCCGTCTCACACTCGGCCATCCGCGCCGCGAACACCGGCGACGAGTCGAGGAGTTCGACCGCCATGCCGGCCCACTGCGAGCCCTGGCCCGGGAACACGAAGACCGTCTTGGCCTTGGCGCCGGAGCCGGTGACCACGCCGGGGGTGTCCTCGGCGGCGTCCTTCAGGGCCACGAGGCGGCTGAGGAAGCCGTCGCGGTCCTCGGCGAGGAGGACCGCCCGGTGTTCGAGGGCGGCTCGGGTGGTGGCGAGGGAGCGGCCGACCTCGGGCGGGGTGAGGCCGGGGTGGGTGAGGAGGTGGTCGTGGAGGCGGGCCGCCTGGTCGCGCAGGGCGGCGGAGGTGGCGGCGGAGAGGGTCCAGGGGAGGGTGTCCGTGCCGAGGGCGGGGGCGGTGTCCTCCGCAGAAGGCTCTTCGGCCTCCTCCGCCGTCGGCGCCTCCTCCAGGATCACGTGCACGTTCGTCCCGCTGATGCCGAAGGACGAGACGCCGGCCCGGCGCGGGTGCCCGGTCTCGGGCCACTCCCGCTGCTCGGTGAGGAGTTCGACGTCCCCGGCGGTCCAGTCGACCTCGGTGGAGGGCTGGTCGACGTGGAGGGTCTTGGGCAGGACGCCCTGCTGGAGGGAGAGGACGGTCTTGATGACACCGGCGACGCCGGAGACGGCCTGGGTGTGACCGATGTTGGACTTCAACGAGCCGAGGTAGAGCGGGAGTTCGGGGTCGCGGCCCTGTCCGTAGGTGGCCAGGACCGCCTGCGCCTCGATGGGGTCGCCGAGCCGGGTGCCGGTGCCGTGCGCCTCGACGGCGTCGACGTCGGAGGGGGCGAGCCCGGCGGTGGCGAGGGCCTGGCGGATGACGCGCTGCTGGGCCGGGCCGCTGGGCGCGGCGAGGCCGTTGGAGGCGCCGTCCTGGTTGGCGGCCGAGCCCCGGATGACGGCGAGCACGGGGTGTCCGTTGCGGCGCGCGTCGGAGAGCCGCTCCAGCATGACGACGGCGGCGCCCTCGCCCCAGCCGATGCCGTCGGCGGCGTCCGCGAACGCCTTGCAGCGGCCGTCGACGGCGAGGCCGCGCTGGCGGGCGAAGACGACGAACCCGGCCGGGGTGGCGAGGATGCCGACGCCCGCGGCGAGCGCCAGGGAGCAGTCGCCCTGGCGCAGCGACTGGGCGGCGAGGTGCAGGGCGACCAGGGAGGACGAGCAGGCGGTGTCGACGGTGACCGCCGGGCCCTGGAGGCCGAGGGTGTAGGAGACGCGGCCGGACATGACGCTGCCGGTGCCGCCGGTCAGGGCGTAGCCCTGGTCGTCGGCGGAGTCCAGCAGCATCGCGCCGTAGCCGGTGGGCAGGCCGCCGACGAAGACGCCGGTGCGGGAGCCGCGCAGGGAGGTGGGGTCGATGCGGGCGCGTTCGACGGCCTCCCAGGAGACTTCGAGGAGCAGCCGCTGCTGGGGGTCCATCGCGAGGGCTTCGCGCGGGGAGATGCCGAACAGGGCGGGGTCGAAGTCGCCCGCGTCGTAGAGGAAGGAGCCTTCCTTGGTGTAGGTCTTGCCGTGTTTGTCGGGGTCGGGGTCGTAGAGGTCGTCGAGGTCCCAGCCGCGGTCGGTGGGCAGGCCGCCGGTGGTGTCGACGCCGTCGGCGACGAGCTGCCACAGCTTCTCGGGCGAGTCGGCGCCGCCGGGCAGCCGGCAGGCCATGCCGACGATCGCGAGGGGCTCGCGCCATTTCTCCTCCGACTCGCGCAGCCGCTCCCGTGTGTTCTGCAATTCCGCCGTGACCCGCCGCAGGTAGGTGCGGAGCTTGTCCTCGGTCATGTGGTCGACTCCAGTTCGGTGTGGTGAGGCGTCCTGCTGCGGGCGGGAGTGGCGTGGGTCAGGCGACGCCGAGGTCGCCGTCGATCAGGTCGAAGATCTCGTCGTCGGTCGCCGAGTCCAGCGCGGCCTGGGCGCGCGCGGGCCCGTCCTCCCCGGTGAGCCGGGCGGCGAGGTCGCGCAGCCGCTGGGCGATGTCCGCGAGGGTGTCGGGGTCCATGTCCGGGGCGCTCGCCGCCTTCAGCAGGGACTGTTCCGTGCGGTCGAGTTCCTGCTGGGCACCGAGGGCGTCCCCGGTGGCGTCGCCGAGGGCGAGTTCGCGGACCAGGAGGTCGGCGAGGGCGGTCGGGGTGGGGTGGTCGAAGACGAGGGTGGCGGGCAGCTTGAGGCCCGTCGCCGCGTTGAGGCGGTTGCGCAGTTCGGTCGCGGTGAGCGAGTCGAAGCCGAGGTCCTTGAAGGGGCGGTCCTCGGTGACCCCGTCCCGGTCGGTGTGGCCCAGGACGGTCGCGGCGTGCTCACGGACCAGGCCGACGAGGGTGTCGTGCCGTTCGAGGCCGGTGAGCCCGGCGAGGGACTCGCGCAGCCGGGCGGCGGCGCTGTCGTCGTCCTGGTCCGCGCCGTCGCCGGCCCCGGAGAGGGCGCGGGCGGCCTCGGGGATCTCCTCGATCAGCGGGCGGCGCCGGGAGAGCGCGTAGACCGGGGCGAACGTCGGCCAGTCCATGTCGCTGACGGTGAGGGTCGTCTCCCCCTGCTCGACCGCCTCGCGCAGCGCCTCGATGGCCGGCTCGGGCCGCATCCGCCGCACACCCATGCGCTCCAGCTGGTCGGCGACCGGATTGGCCCCGGCGAGCATCCCGCCGTCGGCCCAGCCGCCCCACGCGACGGAGGTCGCGGTCCGCCCCCGGGCGCGGCGCTGGTGCGCGAGCCCGTCGAGGGCCGCGTTCGCGGCGGCGTAGGCGGCGTTGCCCGCGCTGCCCCAGACGGCGGCGCCGGAGGAGAACAGCACGAACGCGTCCAGGTCGAGCCCGGCGGTCAGCTCGTCCAGGTGCCGGGCGCCGTCGACCTTCGCGGAGGTCGCCTCGGCGAGGTCGGCCGGGGTGACGGACAGGACGTCGCCGAAGGTGGCGACACCGGCCGCGTGGACGACGGCGGTCAGGGGGTGTTCCTCGGGGATCGCGGCCAGTACGGCGGCCAGGGCGTCGCGGTCGGCGACATCGCAGGCCGCGAAGGTGACGGAGCTGCCCAATGCCTCCAGTTCCCGGCCGAGTTCGGCGGCCCCGGGGGCCTCGCCGCCCCGCCTCCCGAGCAGCAGGAGGTGTTCCGCACCGGCTCCGGCGAGCCAGCGGGCGACGTGCGCGCCGATGCCGCCGGTGCCGCCGGTCACCAGGACCGTGCCGTGCGGCTGCCAGGGCTTGGCCGTACGGGCGGCGCGGGCCGCGCGCACGAGGCGGCGGCTGAAGGCGCCGGACGCGCGCAGGGCGACCTGGTCCTCCGGGGTGCCGCCGCCGAGGACGGCCATGAGGGCGGCGCCGGTCTCGGGGGTCCACTCGGCGGGCAGGTCGACCAACCCGCCCCACCAGTCCGGGTGTTCGAGCCCGACGACCTGCCCGAGGGCCCACAGCGCGGTCGCCTCGGGCAAGAGGGTCTCGTCGGCGGTGACGGCGGCGGCGCCTTGGGTGAGCCACCAGAGGGGGGCTCGGATTCCGGCGGTGTCGAGGGACTGGAGGAGGGTGAGGGCGGCTTCGGGGGTGGCGGGGGCGGCGAGGACGCCGGTGAATTCCCCGATGCCGTCAGCCTTGCCGGGGACGCCCCCGACGCCATCAGCCTTACCGGGGACGCCCCCAGCATCCTTGCTGGTGAAGCCCCCTGCGGACAGCTCTCCGACGCCGTCCGCCTCGACCACCTCGGCTCCCGCCCCCCGCAGCAGCTCGGCGACTCCCCCGGGCGCGGCGACCAGCAGCCACCGCCCCCCGTCCACCGGCGCCTCGGCGAACGCCACGCGCCGCCATACGACCCGGTACTTCCACTGGTCCACGAGCCGCCCGGCGCCCGCAGCGGCGAACGCCTCGGGCCAGTAGCGCTGGTGTTGGAAGGCGTAGGTGGGCAGGGTGACGCGGTGTGCGCCGCTGCCCTGGAACCAGCGGGCCCAGTCGACGGGCGCGCCGTGGACGTACGCCTCCCCCAGCGACAACAGCAGCCGCTGCGGGCCGCCTTCGCCCCGGCGCAGGGTTCCGGTGACGGCGGCCTCACGGCCCGTCGCGTCGGCGGTGTCCTGGACGGCGCTGGTCAGTACCGGGTGCGGGGTGACCTCGACGAACAGGGTGTGTCCCTGTTCCAGCAGGGCCCGGGTGGTCTCCTCGAACTCGACCGGCCGGCGCAGGTTGCGGAACCAGTAGTCGCCGTCCAGCGCCTTGGTGTCCAGCCGCCCCGAGGTGACACACGAGTAGAACGCCACCCGCGACGGGCCGGGCGTGATGTCCTTCAGCACTTCGGCGAGTTCGTCGCGCACGGCGTCGACCTGCCCGGAGTGAGAGGCGTAGTCCACGGCGATCCGCCGCGCCCGCACCCCCTCCGCCTCGGCCCAGGCCAGCAGTTCGTCCAGGGCCTGGGTTTCACCGGCCACGACCACAGAAGCGGGACCGTTCACGGCGGCCAGGTCGATCCGCCCGTCCCAGCGCTCCAGTTCTGCGCGGACGCGGTCGGCGGGGAGCTGGACGGAGACCATACCGCCCTTGCCGGACAGGGCGAGGATCGCTTTGGAGCGCAGGGCGACGACTCGGGCACCGTCCTCCAGGGACAGCGCGCCCGCTACGACAGCCGCCGCGATCTCACCCTGCGAATGACCGACCACAGCGGCGGGTTCGACCCCGTACGAACGCCAGACCTCGGCGAGGGAGACCATCACCGCCCACAGGACCGGCTGGACGACATCCACCCGCTCCAACTCGCCTTGTGCGCGCAGGACTTCCGTCAGCGACCAGTCCACGAACTCCGACAGAGCCGTCTCACACTCAGCCATCCGCGCCGCGAACACGGGCGAGGAGTCCAGGAGTTCGACCGCCATCCCCGCCCACTGCGACCCCTGACCGGGGAACACGAACACCACACCCCCCGACCCCGCACGCCCCCGCACCACCCCAGGATCAGAACCACCCCCGGCGACAGCCGCGACCCCCCGCTCCAGCGCACCCCTGTCCTCCCCCACCACAACCGCCCGGCACCCCAACCCCGCCCGCGACACGGCGAGCGACTCGGCGACGGCGTCGTACGTGACAGCCGGGTCCCCGGTCAAGTAGTCGGAGAGCAGGGCGGCTTGGTCCCGCAGGGCTGATTCCGTGCGGGCGGAGAGCACCCAGGGGAGCGGGCCGGTCAGCGGGGCCGGGAGGGGTTCCGGTTCCGGGGCCTGCTCCAGGACCACGTGGGCGTTGGTGCCGCTGATGCCGAAGGAGGAGACACCGATCCGGCGCGGACGCCCGGTCTCCGGGAACTCCCTTGCCTCGGTGAGGAGTTCCACCGCACCCGCGGTCCAGTCGACCTGCCTGCTCGGCGCATCCACGTGCAGCGTCTTCGGCAGCACCCCCGCACGCAGCGAGAGCACCGTCTTGATGACGCCGGCGACTCCGGACACGGCCTGGGTGTGGCCGATGTTGGACTTCAATGAGCCGAGATACAGCGGGAGTTCACGGTTCTGCCCGTAGGTCGCGAGCAGCGCCTGGGCCTCGATGGGGTCGCCGAGCCTCGTGCCGGTGCCGTGTGCCTCGACGGCGTCGACCTCGTCGGGGGCGAGCCCGGCGTTGGCGAGGGCCTGGGCTATCACCCTTTGCTGGGAGGGGCCGTTGGGCGCGCTGAGGCCGTTGGAGGCACCGTCCTGGTTGACGGCAGAGCCGCGCACGACCGCCAGCACCTGGTGCCCGTTGCGCAGCGCGTCCGACTGGCGCTCCACGACCAGGAACGCGGCCCCTTCGGACCAGCCGGTGCCGTCGGCGGCGTCGGCGAAGGCCTTGCAGCGGCCGTCAGAAGAGAGGCCGCCCTGGCGGTCGAACTCGTCGAAGGCGCCCGGAGTGGGCATGACGGCGACACCGCCGACGAGGGCGAGGTCGCATTCGCCGGCGTGCAGGGAGCGGGCGGCGAGGTGGAGGGAGACGAGGGAGGAGGAGCAGGCCGTGTCGACCGTCAGCGCGGGCCCTTCCAGGCCGAGGGTGTAGGCGACCCGGCCGGACATGACGCTGCCGCTGTTGCCGGTGAGGAGGTAGCCGCCGGCCTCGCCGCCGTCGCCGAGGAGGGCGCCGTAGCCGGTGGGGGTGCCGCCGACGAAGACGCCCGTGCGGGAGCCGCGCAGGGTGGTCGGGGCGATGCCGGCCTGTTCGAGGGCCTCCCAGGAGACTTCGAGGAGCAGTCGCTGCTGGGGGTCCATGGCGAGGGCTTCTCGCGGGGAGATGCCGAAGAACTCGGCGTCGAAGCCGGTCGCGTCGGCGAGGAAGCCGCCGCGGAGGGCTCCGGTGTCACCCCAGGTGTCCCAGCCCCGGTCGTCGGGGGCGCCGGCGATGGCGTCGCGGCCCTCGGTGACGAGCCGCCACAGGTCGTCGGGGCCGCGTACCCCGCCGGGGAGGCGGCAGGCCATGCCGACCAGGACCAGCGGGTCGTCGGTGCCGATCGGGCGGGCGGCGAACGTGCCGGTCAACGGGTCGGCGCCGCCGTACAGTTCGTGGCCCAGGTGGGTGGCGAGGGCGGCCGGGCTGGGGTGGTCGAAGACCAGGGTGGCGGGGAGCTGGAGGCCGGTCGCGGTGTTGAGGCGGTCGCGCAGTTCCGTCGCGGTGAGCGAGTCGAAGCCGAGGTCCTTGAAGGAGCCGAGTTCGGAGATCTCCGCGGTGCCGGTGTGGCCGAGGACGGCGGCGGCGCGGGTGCGGACGAGGTCGAGGAGGGCGGCGCGGCGTTCGTGTTCGGTGAGCCGGTCGAGGCGGGCGCGCAGGGAGTCGTCCGGTTCGGCCGGTTCGGCGGGGGCGGTGAGGGCCTGTGCCGCTTCGGGGATGTCCTCGATGAGGGGGCGGCGGCGGGCGCCGGCGTAGACGGGGGCGAAGCGGGACCAGTCGGTGTCGGTGACGGTGAGGGCCGGTTCGCCGTGTTCGACGGCCTCGCGCATGACGGCGAGGGCGAGCGCGGGGTCGAGGAGGGCGAGGCCCATCCGGGCGAGGGACTGTTCGTCGAGGTCGGCGCCCATTCCGCCGCCGCCCCAGATGCCCCAGGCGAGCGAGGTCGCCGGGCGTCCGGCGGCGTGCCGGGCGGTGGCGAGGCCGTCGAGGTAGGCGTTGGCCGCGGCGTACGCGCCCTGGGAGCCGCCGCCCCAGGCCGCGGCTCCGGAGGAGAACAGCACGAAGGCGTCCAGCTCCAGATGCGCGGTCAGTTCGTCGAGGTGGCGGGCGCCGTCCGTCTTGCCTGCGAGGACCTCGTCGAGTTCACCGGGGGTCAGGTCGCGGATCTTGGTGTAGCGGACGATGCCGGCGGCGTGGACGACGGCCGTCAGGGGGTGTTCCTCGGGGATGGCGGCCAGGGTCGCGGCGAGGGCGTCGCGGTCGGCGGCGTCGCACGCGGCGAACGTCACCGACGCGCCCAGCGCCTCCAGTTCGCGCCCGAGTTCGGCCGTGCCCGGCGCCGCCGCGCCCCGCCTGCTGGTGAGCACGAGGTGGCGGGCGCCCTCGGCGGCGGCCCAGCGGGCCACGTTGGCGCCGACGCCTCCGGTGCCGCCGGTGATCAGGACGGTTCCGCGCGGCTGCCAGCGGCGGGCGGGGGTACGGCCGGACAGCGGCGCGCGTACGAGGCGGCGGGCGAAGACGCCGCCCGCGCGCAGGGCCAGCTGGTCCTCGCCTCCGGCGCCGCCCGCGAGCACGCCGGCGAGCTGCTTCCCGGCGTTCTCACTCCACTCGGCGGGCAGGTCGATCAGCCCGCCCCACCAGCCCGGTTCCTCCAGTCCGGCGACCTGTCCGAGCCCCCACAGCCGGGTGGCGTCCGGGTCCACCGCGTCGCCCGGTGTGACGTGCACGGCGTCGCGGGTCAGCCACCACAGCGGGACCTTGGTGCCGCTCGCCCGCAGGTCCTGGACGAGGGCGACGGCGTCGGCGGGCCCCTGGGGCAGCGCCACGACGCCCGTGTACGCGCCCTCGGCCCCGCGCGCGTCGGGCGCGGTCTCGACGTCGGCGCCCGCGTCCCGCAGGACCCGGGCGACGGCCGCCGCGTCCGGGCCGTCGGGGGCGGCCAGGAGCCAGCGGCCGGTCAGGGCGGCGTCGTCGAGCGCCACGGGCCGCCAGGCGATCCGGTACCGCCGCGCGTCCTCCCGCCTGCTGCCCGCCGGGGTTCCCGGGCGCGGCCAGAACCGGCGGTGCTGGAAGGCGTACGTCGGCAGCGGGACCCGCCGGCCGCCGCCGCCGAGGACGGCGGACCAGTCGACGTGCACGCCGTGGACGTACGCGTCGGCCGAGGCGGCGAGCAGGGTCTCCTGTTCGGGGCGGTCGCGGCGGAGCAGGGGGACGGTCACGAGGTCGGGGACGGTGTCGCGGACGGTCGTGAGCAGCGAGCCGTCGGGGCCGGCTTCGAGGACGGTCGTGACGCCCTGGGCGGCGGCGGTGCGCACCGCGTCGGCGAACCGCACGGTGGCGCGTACGTGGCGCACCCAGTACTCGGGGGTGGCGAGTTCGGCTCCGGCGATCTCGCCGGTGACGTTGGACACGACGGGGATGACGGGCTCGGCGTAGGACACGTCGGCGAGGACGCGGCCGAACTCTTCGAGCATCGGGTCCATCAGGCCGGAGTGGAAGGCGTGGCTGACGGCCAGTCGTTTGACCCGGCGGCCCCGGGCGGCGAAGGCGCCGGCCGCTTCGCCGACGGCGGCCTCCGTGCCGGAGAGGACCAGTGCCCGGGGGCCGTTGACGGCGGCGAGCCAGACGCCGGGCGTCTCGGTCAGCTCGCTCTCCTCGGCCTCCACCGCCCACATGGCGCCGCCGGCCGGGAGGGCCTGCATCAGGCGTCCGCGCGCGGCGACGACGCGGCAGGCGTCGGTGAGGGACCAGACGCCGGCGAGGTGGGCGGCCACGAGTTCGCCCAGGGAGTGGCCGAGGACGACGTCGGCGTGGACGCCCCAGGACTCCAGCAGGCGGTACAGGGCGACCTCGGTGGCGAACAGGGCGGGCTGGGCGAGGCCGGTGGCCGCCAGCTCCTCGGCGGTTCCGCTGAATACCGCATCCTTCAGCGACAACTCCCCGAAAGCCGAGCAGACTTCGTCGAAGGAGGCGGCGTACACCTCGTACGCCTCGTACAGCTCGCGGCCCATGCCGACGCGTTGGGCGCCCTGTCCGGAGAAGGCGACGGCCACCGCGCCTCCGGTGGCGGCGCCCCGTACGAGGCCCGGGAGGTCGCCGTCCTCGGTGAGGGCCGTCAACCCGCGGGTGAGGCCGGGGAGTTCGGACGCGGTGAGGGCGGCTCGGTGGTCGAGGGAAGTGCGGGTGGTGGCGAGCGCCAGGGCGAGGTCGGTGAGGTCGGGCGCGGGGTGCGCGGCGAGGTGGTCGAGGAGGCGGGCGGCCTGCGCGCGGAGGGCTTCGGGGGTGCGGGCGGAGAGCGTGAGGGGCACCGTGGGGAGCGTGCGGCGGGGGGTGGGCGGCTGCGGTTCGGCGGCGGGGGCCTGTTCGAGGATGACGTGCGCGTTGGTGCCGCTGATGCCGAAGGAGGAGACGCCCGCGCGGCGCGGCCGGCCGGTCTGCGGCCAGGGCTGTTCCTCGCCCAGGACGCGGACGGCGCCGGCGCTCCAGTCGACCTGGCGGGTGGGTTCGTCGACGTGGAGGGTGCGCGGCAGGACCCCTTCGCGCAGCGCCATGACCATCTTGATGACGCCGGCGACGCCGGCCGCGAACTGGGTGTGCCCGAAGTTGGACTTGACGGAGCCGATCCACAGGGGGCGTTCCTGCGGGCGGCCTTGTCCGTAGGTGGCCAGGAGGGCCTGGGCCTCGATGGGGTCGCCGAGCTTGGTGCCGGTGCCGTGCGCCTCGACGGCGTCGACCTCGTCGGGGCGCAGTCCGGCGCCGGCGAGGGCGTCGCGGATGACGCGCTGCTGGGAGGGGCCGTTGGGGGCGGTGAGGCCGTTGGAGGCGCCGTCCTGGTTGATGGCGGAGCCGCGCACGACGGCGAGGATCTCGTGGCCGTTGCGGCGCGCGTCGGAGAGTTTCTCCACGACGAGGACGCCGGCGCCCTCGCCCCAGCCGGTGCCGTCGGCCGTGTCGGCGAAGGCTTTGCAGCGGCCGTCGGAGGCGGAGCCGCCCTGGCTGTCGAACTCGCCGTAGATCGCGGGGGTCGTCATGACGAGGACGCCGCCGACGAGGGCGAGGTCGCACTCGCCCGCGCGCAGGGAGCGGGCGGCGAGGTGGAGGGCGACGAGGGAGGAGGAGCAGGCGGTGTCGACGGTGAGGGCGGGGCCTTCGAGGCCGAGGGTGTAGGCGATGCGGCCGGAGAGGATGCTGGCGGGCAGGCCGGTGATGGCGTAGCCGTCGGTGTCGTCGGGGGAGGCGGCGAGGAGGGCGCCGTACTCCTGGGGGGCGCCGCCGACGAAGACGCCGGTGCGGGAGCCGCGCAGGCCGGCGGGGTCGAGGCCGGCGTGTTCCAGGGCCTCCCAGGCGACCTCCAGGAGCTGGCGCTGCTGGGGGTCCATGGCGAGGGCCTCGCGGGGCGAGATGCGGAAGAAGCCGGGGTCGAAGCCGGCCGCGCCGGGCAGGAAGGCGCCCTGGTGGCCGGGGTCGTAGGACGCCAGGTGCTGCCAGCCGCGGTCGGCGGGCGGTCCGGTCATGGCGTCGCGGCCCTCGGCGACCAGGCGCCACAGGTCCTCGGGGCCTTCGACGCCGCCGGGGAAGCGGCAGCCGATGCCGACGACGGCGAGGGGCTCCGCGGCGGCGTCGGTGAGCCGCTGGTTGCCGCGGCGCAGCCGCTCGTTCTCCAGCAGCGCCGTGCGCAGTGCGTCGATGGCCTCGTCGAGGGACGTGTTCATAGCCTTGTGGCTCCCATGGTTTCTGCCGCTCGTGCCGTTCGCGGGGGAAAGCGGAATCCGGTGCCTGCTCCGGACGTTATGGCTGCCCTGTAGGGCTGTAACCCCCAGAAGACAGGCGCCCGCCCCCTAGGGGGCGGGGCGGGGGTGTTAGGGGTGCCGCTTCACCAGGCGACGGGGACGGCGAGCGCGCCGTGGACCATGTTGTAGCCGCGGAAGGCGATTTCGTCGCGTGGAACGGCGAGGCGGATGCCGGGGAAGCGGCGCAGCAGCGCGGCGAAGCCGACCTTCATCTCGATGAGGGTCATCGCGGCGCCGGGGCAGCGGTGCAGTCCGTGGCCGAACCCGACCTGCTGGTTCTGCGGGCGGGTCAGGTCCAGGCGGTCGGGGTCGGGGAAGTGGCCGGGGTCGCGGTTGGCGGCGGCGAGGGCGGGGACGACGTACTCGCCCTTCTTGATGGTGACGCCGCCCAGTTCGATGTCCTCGGTGGCGGTGCGGCCGCCGGTGGCGGAGATGACGCTGAGGTAGCGCATCAGCTCCTCGACGGCGGTGTCCATGACGCCCGGGTCGTCGCGCAGGAGGGCGAACTGGTCGGGGTGGTCGAGGAGGGCCACCAGGCCGAGGCCGAGGGTGTTGGCGACGGTGTCGAAGCCGGCGGTGAGGTGCATGTTGGCGATGCCGACGATCTCGGCGTCGGAGAGGTCGTCGCCGTGGTCGCGGACGAGCACCCCGATCATGCCCTCGCCCGGGTGGGCCCGCTGGGCGGTGACGACGTCGGACATGAGCCGGTCGGCGGCGGCGATGAACTCGTGCGCCTCCTCGGCGGTGGCGGCGAGTCCGGGGGCCCGTTCGGTGAGGGCGAGGTAGGCGGTGCGCTGTTCGTCGGTGAGGCCGAGGAGTTCGCAGATGGCCAGCAGCGGGAAGGGGTTGGCGAACGCGGTCATGAAGTCGGTGCCGGGGCCGCCGCGTTCGAGGGCGTCCAGGCAGTCGTCGGCGATGGTCTCCAGGCGGGAGGTGATGTCGCGCATCCGGCGGGCGGTGAAGCCGCCGGCGACGGTGCGGCGCAGCCGGGTGTGGTGGGGCGGGTCCATGTTGACGAAGCTGCCCGGGGAGACCTCGATGCCGGTGTCGTCGACGCCGGGGACCATGAGGGTGAGGGGGGTCAGCGCGCTGCTGAGGCGGCCGTCGGTGAGGACCTCGCGGACGTCGTCGTAGCGGGTGACGACCCAGATGTCGCGGCCGTCGACCATCCGGTACTTGGTGACCGGTTCCTCGCGCTGGGCGCGGCGCAGCGCGGGGCCGGGGTCGAAGGGGCAGCGTTCGTCACGCTGGTAGGGCAGGGGGGTTTCCATCTCCAGGGGCATCGGGCGCGCCTTTTCGTCGAGGTCGGGTCGGGTGGCTAGCGGATGCCGAACTCGTCGCCGATGAGGCTGAGGAGTTCGGCGGCGCTGGCGCCGCTCAGGTCGTCGTCGCCGTCGCCGCTCACGCCGCCGGCGTGGTCCGCGGGGGCTTCGAGCCGGGTGAGCAGGGCGCGCAGGCGGACGGTGAGGGAGGCGGTGCGGGCGGGGTCGCCGTCGGGGGTGCTGAGGGCCGCTTCGAGGGATTCCAGGGCGAGGGCGGCCGGGTCGGGGGCCTGCGCGGAGGCGAGGTCGAGTTCCTGGAAGAGGAGGCCGGCGATGTCGCCCGGGGTGGGGTGGTCGAAGACGAGGGTGGCGGGCAGCCGCAGGCCGGTGAGCGCGGAGAGCCGGTTGCGCAGGTCGACGGACATGAGGGAGTCGAAGCCGAGGCTCTGGAAGGGCTTTCCGGGCGGTACGGCGCTGCCGGCGGAGAGCCCGGCGGCGGTGGCCGTCTCGGCGCGGACCAGGTCGACGAGGGCGCTCGCGCGGTCCTCGTCGGACAGCGGAAGGAGCCGTTCGCGCAGGTTCCCGGCCCCGGTGGCGGGGCCGTTCGCGGTGCGCGGGGCGAGGCCGCGCAGCAGGACGGGGGTGGTGGGGTCGTCGGCGTCCAGGACGGAGACGTCGAGGCGGACGGGGACGGTCGCGGGCGTGCCGGTGGCGACGGCCGCGTCCATCAGGGCCATGCCCTCGCGCGGGTCGAGCTGGCGCAGGCCGATGCGGGCGATGCGGGCGAGGTCGCTCTCGCTGACGTTCGCCGTCATGCCCTCGCCGCGCTGCCAGGGTCCCCAGGCGAGCGCGGTCGCGGGGCGTCCTTCGGCCGCGCGGCGGGTGCACAGGGCGTCCGCGAAGGCGTTGGCGGCGGCGTAGTTGGCCTGTCCGGCGCCGCCCATGACCCCGGCGAGCGAGGTGAAGACGACGAACCGGTCGAGCCCTTCGGTGAGTTCGTCGAGGTGTTCGAGGGCGTCCGCCTTGACCGGCAGGACCGCGTCGACCTGCTGCGGGGTGAGGGCGACGAGGGTGCCGTCGGCGACGGTGCCCGCCGTGTGGACGACGGCCCTGAGGTCGGTGACGGTGCCGAGGAGCGCGGCGAGCGCGGCCCGGTCGGCGGTGTCGCAGGCGGCGGTCCGTACGGTGGCGCCCTGGGCGGTGAGTTCGGCGGTCAGTTCGTCCATGCCGGGGGCGGCGCCGCCGCGCCGGGACACCAGCAGCAGGTCGCCGACGCCGTGCCGGGTGACGAGGTGGCGGGCGACGAGCCGGCCGAGGGTGCCGCTGGCGCCGGTGACGAGGACGGTGCCCTCGGTGGGCCAGGCGGGCCCTGCCTCGGCCTGGGGCAGCCGGGCGAGGCGGGGTACGAGGACCTGGTCGCCGCGCAGGGCGAGCTGGTCCTCGCCGAGCGCGAGGGCGCGCCCGAGGGCCTGGCGCAGTTCGGTGGTGGCGCCGGGGTGCCGGTCGACGAGCAGGACGCTCCCGGGGTTCTCCAGCTGCGCGGAGCGGGCGAGCCCCCAGAGGGCGGCGCCCGCCGGATCGGCCACGGCCTGCCCTTCCCCGGCCGTCGCCCCGGCGGTGCACAGCACCAACTGGGTTCCGGCGAGGCCCGGTTCGGCGGCCCAGGTCTGGAGCAGGGCCAGGGTCCGGTGCACGGCGTCGCGGGCCGCGGCGGCGGTCGGCGCGGCCGGGGCCACGGGGACGACGGCCAGCGCGGGCGGGGTGTCCAGGGCGCGCAGCGCGGCGAGGTCGGCGAGCTGTTCGACGTCGGCGCCGAGCAACTGCGCGAGCGCGGGCGCCGGTTCACCGAGCACGGCGACCCGGCCGCGCAGGGCGCCGGCTCCGGCCGGGGCCTGGCCGAGCGGTGTCCACTCGGTGCGCAGCAGCCACTCCGGACGCAGCCGCACGGTGTCGAGCTGGGCGCTGGAGGTGGCCCGCATGTGCAGGGCGGTGACCGTGAGGACGGGGCGGCCGTCGGTGTCGGCGAGGTCGACGCGGACCTTGTCCTCGGCCTCGTCGTGGATGTGGACCCGCAGGGCGGTGGCGTCCTGGGGGTGACGGGTCACGCCGCGCCAGGCGAACGGCAGCAGCGGTCCGGACGCGGAGGTCGCGGTGGGCCGGAAGCCGAGCGCGTGCATCGCCGCGTCCAGCAGCGCGGGGTGGACGGCGAAGCCGGCGCCGGCCGGCTCGGGCAGCCGTACCTCGGCGAACACCTCGCTGCCGCGCCGCCAGGCCGCCGTCAGCCCTTGGAAGGCGGGGCCGTAGGTGAAGCCGTGGTCGACGAGGTCGGCGTAGTAGGTGGAGAGGTCGACGGGCTCGGCGTCGGCCGGGGGCCAGGCCTGCGGTACCGGGGCGGGCTGTGCGGGCGGCTCGGTGAGCAGGGTGCCTTGCGCGTGTGCGGTCCAGGGGCCGTCGTCCTCGGTGCGGGAGTGCACGGTGACCGTCCGTGCCCCGGACTCCTCGGGGCTCACGGCGAGCTGGAGGCGGACCGGGATGCCGTCCGGGATCGGGAGGGGGGCGGCGAGGGTGAGTTCGTCGAGGTGGTGGCAGCCGAAGAGGCCGCCCGCCCACAGGGCCAGCTCGACGAAGCCGGTGCCCGGGAAGAGCGCCGTCTGGAGGATCGCGTGGTCGGCGAGCCAGGTGTGGGTGGCCGTGGACAGCTCGCCGGTGAGCAGGGTGTGCCCGTCCGCCGTGGTGACCCGGGCGCCCAGCAGCGGGTGCCCGGCGCCGTCGAGGCCCAGGGAGGCCAGGTCGCCACCGCCCGCCGGGCGGGGCTCGGGCCAGTAGCGGGCGCGCTGGAAGGGGTAGGTGGGCAGGGTGACGGTACGGGCGCCGGACCCGGCGAACAGGGCGGCCCGGTCGATGTCCTGGCCGGCGAGGTGGACGCGGGCGACGGCGGCGGCGAGCGCCTGGCTCTGGCCGGTGTCCCGGCGCTGGGCGGGGACGCAGACGACGCTGTCGCCCGCGGTGTCGAGGCAGCTCTGCGCCATGCCGGTCAGGACGCCGTCGGGGCCGGCCTCCAGCAGGACGTGCACGCCCTCGGCGGCGAGGAAGCGCACCCCGTCGGCGAACCGGACCGTCTCACGGACGTGCCGGACCCAGTACTGGGGTGAGCACGCCTGCTCGGCGGTGAGCGGGGCGCCGGTGAGGTTGGAGACGACGGGGATGCGCGGCGCGCGCAGGTCGAGCCCGGCGACGACTTCCGCGAACTCCTCCAGCATCGGTTCCATGAGCGGCGAGTGGAACGCGTGACTGACCGTCAGCGTCCTGGTCCGGGCCCCTTCTTCGGTGAACTGCTCGCGCAGGGCGGCCAGTTCGCCGGAGGGTCCGGAGAGGACCACCGAGCCGGGGGCGTTGACGGCGGCGACGGACACGTCGGTGCGCCCGTCCAGCACCGCCAGCGCCCGCTCCTCGTCGACGGAGACGGCCAGCATGCCGCCGCCCTCGGGCAGTCGCTGCATGAGCCGGCCGCGCGCCGCGATGAGCGCGCAGGCGTCGGGCAGCGACAGCACCCCGGCGACGTGCGCGGCGGTGATCTCGCCGACGGAGTGGCCGAGCAGGAACGCCGGGCGTACTCCCCAGCTCTCCAGGAGGCGGTACAGGGCGGTCTCGAAGGCGAAGAGGGCGGGCTGGGTGAACTCGGTGCGGTGGACGCGGCCGTCGTCTTGCGTGAACATCACGTCGGCGAGCGGGTGCGGCAGCAGCGGGTCCAGGTGGAGGCAGACCGCGTCGAAGGTCTCCGCGAACACCGGGTGGGCGGCGTACAGTTCGCGCCCCATGCCGGGGTGCTGGGCGCCCTGCCCGGTGAACAGCAGCGCGAGTTCCCCTTCGCGGGCGGTGTCCCGCAGGAGCCCGGCGGGCAGTTCGCCGTTCGCGAGCGCGCCGAGGGCTTCCTCTGCGCCGGCCCGGTCGTGGACGACGGCGGCGGCGCGCAGTTCCAGGGCGGCGCGGGTCGTGGCGAGGGAGTGGGCGAGGTCGGTGACGGTCAGCCCGGGGTCGGCGGCGAGCCGGTCCAGGAGCCGGGCCGCCTGGGCGCGCAGGGCGTCGTCGTCGTGCGCGGAGAGCAGCAGCGGCCAGGGGCGGGGGGCCGCCGCCGGGGCGGTCAACTCCTCTTCCTGCGGCGCCTGTTCGAGCAGGATGTGCGCGTTGGTGCCGCTGATCCCGAAGGACGACACCCCGGCCCGGCGCGGGCGGCCGGTCTCGGGCCACTCCCGGGCCTCGGCGAGCAGTTCGACCGAGCCGGCGTCCCAGTCGATCGCCGTGGACGGCTCCTCGGCGTGCAGCGTCTTCGGCAGCTCTCCGCGCCCGAGCGCGAGGACGGTCTTGATGACGCCGCCGACGCCGGCCGCCGACATCGCGTGGCCGATGTTGGACTTCAACGAGCCGAGGTACAGCGGGAGTTCGCGGTCCTGGCCGTAGGTCGCGAGCAGGGCGTGCGCCTCGATGGGGTCGCCGAGGCGGGTGCCGGTGCCGTGTGCTTCTACGGCGTCGACCTCGTCGGGCCGCAGCCCGGCGTCGGCCAGCGCGTCCTGGATGACCCGCTGCTGGGCCATGCCGTTGGGCGCGGTGAGCCCGTTGGAGGCGCCGTCCTGGTTGATCGCGGAGCCCTTGACGACGGCGAGGACCCGGTGTCCGGCCCGGCGCGCGTCGGACAGCCGCTCCACGAGCAGCATCCCGGCCCCCTCCGACCAGCCGATGCCGTCGGCGGAACCGGCGAACGCCTTGCAGCGGCCGTCGGGGGCGAGGCCGCCCTGCCGGCCGAAGTCGGCGAAGAGGGCGGCGTCCGGCATGACGCACACCCCGCCGGTCAGCGCGAGGTCGACCTCGCCCCGGCGCAGCGCCCGCACCGCGTCGTGCAGGGCGACCAGGGAGGAGGAGCAGGCGGTGTCGACGGTGACCGCCGGGCCCTCCAGGCCGAGGACGTAGGCGACGCGGCCGGTGATGACGCTGGTGGCGCTGCCGGTGACGGCGTAGCCGGCGAGCTGTTCGGAGCCGGGCGGGAAGAGCGTGGCGTAGCCGAGCCCGGCGGCGCCCGCGTAGACGCCGGTGCGGGTGCCGCGCAGGGAGGCGGGGTCGATGCCGGCGCGTTCGACGGCCTCCCAGGAGGTCTCCAGCAGCAGCCGCTGCTGGGGGTCCATGGTGAGCGCCTCGCGCGGGGTGATGCCGAAGAAGGCGGCGTCGAAGCCGGCGGCGTCGTCGAGGAAACCGCCGCGCGCCGCCTCCTGCGGGCGCCAGCCCCGGTTGCGGGGCAGCCCGCTGATGCCTTCGCGGCCCTCGGCGAGCATGTCCCACAGGTCCTCGGGGCTCTCGACGCCCCCGGGGAAGCGGCAGGCCATGCCGACGATCGCGATCGGCTCGTCCGCGACGGTGCGACGGCGGGCCCTGGCCGGTGCGGCCTGGGCGGCCCCGGCGCTCTCGGCGTCCGGGAACAGCTCGGTGTACAGGGCGCGCACGAGCTGGCGCGGCGAGGGGTGGTCGAAGACGGTCGAGACGGGCAGCCGCAGGCCGCTCGCGGCGGAGAGGCGGTTGCGGAAGTCGACGGAGGTGAGGGAGTCGAAGCCGAGTTCCTTGAACGGGCGGGAGGACTGGACGCTGTCGGCGTCCTCGTGCCCCAGGGCGGCCGCCGCGGTGTCGCGGACCAGGCGGAGCAGGACGCCGGTGCGTTCGGTGTCGGTCAGCGGCAGCAGGCGGGCGCGCAGGGAACCGGCGTCGGTGTCGTCACCCGGCACGGCCGCCGCAGCCGCGCGGCGCGCGCGGGTCCTGACGGCGGGCTCGACGCGGTCGAGGCGGTCGGCCGACGGGGCGCCGGCGAGCAGGCCCGCCGGGTCGGCGGGGCGTAGCAGGAGGGCGTCGGCGGTGGCGACGGGCGCTCCGGTGGCGTCGGCCAGGAGCACGGCGACCGTGCTGGGGCCGGTGCGGGTGAGGCGGACCCTCAGGCGGGTCGCGCCGGTGGCGTGGAGTTCGACGCCGCTCCAGGAGAAGGGGACGGCCGGGTCGCCGTCGAGGGCCTGGAGGGCGTGCAGGGCGGCTTCGGAGAGCGCCGGGTGGAGGGCGAAGCGGGCGGCCTCGGTGCCCTGTCCGGCCGGCAGGGCGACCTCGGCGCACACGTCGGTGGGGGTGCGCCACAGGGCGGTGAGCAGGCGGCGTTCGGGGCCGTAGGAGAAGCCGGCGGCGGCGAGGCCGTCGTACAGGGCGTTCACGTCGGCCGGTTCGGCGTCCTGCGGGGGCCAGGCGGTGAGGTCGGCGGCGGCGCTGCCGGTCTCGGGGACGAGGGTGCCGGAGGCGTGCAGGAGCCAGGGGCCGTCCTCGCCGGGGGCGGCGGCGGTGGAGTGGACGGTGAAGGTGCGCCGCCCGCCGGTGTCGGGGCCGACCCGCAGCTGGAGGGCGAGGGTGCCGTCCGGGGGCAGGGTGAGCGGGGCGTGCAGGGTGAGTTCCTCGACCCGGCCGTGGCCGAAGGGGTCGCCGGCGGCGACGGCGAGCTCGACGAAGGCGGTGCCGGGCAGGACGGGCCGGCCCGCGAGGGCGTACCCCTCCAGCCAGGGGTGGTCGGCGGCGGCGACCCGGCCGGTGAGGACGGCGCCGTCCTCGTCGGCGAGCCGGACCAGCGCGCCCAGCAGGGGGTGGCTGACCGCGCCCAGCCCGGCGGCGCTGACGTCGGCGGCGCGGCGGCGGCCCTCGGGCCAGTGGCGGCGGCGCTGGAAGGGGTAGGTGGGCAGGTCGGGCAGGTCGCCGGGGCGGGCCGGGACCTCGGCGAAGACGCGCGCCCAGGCGGGGTCGGCGCCGCCGGCCCAGCCTTGCGCGAGCGCGGTGCGCAGCCGTCCGGTTCCGCCCTCGCCCCGGCGCAGGGTGCCGGTGACGGCGGCGTCGTGCTCGGCGGCCTCCACGCACTGCTGGACGGAGGTGACGAGCACGGGGTGCGGGCTGGGCTCGACGAACAGCCGGTGCCCGTCGGCCAGCAGGACCCGTACGGCGTCGGCGAAGCGGACCGGCTCGCGCATGTTGCGGCACCAGTAGGCGGCGTCGAGCCGGGCGGTGTCGAGGGGCCCGCCGGTGACGGTGGAGTAGAACGGCACCTCACTGGTGCGGGGCCGCAACTCGGCGAGATCCTTCAGGAGTTGCTCGCGCAGGACCTCGACGAACGGCGAGTGCCCGGGGCTCGCGGCGCCGGGGATGCGGCGGGCCTGGACGCCGTCGGCGACGCAGGCCGCGACGAACGCGTCACAGGCGTCGGGCACGCCGGTCAGGGCGACGGACGCGGGCCCGTTGACGGCGGCGATCCACAGCCGGTCCGCCCAGGGCGCCAGCCGCTCACGGACCTGCGCCTCGGGCAGCAGCACGGACACCATGCCGCCGTCGACGGTGAGCGTGCGCAGCGCGCGGCTGCGCAGGACGACGATCCGCACGGCGTCCTCAAGACCGAGCCCGCCGCAGAGGTGGGCGGCGGCGATCTCGCCCTGGGAGTGCCCGACGACCGCGTCGGGCACGACGCCGTACGCCTCCCAGGTGCGGGCCAGGGAGACCATGACGGTGAACAGGACGGGCTGGATGACGTCGATGCGGCCGGCGTCGACGCCGTCGGGCTCGCCGCGCAGGACGGACAGGACGTCCCAGTCGACGAGTTCCTGGACGGCCGCCGCGCAGGCCCGGACGCTCTCGGCGAACACCGGTTCGGTGTCGAGGAGTTCGCGGGCCATGCCGAGCCACTGGGAGCCCTGTCCGGGCAGCACGAAAGCGGTCCGGCCGGTGACGGCGGCGCCTTCGGTGAGCGTGTCGTGGGGGCGGCCCTCGGCGAGCGCGGCGAGCCCGGTGAGGAGGCTGTCGCGGCTGTCGGCGAGGACGGCGGCGCGCCGGTCGAGGGGGGTGCGGCCGAGGGCGAGGGAGCGGGCGACGGCTCCGGCGGGCAGTTCGGGGCGGGCCGTGAGGTGGTCGAGGAGCCGGCGGGCCTGGGCGCGCAGGGCGGTGGTGCCCTTGGCGGACAGCAGCACGGGCAGCGGCGCGGGCGGCACGGGTCCGGGAGCGGCGTCCGCTTCCGGGGCCTGCTCCAGGATGATGTGCGCGTTGGTCCCGCTCACCCCGAACGACGAGACGCCGGCCCGGCGCGGCCCGCTCTCGTCGGACCAGGGGCGGGCCTCGGACAGCAGCCGCACGGTCCCGGCGGACCAGTCGACGAACGGGGTCGGCTCGTCGGCGTGGAGGGTGCGCGCCAGTTCGCCGTGCCGGATCGACTGGACCATCTTGATGATGCCGCCGACGCCCGCGGCGGCCTGGGTGTGCCCGATGTTGGACTTCAGCGAGCCCAGCCACAGCGGCCGTCCGGCGGGGCGGGCGGTGCCGTAGGTGGCGAGGAGGGCGTCGGCCTCGATGGGGTCGCCGAGCTTCGTGCCAGTGCCGTGCGCCTCGACGGCGTCGACGTCGGCCGGGGTGAGCCCGGCGTCGGCCAGGGCGTCACGGATGACCCGCTGCTGGGAGGGCCCGTTGGGGGCGCTCAGCCCGTTGGAGGCGCCGTCCTGGTTGACGGCCGTGCCGCGCACGACCGCCAGCACCGGATGCCCGTTGCGCAGGGCGTCCGAGAGGCGTTCGACGACGAGGACGCCGGCGCCCTCGCTCCAGCCGGCCCCGTCGGCGGCGGCCCCGAACGCCTTGCAGCGGCCGTCGGGGGCGAGGGAGCCCTGCCGGGACAGCATGACGTGCACGTCGGGCGTGGACATGACGGTGACCCCGCCGGCCAGCGCGAGGTCGCACTCCCCCGCGCGCAGCGAGCGCACGGCGAGGTGCAGGGCGACCAGGGAGGAGGAGCAGGCCGTGTCGACGGTGACCGCCGGACCCTCCAGACCCAGGACGTAGGAGATCCGCCCGGACAGCACGCTGTTGGAGATCCCGGTGGAGCCGTGCCCGTCGACACCGCCCTCGACGGCGGTCAGCAGATTCGAGTAGTCCTGCTGGGAGACGCCCGCGAAGACGCCCGTGCGGCTGCCCTTGAGGGCGCGGGTGTCGAACCCGGCCCGCTCCAGCGCCTCCCAGGAACTCTCCAGCAGCAGCCGCTGCTGGGGGTCCATGGAGTGCGCCTCGCGCGGCGAGATCCCGAAGAACGCGGCGTCGAAGCCCGCGATGTCGTCGAGGAAACCGCCCTCACGGACATAGCAGGTGCCCTCTTTGTCCGGGTCGGGGTCGTAGAGGGACGCGAGGTCCCAGCCCCGGTCGGCGGGGAAGCCGGCGATCGCGTCGCGGCCCTGGGCGACGAGCCGCCACAGGTCGTCCGGGCTCGCCACCCCGCCGGGGAAGCGGCAGGCCATGCCGACGACGGCGATCGGTTCCCGGGCCGCAGCCTGAAGCTCGCTCAGCCGCCCGCGGGTGCGGTGCAGTTCCGCGGCGACCTGCTTGAGGTAGTCGCGGAGTTCTTTGTCCTCAGCCATGCGAACCGTTCACTCCTTGCCGAGTTCCATGCGGATGAAGTCCAGCAGCTCGTCGTCCGACGCGTCGGCGAGCTGGGTGTCGACGTCGGCCTGGGCCGGCGTCTGCTCGGTGGCCCCCGCCCCGGCCAGGGCGCGCAGCCGGGCCGCGTACCGGGGCCGTTCCGGGTCGGCCGCCGCGAGCTGCGCGAACGCCGCCTCCAACTGGCCGATCAGGACGGGCAGTTCGGGGCGCGCGGCCTCGGGTCCCGTGCCCAGGCGGCGGTCGAGTTCGGCGGCCAGCTCGGTGGGCGTCGGGTAGTCGAAGACCAGCGCGGCGGGCAGGGCGAGACCGGTCGCCGCGGCGAGGCTGTTGCGCAGCTCGACCGCCGTCAGCGAGTCGAAGCCGACCTCGCGGAAGGCGCGGTGGGCGTCGACGCCGTCGGCCGACGCGTGGTCGAGGACGGCGGCGGCGCGGGAGCGCACCAGGTCCAGCAGGGCGCGCGAGCGCTCGGCGGGCGCGAGCGCGGCGAGACCCGTCTCCGGGGCCGCGCCGGGAACCGTGCGCGCCGTGCCGGCGGCGGGCGCCGGGACGAGGTCGCGCAGCGCGGCGGGCAGGGTGCCGGCCTCGGCGCGGGCCCGCAGCGCGGTGCGGTCGGTCCGCATCGGCAGCAGGACGGCGTCGGGGGCCGCCCACGCCCGGTCGAAGAGGCCGATGCCCTGTGCCGCGTCCAGCGGCAGCACGCCCGCCTTGGCCATCCGCCTGCGGTCCAGCTCCCCGATCCGGGCGCCCATGCCGCCGCCCGTCCCCCACAGGCCCCAGGCCAGCGAGGTACCGGGCAGCCCTTCGGCCCGGCGGGTGCGGGCGAGGGCGTCCAGCGCGGCGTTGGCCGCCGCGTAGTTGGCCTGCCCCGCGCCGCCGAGGGTGCCGACGGCCGAGGAGAACAGCACGAACCGCGCCAGCCCCAGGTCCTTCGTCAGCTCGTGCAGATGATGCGCCGCGTCCGCCTTGGCCCGCAGGACCGTGTCGATCCGCTCCGGCGTCAGCGAGGTGAGGACACCGTCGTCGGTGACCCCGGCGGTGTGCACCACCCCGGTGAGCGGCCGGTCGGCGGGTACACCCGCGATCAGCTCGGCGAGCGCGTCGCGGTCACCGACGTCGCAGGCCGCGAACACCGGCCGCGCGCCCGCCCGTTCGAGATCGGCGGCCAGCTCCCCGGCCCCTTCGGCGGCGGCCCCGCTGCGGCTGACCAGCAGCAGGTCCCGTACGCCGTGCCCGGCCGCGAGATGCCGGGCGACGAGCGCGCCGAGTTCCCCGGTCGCCCCGGTGATCAGCACGGTCCCCCCGGCGCACGCCTCGCGGTCGCCGGCCGGCCCGGGTTCGGCCACGGCGAGCCGCAGCACGTGCACCTCGCCCTGCCGGACAGCGAGTTGGGACTCCCCCTCCAGGTGGGCGGTCGCGATCGCGGACGCCAGGTGCGGCGCGTCCACGGCGTCGTCGTCCAGGTCGATCAGCAGCAGCCGGTCGGCGTGCTCGGTCTGCGCGGACAGCGCGAGCCCCCAGGCGGCGGCCCCGGCGGGCCCTCCGGTGGTGGCCCCGCCGGTCACCGCGATCACCGGCAGCGCCGAGAGCCGCTCGTCCCCGAGGACCCCTTGCAGCAGCCCGAGCGCGTCGTACGCGGCCCGCCGTACCTCCTGCGGACCGCCCGCGCCGGGCTCGGCCTCCAGGGCGAGGACGATGAACTCGGCGCCGTCCGCGACCAGTTCGGGACCGGCGTACGCCTCGGCGCCGAGCGCGGCGGCGAGCACTCCGGCCCTTCCCTCGGGCCGGCCGACGACCGCGCAGCGCGCGGCGGACGCGGGCGGCGCCTCGACCGGGCGCCACTCGGGGGCGTACAGCTCGGCCGCGTCGGGAGCCTGCGCGTGGCGGGTCGTCTCCAGCCAGTACGGGGCGTGCTGGAAGGCGTAGGTGGGCAGTTCGGTGCGGCGCGCCCCCGGCAGGAGCGCCGGCCAGTCGACGGCGACCCCGCGCACGTGCAGCCGTCCGAGCGCGACCGCCAGACTCCGCGTCTCCTCCCGCCCGGTCCGCAGCGCGCCCAGCGCGAGCACACCGGGAGCGGTGTCCGCGACGAGAGAGACCAAGGAGCCGTCGGGGCCGAGTTCGAGGACCGTGGCGATGTCCTGGGCCTGGACCGTACGGACACCGTCGGCGAACCGGACGGCAGCCCGGATGTGCTTCAACCAGTAGGCGGGGGTGGTGAGTTCAGCGCCCGCGAGGTCGCCCGTGACATTGGAGACGACCGGGATAACCGGCTCCCCGTACGACACTTCGGCCAGCACCCGGCCGAACTCCTCCAGCATCGGCTCCATCAGGCCCGAGTGGAACGCGTGACTGACCTTCAGCTGCTTGACCCGGCGGCCCTGGGCAGCGAAACCGTCGGCCACCTCCTTCACGGCCGTCTCCTCGCCGGAAAGCACCAGCGCCCGGGGGCCGTTGACAGCCGCCAGCCACACACCAGGAACTTCGGTCAGCTCCCCTTCTTCCGCTTCCACCGCCCACATGACCCCACCGGACGGCAGCTCCTGCATCAGGCGACCACGAGCGGCGACCACCCGGCAGGCATCCTCCAGCGACCACACTCCGGCGACGTGCGCGGCCACCAACTCGCCCAGGGAATGCCCGAACACCACATCCGGACGCACCCCCCACGACTCCAGCAGCCGGTACAGCGCGACTTCCACCGCGAACAACGCCGGCTGCGCAAGCCCCGTCTCCGCCAGCTCCTCCGCCGAACCCTCGAACACAGCCTCCTTCAACGACAGTTCGCCAAAACCGGCACACACCTCGTCGAAAGCGGCGGCGAACACCTCATACGCCTCGTACAACTCCCGCCCCATACCGACCCGTTGCGACCCCTGCCCCGAGAACACCACCGCGAGCCCGCCGTCCGCCGGGACGTCGGTGACGGTCGGGCCGTCGGTGGCGAGGGCGGTGAGGGCGCGGTGGAGGTCGTCGCGGTCGGTGGCGGCGAGGACGGTGGCGGCCGGCAGGACGGCCCGGGTGGTGGCCAGGGAGAGGGCGAGGTCCGCCGGGGCCGGCCCGTCGTGCCGGGCGAGATGCTCGGCGTGCCGGGCGGCCTGGGCGCGCAGGGCGGTGGCGTCCCAGGCGGAGAGGACGACCGGCGCGGTGCCTGCGGCGGTGGCGGCCGGGGCCGGGGCCAGCTCTTCGTCGGCCTGTTCGAGGATGACGTGGGCGTTGGTGCCGCTGATACCGAAGGAGGAGACGCCCGCGCGGCGCGGCCGGCCGGTGACCGGCCAGTCCACGGCTTCCGTGAGGAGTTCGACGGACCCGGAGGCCCAGTCGACCTCGGGGGTGGGCGCGTCGACGTGCAGGGTCTTCGGCAGCAGGCCTTCGCGCAGGGCGAGGACGGTCTTGATGACGCCGCCGACGCCGGCCGCTGCCTGGGTGTGGCCGATGTTGGACTTCAACGAGCCGAGCAGCAGCGGCCGTTCACGGTTCTGGCCGTAGGTCTCCAGGAGGGCCTGGGCCTCGATGGGGTCACCCAACCGGGTGCCGGTGCCGTGTGCCTCGACGGCGTCGACCTCGTCGGGGGCGAGCCCGGCGGCGGCCAGCGCGTCGCGGATCACGCGCTGCTGGGAAGGGCCGTTGGGGGCGGTGAGTCCGTTGGAGGCGCCGTCCTGGTTGACGGCAGAGCCGCGTACGACCGCCAGCACGGGGTGTCCGTTGCGGCGCGCGTCCGAGAGGCGTTCGACGACGAGGACGCCCGCGCCCTCGGCGAGCGCGAATCCGTCCGCCGCCGCCGCGAAGGCCTTGCTGCGGCCGTCGCGGGCGAGCGCCTGCTGGCGGCTGAAGCCGACGAAGGAGGCGGGTTCGGACATGACGGCCGCGCCGCCCGCGAGGGCGAGGTCGCACTCCCCGGCGCGCAGGGCCTGCGCGGCGAGGTGCAGGGCGACGAGGGAGGAGGAGCAGGCGGTGTCGACGGTGACGGCCGGTCCCTCCAGGCCGAGGGTGTAGGAGATGCGGCCGGAGGCGACGCTGGCGGCGGCGCCGGTCGCGAAGTAGCCCTGGACGTCGCCGACGGCGTCCAGCAGCCGCGCGGTGTGGCCTTGTTCGCTGATGCCGACGTAGACCCCGGTGCGCGAGCCGCGCAGGGTCGACGGGGCGATCCCGGCCCGCTCCAGCGCCTCCCAGGACGTCTCCAGCAGCAGCCGCTGCTGGGGGTCCATGGAGAGGGCCTCGCGCGGGGAGATCCCGAAGAATCCGGCGTCGAAGAGGGCCGCGTCGTGCAGGAAGCCGCCCTGGTCGACGTAGCTGGAGTCGGTGGTGGTCTCCTCCGGGTCGTGCAGCCGGTGCAGGGGCCAGCCCCGGTCGGCGGGGAAGGCGCTGACGAGGTCGGCGCCCTCGGTGACCGCCCGCCACAGCTCCTCGGGGGAGCCGATGCCGCCGGGGAAGCGGCAGCCCATGGCGACGACGGCGATCGGCTCGTCCCGGTCGGCGGCGCGCACCACGACGGGCGCCGGGCGGTCCTGGGCGCCGAACAGCTTCTCGCCGAGGTAGCCGGCCAGCGCGGTCGCGGTGGGCTGGTCGAAGATGAGCGTGGCGGGCAGCCGGACGCCGGTCGCGGTCGCGAGCCGGTTGCGCAGGTCGATGGCGGTCAGCGAGTCGAAGCCCAGGTCGCGGAAGGCCCGCTTGGGGTCGACGGCGTCGGCGCCCGGGTGGCCGAGGACGCCGGCGGCGTGTTCGCGGACGAGGTCGCGCAGGGCGCGGGTGCGGGCGCCCTGGTCGAGTCCGGCGAGGGTGCGGGCCAGTTCGGAGGCGGGGGCGGCGGACCCGGCCGACGGCTCGTCCTGCTGCGGGCGGGCCTCGGGGAGTTCGTCGAGGAGGTGGCTGGGCCGGCCGGTCGTGAAGACCTCGGCGAAGCGCGGCCAGTCCACGTCGGCGAGGAGCACGGAGACGTCGCCGTCGGCGAGGACCGTGCGCAGTCCGGCGACGGCCGTCTCCGGTTCGATGACGGGCAGTCCGGTGAGCCGCAGCTGGTCGTAGATCGTCTCGGAGACCATGCCGCCGCCCGCCCAGGGGCCCCAGGCCACCGAGAGCGTGGGGATGCCGTCGGCGCTGCGCCGTTCGGCGCGGGCGTCGAGGACGGCGTTGCCGGCCGCGTACACGCCGTGGTCGGCGGCGCCCCAGACGGCGGTGACCGAGGAGAAGTAGACGACGGCGTCCAGCTGGGCCGGGTCCAGGGCGGCCTCGACGTTGTCGATGCCGGTGACCTTCGCCGCCAGCACGGCCGCGAGGTCCGCGAAGGGCGCGTCCGCGACGGGCCCGCCGACGCCGACGCCGGCCGCGTGGACGACGGCCCGGATCAGGTCGCCGTCGCGCTGGAGGGCGTCCAGCGTCTCGGCGACGGCGGCCCGGTCGCCGGTGTCGCAGCCGACGAGGGTCACGCGGACGCCCGACTCCCGTATCTCGGCGGCGAGTTCGGCGGCGCCCGGGGCCTCGGGGCCGCGCCGGCTGAGCAGGATCAGGTGTTCGGCGCCGTCACCGGCGAGCCAGCGCGCGATGTGCGTGCCGAGGGCGCCGGTGCCGCCGGTCACCAGGACGGTGCCGTGCGCGCGCCAGCCGGGGTTGCCGTGCGCGGGCGGTCCGGTGCGCACGAGGCGGCGGGCGAGGACGCCGGCGGGGCGCAGGGCGACCTGGTCCTCCCCGGCGAGCCCGGCGGGTGCGGCCAGGACGGTGACGAGCTGGTCGGCGGTGGCCGCGTCGATCGCGGCCGGCAGGTCGATCAACCCGCCCCAGAGCCGGGGGAGTTCGAGGGCGGCGCAGCGGCCCAGCGCCCACACGGCGGTCTGCGCCGGATCGGCGGGCCCGGCGTCGTCGGCGGTGCCCTGCGCGCCCTGGGTCAGGCACCACAGGGGGGCGTCGGTCCCGGCCTTCACGAGCGCCTGGAAGAGGGTGAGCGTGGTCGCGAGGCCGGTCGGCACGTCGGCGCTCGCCGGGTGCGGGGTGGTGTCGGCGCCGGTCAGCGCGACCACGGCGGCCGGGGCGGCCTCGCGGATCCGGCCGGCGAGGGTGTCGGGGGTGTCGTGGGGCGAGACGGTCAGGACGACGGCGTGTTCGGCGCGCTGCCGCAGGGTCTGTGCGACGTCGCCGAGCGCGGTGGTCTCCGGGACGGCGATCAGCCAGGTGCCCGGCAGGGTCGCGGGCGCGGCCGGGGTGTCGAGGGGCCGCCAGTCGACGGCGTACCGCCAGGCGTCGACGGTGTCCCGTTCCCGCCGTTCGCGCCGCCAGTTCGACAGCGCGGGCAGGACGGCCGTCAGCGCGTCGCCGTCGGGCAGGTCGAGCACGGCGGCCAGCGCGCCGGCGTCCCGTGCCTCGACGGCTCGCCAGAAGTCGTCGTGCGCCGGGTCCGCGCCGCCCGCCGAGGGCAGCGTCTGCGGCCAGATCCGGGTGTGCTGGAAGGCGTACGTCGGCAGGGTGACCGGGGTGGCGGGCCCCGGCGGGTAGGCGGGCGTCCAGTCGACGGGGACGCCGCCGGCGTGGAGTTCGGCGAGCGAGGCCAGCATCCGGGCGGGGCCGCCCTCGTCGCGCCGCAGGGTGCCGGTGACCAGCGGTTCGGCCTCGGCGCGCTCGGCGGTCTCGGTGAGCGGGGAGGTCAGCACGGGGTGCGGGCTGATCTCGACGAAGACGTGGTGTCCGGCCTCGACGAGGCCGCGCACGGTGGGTTCGAGGCGGACGGTCGAGCGCAGGTTGCGGTACCAGTACCCGGCGTCGAGCCCCGCCGTGTCGAACGGCCCGGCCTCGACCGTGGAGTGGAAGGGGACGGCGGCCGTCGTGGGCGTGATCCCCTCCAGCGCGGAGACGACCGTGTGCCGGATCTCCTCGACCTGTGCCGAGTGCGACGCGTAGTCGACGTCGATCCGGCGGGCCCGGCCGCCGCTCGCGGTGACCTCGGCGAGGACCTCTTCCGTGTCGGCGGGGGCGCCCGCGACGACCACCGAGGCGGGGCCGTTGACGGCGGCCACGTCGACCCGCCCCTCGGCGACGGCCTTGAGCGAGCGCACCGCGTCGGCGGACAGCTGGACGGAGACCATGGCCCCCCGTCCGGACAGCGCGAGGATGGCCTGCGAGCGCAGCGCGACCACCCGCGCGCCGTCCGCCAGGGACAGCGCCCCCGCGACGACGGCCGCCGCGATCTCACCCTGGGAGTGGCCCACCACAGCGGCGGGTTCGACCCCGTACGAACGCCAGACCTCGGCGAGGGAGACCATCACCGCCCACAGCACGGGCTGGACGACGTCCACCCGCTCCAACTCGCCTTGTCCGCGCAGGACTTCGGTCAGCGACCAGTCCGTGAACTCCGACAGCGCCGTCTCACACTCAGCCATCCGGGCGGCGAACACCGGCGAGGAATCGAGGAGTTCGACCGCCATCCCCGCCCACTGCGACCCCTGGCCCGGGAACACGAACACCGGTCCGCGTCCGGCAGGCCTGGCCGATCCGGTGGTCACGGCGGGCGCGGTGGCGGTTCCGTCCGCCAGCGCCCTGACGGCGTCGAGGAGTTCGTCCCGGTCCTGGCCGACGGCGACGGCCCGGTGCTCGAAGAGGGTGCGGCCGGACAGCAGGGCCCGGCCGACGGCCGTGGCGGAGTCGGTGGTGCCGTCCAGGCGCGCGGCGAGGCGGGCGGCCTGGGCGCGCAGGGCCTCGGGGGTGCGCGCCGACAGCAGCCAGGGACGCGGCGCCGCCGCCTCGTCCGGGGTCTCGGCGGGCGCGGTCTCGGGGGCCTGTTCGAGGACGACGTGGGCGTTGGTGCCGCTCATCCCGAACGAGGAGACCCCGGCCCGGCGCGGGCGCCCCGTGTCGGGCCACTCCCGCTGCTCAGTAAGGAGTTCGACCGCGCCGGAGGTCCAGTCGACCTGGGTGGTCGGCCGGTCGGCGTGGAGGGTGCGGGGCAGGACGCCCGCGCGCAGGGCGAGGACCGTCTTGATCACGCCGCCGACGCCGGCCGCCGCCATGGAGTGCCCGATGTTGGACTTCAACGAGCCGAGATACAGGGGGTGTTGGCGGTCCTGTCCGTAGGTGGCAAGGACCGCCTGCGCCTCGATGGGGTCGCCGAGCCTCGTGCCGGTGCCGTGCGCCTCGACGGCGTCGACCTCGTCGGGGGCGAGCCCGGCGTTGGCGAGGGCCTGGGCGATGACGCGCTGCTGGGCCGGACCGCTGGGCGCGGTCAGGCCGTTGGAGGCGCCGTCCTGGTTGATCGCGGAGCCCTTGACGACGGCGAGGACCTGGTGGCCGGCCCGGCGCGCGTCGGAGAGCCGTTCCAGGACGAGCACGCCGACGCCTTCCGACCAGCCGGTGCCGTCGGCGTCGTCGGAGAACGCCTTGCAGCGGCCGTCGGCGGCGAGGCCGCCCTGGCGGGCGAACTCCAGGAAGCCGCCCAGGGTGTTCATGACGGTGACGCCGCCCGCGAGCGCGAGGTCGCACTCCCCGGAGCGCAGCGCCTGCCCGGCGAGGTGCAGGGCGACGAGGGAGGAGGAGCAGGCGGTGTCGACGGAGACGGCCGGTCCCTCCAGGCCGAGGAGGTAGGAGACGCGGCCGGAGACGACGCTCCCGGCCGTGCCGGTCATCACGTGCCCCTCGGTCTCGGGGGACGCGGCCAGCACCCCGGCGTAGTCGGAGCCGGCGGTGCCGGTGAAGACTCCGGTGCGGGAGCCGCGCAGTGCGGCCGGGTCGAGGCCGGCGCTCTCCAGGGCCTCCCAGGAGGTCTCCAGGAGTTGGCGCTGCTGGGGGTCCATGGCGAGGGCTTCGCGCGGGGAGATGCCGAAGAAGGCGGCGTCGAAGTCGGCGGCGGCGTGCAGGAATCCGCCGGCCGTGGGCGCGCCCGCGTCGATGCGGCGCAGGGTGGCGGTGTCCCAGCCTCGGTCGCGCGGGAAGGGGGTGATGCCGTCGGTGCCCTCGGTGAGCAGCCGCCACAGCGACTCGGGTCCGGTGACGCCGCCGGGGTAGCGGCAGGCCATGCCGACCACCGCGAGGGGTTCGTCGAGGAGGGTGGCGCGGGTGACGGCGGGCAGGCCGTCCGTTTCTCCGGCGAGGAAGGCGACGACGGCCTGCGGCGTCGGGTGGTCGAAGACCAGGGTCGCGGGCAGCGTGCGGCCGGTCTCCTGGGCGAGGAGGTCGCGGAAGCGGACGGCGGACAGGGAGTCGAAGCCCAGTTCGCTGAAGGAGCGGTCGGCCGGTACGGCGTCGGCGCTCGCGTGTCCGAGGACGGCCGCCGCGGCGCCGCGCACCAGGTCGAGGACGTCGGCGGACACCGGCGCGGCGGCCCGGCGGGGCGCGGCGAGCAGCGGGGCGGCGGGCAGGAGGTTCGCGGAACCCGGGGTCGCGGGCAGCCAGTAGCGCTCGCGCTGGAAGGGGTAGGTCGGGAGGGAGGCCGCCAGGTGCGGGTCGGCGGCGGCGCCGAGGACGGCCGTCCAGTCGATGGGGGTGCCCTGGATGTGCAGGGTCGCGAGCGCGGTGAGCAGGGCGACGGGCTCGGGGTGGTCGCGGGGCAGCGCGGGGACGCAGACCGGGCCGCCCTCGGGGACGCAGTCCCGGGCCAGGACGCTGAGCGCGCCGCCGGGGCCGACCTCCAGGCAGGCGGTGACGCCTTCGGCGGCCAGCGTGCGCACACCGTCGTGGAAGCGGACGGCCTCCCGGACGTGCCGCACCCAGTAGTCGGCGGTGAGCAGTTCCCCGCCCGCGATCTCGCCGGTCAGGTTGGAGACGACGGGGATCGCCGGGGCCGTGTAGGTGACGCCCTGCGCGATCTGCCGGAACCGCGCCAGCATCGGTTCCATCAGCGGGGAGTGGAAGGCGTGGCTGACCTTGAGGCGGCGCACGCGCAGCCCGCGCTCGACGCACAGGGCGGCGGTCGCGTCGACGGCGGTCGCGGGTCCGGAGAGGACGGTCGCGCGCGGCCCGTTGACGGCGGCGACAGCCAGCGCCGCCGTAGTGCCGGCCGCTTCGAGCAGCTGCGCCACCTCGTCCTCGGGAATCTCCACGGCGAGCATCGCGCCGCCCTCGGGCAGCTCCTGCATCAGCGTGGCGCGGGCGGCGACCAGGGCGCAGGCGTCGTCGAGGGAGAACACCCCGGCGGCGTGCGCGGCGGCCAGTTCGCCCACGGAGTGGCCGAGCAGCAGGTCAGGTGCGATGCCCCAGTGTTCGAGCAGCCGGAAGAGAGCGACCTCGACGGCGAACAGGGCGGTCTGCGTGTACCCGGTGCGGCCGAGCAGCTCTTCGGAGTCCAGCGCCTCTTCCAGCGGGCGCTCCAGCAGCGGGTCGAGCCGGGTCCGTACGGCGTCGAAGGCCTCGGCGAAGACGGGGTGGGCGGCGTACAGCTGCCGTCCCATTCCCGCGCGCTGGGCGCCCTGGCCGGTGAAGAGGAAGGCGAGCTTGCCGCCGGGTCCTGCGGTGCCGCGTACGGCGTGGGCGTGCGGGCGGCCCTCGGCGAGGGCGTCGAGGCCGGCGTGGAGTTCCCCGGGGGTGGTGCCGGTGACGGCGGCGCGGTGCGGGAGGCGGGCGGCGGCCGGGGCGAGGGCGCGGGCCAGCGCGGGGGCGGCGGGGGCGCCGGGGCGGGCGGCGTGCTCGCGCAGCCGGGCGGCGCTGTCGCGGAGGGCTTCGGGGGTGCGGGCGGACAGGAGGAGGGTGACCGGGCGGGCGGGGTCGTCCTGCGGCGGCTCGGCGGGCTCGGTGTCCGGCGCCTGCTCCAGGATCACGTGCGCGTTCGTCCCGCTGATCCCGAAGGACGACACCCCGGCCCGGCGCGGGCGTCCCGTCTCGGGCCACTCCCGCTCCTCGGTGAGGAGTTCGACCGCACCGGACGTCCAGTCGACTTCGGTGCTCGGCGTCTGGAGGTGCAGTGTCCTGGGCAGGATCCCGGCCCGCAGCGCCATGACGGTCTTGATGACGCCGCCGAGCCCCGACGCGGCCTGGGTGTGCCCGATGTTGGACTTCAACGAGCCCAGGTACAGCGGGAGTTCACGGTCCTGCCCGTAGGTCGCGAGCAGTGCCTGTGCCTCGACGGGGTCGCCGAGCCGCGTCCCCGTGCCGTGCGCCTCGACGGCGTCGACCTGGCCGGGGCTGAGGCCCGCGTCGCCGAGGGCGGCGCGGATGACGCGTTCCTGGGAGGGCCCGTTGGGCGCGGTGAGCCCGTTGGAGGCGCCGTCCTGGTTGACGGCGGAGCCCCGGATCACGGCGAGGACGGGCCGGCCCTCGCGCACGGCGTCGGAGAGCCGGCACAGGACGAGCACGCCGGCGCCCTCGCCCCAGCCGGTGCCGTCGGCGGTGTCGGCGAACGACTTGCAGCGGCCGTCGCCCGCGAGCCCGCCCTGGAGCAGGAACTCCTCGTACAGGCCCGGCGCGGCCATGACGGTGGCGCCGCCGGCGAGCGCGAGGGAGCACTCGCGGGCGCGCAGGGCGCGGACGGCGAGGTGCAGGGCGACCAGGGAGGACGAGCAGGCGGTGTCGACGGTGAAGGCGGGGCCTTCGAGGCCGTAGTGGTAGGAGAGCCGGCCGGAAGCGACGCTGCTGGTGGTGCCGGTGAGGACATGGCCGCGGACCTCACCGAGGGCGGCCTCGCCGTGCGGTCCGTACTTCTGGTCGGTCATGCCGATGAACACGCCGCCGTCGGTGCCCTTGAGGGCGGCGGGGTCGAGTCCTGCGCGCTGGACCGCTTCCCAGGAGGTCTCCAGCAGCAGCCGCTGCTGGGGGTCCATGGCGAGCGCCTCGCGCGGGGAGATACCGAAGAAGGCGGCGTCGAACTCGCCCGCGTCGTACAGGAATCCGCCTTCGAGGCGGACTCCGGCGGCGGCGAGCGCCCTGGTCTGCCAGCCGCGGTCCCCGGGGAACGGGCCGATGGCGTCGCGGCCGTCCCGCACGAGGTCCCACAGGGCCTCGGGGGTGTCGGCCGCGCCGGGGAAGCGGCAGGCCATCGCGACGATGGCCACCGGCTCCCGGCGGTCGGCCTCCAGCTCACTGAGCCGGCTGCGGGTGCGCTGGAGGTCGGCGGTCACCCGCTTGAGGTAGTCAACAACCTTGTCGTCGTTCGCCACGGGTTCTCCGATGAGCCGCTTCGGTACGTACAGGGGCAGAGGGGGGCCGGTCAGGTGAGGTCGCCGAACTCGCTGTCGATGAAGGCGAGGAGTTCGTCGGCACTGGCGTCGCCGAGCTCGGTGCGCGGGCCGTCGTCCGGGGCGGCCGTGGTGAGCCGGGTGAGGATGCGGCGCAGCCGTTCGGCGGTCTCGGCGTGGGCCGGGTCGCCGGGGGCGAGCGCCTCGGCGGCCGTCTCCAGCCGGTCGAGGTCGCGCCGCAGCCGCTCGGCCGGGTCCGCCCCGGCGGGCAGCAGCAGCCGCAGCAGGTGTTCGGCGAGCGCGGCCGGGGAGGGGTGGTCGAAGACCAGGGTGGCGGGGACGGTGAGGCCGGTGGCCGCCGTGAGCCGGTTGCGCAGTTCGACGGCGGTCAGCGAGTCGAACCCCTGGTCCTTGAAGGCCTGTTCGGGGTCGACGGCTGTGGCGTGGGCGTGGCCGAGGACCTGGGCGGTGCGTTCGACGACGAGCGCCAGCATCCGCGCGGGGCGCTCCTCCTCGGGCAGCGCGGCCAGGGTCTCCTTGAGGTCCCCGGTGTCGGCGACCGCCCGGCTCGCGGCCCGGCGCTGGGGCTGGCCGAGGAGTCCGGTGAGCAGGGCGGGCGCGGGCTGCTCGCGGTGGCGGGCGCGCAGCGCGGGCAGGTCGAACGGCGCGGCGGTGACCGCCGGTTCGCGGCCGGCGAGGGCGGCGTCGAACAGGGCGAGGCCCTGCGCGGTGGTCAGCGGCCGGGTGCCGGTGCGGCGCAGCCGCTCCAGGTCCCGTTCGCCGAGCGCCGCCGTCATCCCGCTGGCCTCCTCCCACAGCCCCCACGCGATCGCCACGGCGGGCCTGCCCTCGCCCGCGCGTTCGGCGGCGAGGGCGTCCAGTGCCGCGTTGGCGGCGCAGTAGTTGGCCTGTCCGGCGGCGCCGAAGGTCGCGGACGCGGAGGAGAACAGGGCGAAGAACGCCAGGTCCGCGTCGGCGGTCAGGTCGTGCAGGTGGCGGGCGCCGTACGCCTTGGCGTGCAGGACGGCGGCGGTCCGCTCGGGGGTGAGCGCGGTCAGGACGCCGTCGTCGGTGACGCCCGCGCAGTGCACGATCCCGCTCAGCCCGTCGATGCCGGCGAGCAGGCCGGCCACGGCGTCCCGGTCGCCCGTGTCGCAGGCGGCGATCCGCGCCTCGGCGCCTGCCTCGGCCAGTTCGGCGAGCAGTTCCGGGGCGCCTTGGGCGGCGGCGCCGGAGCGGGAGGTGAGCACGAGCCGTCGTACGCCGTGTTCCCGGACGAGGTGGCGGGCGATGTGGGCGCCGAGGGTGCCGGTGCCGCCGGTGACCAGGACGGTGTCGGTGGGGGCGGGCAGGGTCAGGACGGCCTTGCCGACCAGGCGGGCCTGGGCGACGGCCCGGAAGGCGTCCGGGGCCCGGCGGACGTCCCAGGCGGTGACCGGCGGCGGGGTCAGCTCACCGGCCGTGAACAGGGGGTGCAGTGCGGCGAAGATCTCCCGGATGCGGTCGGGCCCGGCGTCCCCGAGGTCGAAGTGCCGGTACACGACCCCCGCGTGCGCGGCGGCCACCTGCGCCGGGTCCCGCAGATCGGTCTTCCCGATCTCCACGAACCGCCCACCGCGCGGCAGGAGTTGGAGGGTGGCGTCGGTGAACTCACCGGCGAGGCAGTTGAGGACGACGTCCATGCCGGCGCCGCCGGTGGTGTCGAGGAAGGCGTCGCGGAAGGCGAGTGTGCGGGAGTCGGCGATGTGGTCGTCGTCGAGCCCGGCCGCGCGCAGGGCGTCCCACTTCCCGCGTGACGCGGTCGCGAACACCTCGGCGCCCAGGTGCCGGGCCAGCTGCACGGCGGCCGTGCCGACCCCGCCCGCCCCGGCGTGGATCAGCACCCGCTGCCCGGCCGCCAACCGCCCCAGATCCACCAGCCCGTAGAACGCGGTGAGGTGGACGACGGGCACGGCGGCGGCCTGCGCGTGGCTCCAGCCGGCCGGCACCGGGGTCAGCAGCCGCTCGTCGGTGACCGCCTCGGGGGCGAAAGCGGCGTCCAGCATCCCGGTCACCCGGTCACCGGCCCTGAAGCGGGTCGCGCCGGGACCGGTCTCCACGACCACTCCGGCGCCCTCGATACCGAGTTCGGCGGCGCCCGGATACATGTCGAGGGCGATGAGGGTGTCCCGGAAGTTGACCCCGGCGGCCCGGACCGCGATCCGCACCTCACCGGCGGCGAGCTCACGCGGCGCGGCGGGCACCAGCCCGAGGTCGCCGATCGAGCCGCGCCGGACGCAGTCGAGGCGCCACGGCCCGTCCGGCTCCGCCAGCGGGGAGACCGGCGCGACCCGCTCCAGCCGGCGCCCGTACAACCGCCCCTGGCGCACCGCCAGATCGGGTTCACCGGCCGCCAGCAGCGCGGCGGCCGGCAGCTCCCCGCCGACCTGCCCGTCCGTGTCGACCAGCACGATCCGCCCGGGGTGCTCGGCCTGCGCCGCCCGTACCAGGCCGGCGGCGGCCGCGTGCGCCGCCGAGAGGGCGGCGGGCACGGCCTCCGTCAGCAGCCCGGCGGCCGGGACACCCGCCGCCCGCCGGGTCACGAACAGCAGCGGCACCTCGGCGGCCCGCTCGTTCACCAGCCACCCCTGAAGCAGTTCCAGGACCCGCCCGGTGACGGAATCCAGCTCCCCGTCGGGGCAGTCGGCGACGACGGCGTCCGAGACGACGACCGCGTCCCCGGCCCCCGACCAGTCCCCGATGTCCAGCGTCTCGGCCGGCGGCAGCTCCCCGGACACCGTCAGCTCGCTCCACCCGACCCGGTACAGCGTCTCCTGGTCGGCGGCGGACAGCCGCTCGGCGCTCGTCTCCCGCAGCACCAGCCCGCGCACGCTCACCACGGGCGCGCCCGCCGCGTCCACGGCGCTCAGCGACACCGTCCCGTCGGAATCCCGGCCGATCCGGGCCCGTACGGCGTCGGCGCCGGCCGCGTGCACCCGCACCCCCGTCCAGGCGAAGGGCAGCCGGGGCGCGTCCCCCGGCGGCAGGTCGACGCCGAGGGCGTGCAGGACGGCGTCCAGCAGCGCCGGGTGCAGGGCGAACCGGGCGGCGGCGGGCCGCTCGTCCTCGGGCAGCTCGGCCTCGGCCCACAGGGTGCCGTCCGCGCCCCGCAGGACCGCGCGCAGCCCCTGGAAGACGGGCCCGTAGTCGAAACCGGTGTCGGTCAAGCCTGCGTAGAAGCCGTCCAGGGACACCGGATCGGCCTCGCCCGCAGGCCAGTCGAACCCGTCCGCGACGCTGTCCCCCGCCGGGGCGAGGAAGCCTTCGGCGTGCCGGGTCCAGGGCGCCTGGTCGTCGTCGGAGACCGTGCGGGAGTACACGGCGACCGCGCGCCGCCCGCTCCCGTCCGCCTCGGCCACGGTGAGCTGGAGGTCGGCGACCGCGTCCCGGGCCAGGGCCAGCGGGGTGGCCAGGGTCAGTTCGGCCAGCTCCGGGCAGCCGAGCCGGTCACCGGCCCAGCAGACCAGGTCGACGAAGCCGGTGCCGGGCAGCAGGGCCGTGCCGAGGACGCCGTGGTCGGCGATCCAGGGGTGCGTGGCCTGCGAGATCCGCCCGGTGGCGATGACCTCGCCGCCCCCGGCCGACGCGATCCAGGTCCGCAGCAGCGGATGCCCGGCGGCCCCGACCCCGGCCGCCTCCAGCGCCCCGGCGGACACCCCGGCACCCTCGGGCCAGTAGCGGCGGTGCTGGAAGGCGTACGTCGGCAGCGGCACCCGCCGGGCGCCCGTGCCGTCGTACACCGCGCCCCAGTCGACGCGCACGCCGTGGACGTACGCCTCCCCCAGCGCGCCCAGCAGAGCCTGTGCCTCCGGCCGGTTCCGGCGCAGCGCGGCCACCGCCGCCAGCGCGGGCGCGGTCTCCTGGACCGTCGCCAGCAGGGAGCCGTCGGGGCCGAGTTCGAGGACCGTGGCGATGTCCTGCGCCTGGACCGTACGGACACCGTCGGCGAATCGCACGGCGGCGCGGATGTGCTTCAACCAGTAGGCAGAGGTGGCCAGTTCAGCACCCGCGAGTTCGCCCGTGACGTTGGAGACGACCGGGATCGCCGGTTCCTCGTACGCCACCTCGGCCAGCACCCGGCCGAACTCCTCCAGCATCGGCTCCATCAAGCCCGAGTGGAACGCGTGACTGACCCTGAGCTGCTTGACCCGGCGGCCCTTCGCCGCGAAACCGTCCGCCATCTCTTTCACGGCGATCTCTTCGCCGGAAAGCACCAGCGCGCGAGGGCCGTTGACCGCAGCCAGCCACACGCCCTCGGTCTCCGTCAGCTCGCTCTCCTCCGCCTCCACGGCCCACATCGCGCCGCCGGACGGCAGTTCCTGCATCAGGCGCCCGCGAGCGGCGACCACCCGGCAGGCGTCCGCCAGGGACCACACCCCGGCGACGTGCGCGGCCACCAACTCGCCCAGGGAATGCCCGAACACCACATCCGGTGTCACCCCCCACGACTCCAGCAACCGGTAGAGAGCCACCTCGACCGCGAACAGCGCGGGCTGCGCGAGACCCGTCTCCGCCAGCTCCTCCGCAGAGCCTTCGAAAACAGCTTCCTTCAGGGACAGTTCGCCAAAACCGGCACACACTTCATCGAAAGCGGCGGCGAACACCTCATACGCCTCATACAACTCCCGCCCCATACCGACCCGTTGCGACCCCTGCCCCGAGAACACCACCGCGAGCCCGCCGTCCGGGACGGTGGTGGGGGCGTCGGTGGAGGTGGCCAGGGTGTCGAGGGCGGTGCGCAGGGTGTCGGTGTCGGTGGCGAGGAGTGCGGCGCGGTGGTCGAGGGCGGCGCGGTGGACGGCGAGGGTCAGGCCGAGGTCGGGCAGGGCCGAGTCTTGCGTGAGGGTGTCCCGCAGCCGTGCGGCCTGGGCGCGCAGGGCGGGTGCGCTGCGGGCGGACAGCAGGACGGGGACGGCCGGCAGGGTGCGCGTGGGCTTGGGCTGCGGGGCGGGTTCGGGGGCCTGTTCGAGGACGACGTGGGCGTTGGTGCCGCTGACGCCGAACGCGGAGACGGCGGCGCGGCGCGGGCGTCCGGTGGCCGGCCAGTCCACGGCTTCCGTGAGCAGTTCGACGGCGCCGGAGGTCCAGTCGACCTGCCGGCTGGGCTCGTCGACGTGCAGGGTCTTGGGGAGGACGCCTCGGCGCAGGGCGAGGACGGTCTTGATGACCCCGGCGACGCCCGCGGTGGCCTGGGTGTGGCCGATGTTGGACTTCAACGAGCCCAGGTACAGCGGGTGTTCGCGGTCCTGGCCGTAGGTCGCGAGCAGTGCCTGGGCCTCGATGGGGTCGCCGAGGCGGGTGCCGGTGCCGTGCGCCTCGACGGCGTCGACCTCGCCGGCGGTGAGCCCGGCGTTCGCGAGGGCGTCGCGGATGACGCGCTGCTGGGCGGGGCCGCTCGGCGCGGTCAGGCCGTTGGAGGCGCCGTCCTGGTTGATCGCGGAGCCCCGGACGAGCGCGAGGACCTCGTGGCCACCCCGGCGGGCGTCGGAGAGGCGTTCCACGAGCAGGACGCCGACGCCCTCGCCCCAGCCGGTGCCGTCGGCGGCGTCGGCGAAGGACTTGCAGCGGCCGTCGGCGGCGAGTCCGCCCTGGCGGGTGAAGGACTCGAAGGCGGTGGTGGTGGCCATGACGGCGGCGCCGCCGACGAGCGCCAGGTCGCACTCGCCGGCGCCGAGGGCGCGGGCCGCGCTGTGCAGGGCGACCAGGGAGGAGGAGCAGGCGGTGTCGAAGGTGACCGCCGGGCCCTCCAGGCCGAGGGTGTAGGAGATCCGGCCGGAGGCGACGCTGCCCACGGCGCCGGTGAGGGCGTAGTCCTTGCCTTCCTCGGTGGTGAGGGCGAGCGTGGCGTAGTCGAAGTTGCCCGCGCCGACGTAGACGCCGGTGCGCGAGCCGCGCAGGGCGGTCGGGGCGATGCCGGCGTTCTCCAGGGCCTCCCAGGAGACTTCGAGGAGCAGGCGTTGCTGGGGGTCCATGGAGAGGGCCTCGCGCGGGGAGATGCCGAAGAATCCGGCGTCGAAGCCGGCGAGCGCGGGCAGGAAGCCGCCCCGGTCGGTGGCGACGTCGAGCCCTGCGGCCCAGCCCCGGTCGGTGGGGAAGCCGCTGGTGCCGTCGCGGCCTTCGGCGAGCAACTGCCACAGGTCCTCGGGGCTTTCGACGCCGCCGGGGAAGCGGCAGGCCATGCCGACGATCGCGATGGGGTCGTCGGTCTCTGCGCCGGCCGGGTCCTGGTGGGTGGCGGGGGTCTCGGGGGCGGGCGGGGCGGTGTGCAGCCGGGTGCGGAGTTCGGCGGCGACGGCGGCGGGGGTGGGGTGGTCGTAGACGAGGGTGCTGGGGAGGGTCAGGCCGGTCGCGGCCATGAGCCGGTTGCGCAGGTCGACGGCGGTGACGGAGTCGAGGCCGAGGTCGCGGAAGGCGCCGGTCGCGGTGACCGCCTCCGGGTCGGGGTGGCCGAGGGCCGCTGCGGCGGCGGTGCGGACCAGGCGCAGGAGGTGGCGGTCGCGTTCGCGGTCGGTGAGGGGGGCCAGCCGGGCGGCGAGCGCGGGGCCTTCGGCCGGGGCCGGGTCGGTCTCGGGCGCGGTGGCCTCGGGGAGGTCGTCGAGGAGGGGGCGGTGGCGGGCGGCGCGGTAACTGGCGGCGAACACCGGCCAGTCCGTGGCGGTGACGGTGAGGGTGGTCTCGCCGGCGCCGACGGCGTCGAAGAGCGCGGTGAGGGCGGTGTCGGGGTCGATGCCGCGCAGGCCGATCCGGTCGAAGGCGCGCTGGATGGCGGCGTCGACCATGCCGCCGCCGGCCCAGCTGCCCCAGGCGACGGAGGTCGCGGCGGCGCCCCGGGCGCGGCGCCGGGCGGCGAGGGCGTCGAGGTGGGCGTTGGCGGCGGCGTACGCGGCCTGGTGGGCGCCGCCCCAGACCGCGGCGCCGGAGGAGAACAGGACGAACGCGTCCAGGTCGAGGTGGGCGGTCAGTTCGTCGAGGTTGCGGGCGCCGTCGGCCTTGCCCGCGGCGGCCTGGGCGAGGCCGGCGGGGGTGAGCTCGTCGAGCGGGCAAAAACCGCTGGTCCCGGCGGTGTGCACGACGGCGGTCGGGGGGTGTGCGGCGATGACGGCGGCGAGCGCGTCCCGGTCCCCGGCGTCGCAGGCGACGACGGTGACCTCGGCCCCCAAGGCCCTTATCTCGTCGGCGAGTTCGGCCGCTCCGGGCGCCTCGGGGCCGCGCCTGCCGGTGAGAACGAGGTGCTGTGCGCCGTCGCTCGCGAGCTTGCGGGCGACCCGGGCGCCGAGGGCTCCGGTGCCGCCGGTGACCAGGACGGTGCCGCGCGGGGTCCAGGGGGCGGCTTCGGGCCGGGGGGCGTGGACGAGGCGCCGGACCAGCGGGCCGGGTGCGCGCAGCGCCCATTCCTGTTCGTCGCCGGGGGCGGCGAGCACGGCGGCGAGGGCGGCGGCGGTGCGGGGGTCGAGGGCGTCCGGGGCGGCGGGCAGGTCGATGAGCCCGCCCCATCCGCTCGTCCACTCCAGTCCGGCGACCCGGCCGAGGCCCCATACCTGCGCCTGCTCGGGGACGGCTCCTTCGGCGTCGGTGGCGACCGCGCCCCGGGTGAGGGTCCACAGGGGGCCGCCGGTGCCGAGGGCGCGCAGCGCCTGGACGGCGGTGAGGGTGGCGGCGGCGCCGGCCGGGATCGCGGGGTGTACGGGGTGGGGGCGGGTGTCGAGGGCGAGCAGGGAGACGGTGCCGGCGGCGTCGGCGCAGGGCGCGAACAGGGCGGCGTCCGCGTCCTGGGACACGGTGATGCGGTGGACGGCGGTGGCGCCGTGCGCGGTGAGGGCGGCGGCGGTCCAGTCGGCCTCGGCGGCGGCTCCTTCGGGTTCGAGGAGTACCCAGGTGCCGTTGAGCGGGCCTGCGGCGGGCGTCGCGGGTTTCCAGATCACGCGGTGGCGCAGGGCGTCGGCGGCGGCGCGGTCGCGGGTGCGGGCGCGCCATGCGGCGAGGGCGCGGACGGTGGCGTCGAGGTGGTCGTCGGGGGTGAGGCCGAGGCGGCGGGCGACGGCGTCGGTGTCGCTGTCGTCGACCGCGTTCCACAGTTGCGCGGTGGCCGGGTCGGCGGCGGCCGGGGCGGGGCGGTCGAGCCAGTGGCGGGTGCGCCGGTAGGCGGGGGCGGGCAGTTCGGTGCGGCGGGCGCCGGTGCCGGCGAGGAGCGCGGTGAAGTCGACGGGGGCGCCGTGGGCGTGGGCTTCGGCGAGGGCTTCGGTGAAGCGGCGGGGGCCGTCGGTGTCGCGGCGCAGGGTGGCGGTGACGGCGGCGGGGCCGGTGTGGGTGTCCAGGGTGTCCTGGACGGCGTGGGTGAGCACCGGGTGCGGGCTGGCCTCGATGAAGAGGGTGTGTCCGTCGGCGAGGAGGGCGCGGGTGGCTTCCTCGAAGCGGACGGTGTGGCGCAGGTTGCGGTACCAGTAGCGGGCGTCGAGGAGGGTGGCGTCGGCGCGGCCCGGGGTGACGGTGGAGTAGAAGGGGACCGTGGCGGGGCGGGGGGCGATCGGGGCGAGGAGGGTGTGCAGTTCGTCCTCGACGGCCTGGACGCGCGCGGTGTGGGAGGCGTAGTCGATGGCGACCCGGCGGGCGCGGACGCCGTCGCGCTCGCAGGCGGCGAGGAGTTCACCGAGGGCGTCGTCGTCGCCGGCGACGACGGTCACGGCGGGCCCGTTGAAGGCGGCGACGTCGATCCGGTCCGCCCAGGGGGCCAGCAGGGCGCGGACGGCGTCGCCGCCCTGCGGGACGGAGACCATGCCGCCGTGCCCGGACAGCTTGGTGAGGACGCGGGAGCGCAGGGCGGCGACCCGGGCGCCGTCCTCCAGGGTGAGGGCCCCGGCGACGACGGCCGCGGCGATCTCGCCCTGGGAGTGGCCGACGACGGCGTCGGGCGTGACCCCGCACGCGGCCCACAGCGCGGCGAGGGAGACCATGACCGCCCACAGGACGGGCTGTACGACGTCCGAGCGCATCAGGAAGTCGCCCTGTCCGCGCAGGACTTCGGTCAGTGACCAGTCGACGAACTCCGACAGAGCCGTCTCGCACTCGGCCATGCGGGCGGCGAACACGGGCGAGGAGTCGAGGAGGTCGACGGCCATGCCGGCCCACTGCGAGCCCTGTCCGGGGAAGACGAGGACGACGCGGGCGGCTTCGGCGGGCGCGGTGCCCTGGACGACGCCGGCGGGCAGGGTGCCGTCCGCGAACTGGTCCAGCAGCGGGGTGAGGGCGGCGAGGTCGGGGGCGAGGGCGACGGCGCGGTGCGGGAGGCGGGCGCGGGCGGTGGCGAGGGACCAGGAGAGGTCGGCGGGTTCGGGAGTGGACCCGCTCTCCGCGAGGTGCCGGCGCAGGGCGCGGGCCTGGTCCGGCAGGGCGGCCGGGGTGCGGGCGCTGAGCGGGAACGGCAGCAGGGGCGCGGCGCTGAAGACGGGGGTCTCGGGGGCGTCCGGAGCAGCGGGGACGGTGGTGTCCGCCGGTGCCTGCTCGACGATGACGTGCGCGTTGGTGCCGCTGATGCCGAAGGAGGAGACGCCCGCGCGGCGCGGCCGGTCCGGCTCCTGCGGCCAGGGCTGGGCCTCGGTCAGCAGCCGGATCGCGCCGGAGGTCCAGTCGGCCTCGGCGGTCGGCTCGTCGGCGTGCAGGGTGCGCGGCAGGACGCCTTCGCGCAGCGCGAGGACGGTCTTGATGACCCCGGCGACGCCGGCGGCGGCCTGGGTGTGCCCGATGTTGGACTTCAGCGAACCGAGGTACAGCGGGCGCTCCCGCCGGGGCCCGTACACGGCGTGCAGCGCCTCGGCCTCGATGGGGTCGCCGAGCCGGGTCCCGGTGCCGTGCGCCTCGACGGTGTCGATGTCGGCGGGCTTGAGCCCCGCGTCGGCGAGGGCGGCGCGCAGGACGCGTTCCTGGGCGGGCCCGTTGGGGGCGGTGAGGCCGTTGGAGGCGCCGTCCTGGTTGACGGCCGTGCCGCGCACGACGGCCAGCACCTGGTGTCCGTTGCGGCGGGCGTCGCTGAGCCGTTCGACGAGGATGAGGGCGGCGCCCTCGGCCCAGCCGGTGCCGTCGGCGCCCGCGCCGAACGCCTTGCAGCGGCCGTCGGCGGCGAGTCCGCCCTGGCGCTGGAAGCTGAGGAAGGTGCCCGGCGTGGACAGCACGCAGACCCCGCCGACCAGGGCCAGGGAGCAGTCGCCGCGGCGCAGGGACTGGGCGGCGAGGTGCAGGGCGACGAGGGAGGAGGAGCAGGCGGTGTCGACGGTGACGGCCGGGCCCTCGAAGTCGAAGGTGTAGGCGATGCGGCCGGAGGCGACACTCGCCGTGGTGCCGGTCAGGACGTGCCCGCCGGTGTCGCCCTCCGCCTCGTCGAGGCGGGGGCCGTAGTCCTGGGCGACGAGTCCGGTGAAGACGCCGGTGCGCCGGGCGTCCGCCGAGCGCGGGTCGATGCCGGCGTGGTCGAAGGCCTCCCAGGCGGTCTCCAGCAGCAGCCGCTGCTGGGGGTCCATGGCGGCGGCCTCGCGCGGGGAGATGCCGAAGAAGCCGGGGTCGAAGGAGGCGATGTCGGGCAGGAAGCCGCCCGGGTAGGAGACGTCCCAGCCGCGCGCGGCCGGTACCGGGCCGATGGCGTCGCGGCCGTCGGCGAGCAGCCGCCACAGCGCGCGCGGCGAGTCGGCGCCGCCGGGCAGCCGGCAGGAGAGGCCGACGATCGCGAGGGGTTCGCGGGTGTCCTCCTCCAGCCGGTGCAGCCGTCCGCGCGTCTCGTGCAGTTCGGCGGTGACGCGCTTGAGGTAGTCGACCAACCTCTCGGCTTCTGACATGTCCGTCATTCCTCGCCCTCGCGGCTGGTGTTGGCTGTGAAGTCCCGGCCGGTGCCCTGGCCGAATTCCTGGTCGATGAAGGAGAAGATCTCGTCGACGCTCGCCGCCGCGAGCGCCTCCCTGACCCCGCCGCCACCGTCTGCGGCCTGGTGCCCGGCCGGGGCGAGGACGGCGGCGCGTTCCTCGCAGCGGGCGAGCAGCAGGCGCAGCCGGTCGGCGGCGGTGTCCAGTGCGTCGGGCTCGCCGGCGGTCAGCAGGCTGTCCAGCGCGTCGAGCGCGTCGTCCAGCGAGCCCGCGGCCGGCGCGGGGGCCAGGCTGTCGCGCAGGTGCCGGGCGACGGCCAGCGGGGTGGGGTGGTTGAAGAGCAGCCCGGCGGGCATCCGGCGGCCCGCCGCGGCCGTGAGCCGGTTGCGCAGTTCGACACCCATGAGGGAGTCGAAGCCCGACTCCTTGAAGGTGCGCCCGGATTCGACCCGGGCCCCGTCCCGGTGTCCCAGGACGGCGGCGGCGTGCCCGCGCACCTGCTCCAGGAGCAGGGCCTCCTGCTCGGGCGCGGACTTCCCGGCCAGCCGGCGGACGAGGTCGGGGTCCTGTGCGGTGCCCGGGTCCGGTGCGGCGGCCTGTTTCCAGGCGGTGCCGGCGAGTTCGCGGTGCAGCGGCGGGGCGGTGCCCTCGTGCGCGGCGCGCCGGACGTCCGGCAGGGACAGGGCGAGCGGCAGCAGCAGCGGGGCGGCCGGGGCGCGCAGGGCGCTGTCGAAGAGGGCGAGGCCGTGCTCGATGCTGAGCGGGAGGAGTCCGCCGCGCCGCATCCGTTCCAGGTCGGCGGCGGTGAGCTTGCCGGTCATGCCGCCGGTCGGCGCCCAGGGCCCCCAGGCCAGCGAGACGGCGGGCAGCCCCTGGGCGCGGCGGTGGTGCGCGAGCGCGTCGAGGAAGGTGTTGGCTGCGGCGTAACTGCCCTGCCCCGCCGCGCCGGTGACCCCGGAGACGGAGGAGAACAGCACGAACGCGGACAGGTCCAGGCCGGCGGTCAGCTCGTGCAGCCACCAGGCCGCGTCCGCCTTGGGCCGCAGCACGCGGTCGAGGTCGGCGGGGTCCACGGCCTCGACGGTGGCGTCCCGCACGACCCCGGCCGTGTGGACGACGGCGGTCAGCGGATGCGCGTCCGGTACGGCGGCCAGGGCGGCGGCGAGCTGGTCGCGGTCGGCGGTGTCGCAGGCGGCGACGGTGAGCCGTACGTCGTCGGCGAGGCCGAGTTCGGCGGCCAGCGCGCCGGCGTCCCCGCCGCTGCGGCTGAGCAGCAGCAGATGGCGTACGCCGTGCTGCTCGGCGAGCCGGCGGGTGACGAGGCGGCCGAGGCCGCCGGTGCCGCCGGTGACGAGGACGGTGCCGTCCGGGTCGAGGGCCGGGCCCGGCTCGGGAGCGGTGGTGGGCCTGGCCAGCCGGGGGGCGTACAACGTGCCTGCCCGGAGGGCGAGTTGGGGTTCGCCGGTGGCGAGGGCGGCGGGGAGCGCGGCGGCGGACGCCGGGTCGTCGTCGAGGTCCATCAGGACGAAACGGCCCGGGTGTTCGGTCTGCGCGGACCTGAACAGCCCCCACACCGGGGCCTGTTCGGGTGCGCAGGAGCCGCCGTCGGGGGCGACGGCCCGCCGGGTCACCACGATCAGCCGGGTGTCGGCGCGCCGCTCGTCCGCGAGCCACGTCCGCGCGGCGGCCAGCGCGCGGTGCGCGGCACTGCGCGCCCCGTCGGGACCGGTCGCGCCCGGTTCGGCGCCGCACCCGAGGACCACGGCGTCGGCGTCCGCCCCGTCCAGGTCCGGGTGGTGCACGGCCCCGGGCAGCGCATGCGGAGCCACCGCCCCGCCGACGACGGCCCAGCGCACGCCGGCCGTGGCGTACGGCGCCTCGACGGCCCGCCACTCCAATGTGTACGGCCGGTCGGCGCCGTAAGGCCCGGTGCCGGCGCCCGCTTCGGGCAGCGGGCGCGGGAGGAGCGCGCCGACGGACACGGCCGTGCGGCCCTCGGCGTCGGTGAGGCGCACTCCGCTGGGGGTGATCAGCGCCCGCAGGCTCCCCGTCGGCCCGGCCGCCGGCACCGTCACGTCGCGGTACTCGGTGCCCAGCCCGGGTGTCCCGTCATCGGCGATGAGGAGCCGTTGGACGCTGTCCAGGAGGGCCGGGTGCAGGGTGAACCCCTCGTCGGGGACGGCGAGTTCGGCGCCGGTGACCTCGCCGTGCCGCCAGGCCGCGCGCAGGGCGCGGTAGGCGGGCCCGTACAGGGTGCCGGCCGCGGCGAGCCGGTCGTAGGGGCCGTCGGTGTCGAGCGGCAGGGCGTCTTCGGGCGCCCCCGCGTCGTCCCCGGTGAACGCCTCGGCCTCGGAGTCCAGGACGCCGTGCGCGTGCGCGGTCCAGGGGACGTCGCCGGTGGCCGGGCGGGTGTGGACGGTGAGCGTGCGGCGGCCGTCCGGACCGGCGGCGCCCACCAGGACCTGTACGTCCAGGGCGGTGTCCGCCGGGAGGTCCAGCGGTGCGGTGGGCCGCAGGGCGGCGACGCGGCGGGCGCCGGTCTCGCGGGCTGCGGTCAGCGCGAGGTCGAGGAGGACCGCGTCGGGGACGAGGGCCCGGCCGCGCACCGTGCGGTCGGCGAGCCAGGGGTGGGTGGTGTGGGCGACCCGGCCGGTCAGCAGGGTCTGGCCGGCGGCGACGGAGGTGAGCGTGGTGAGCACCGGGTGGGTGAGCGCGCTCGCGCCGGGTGCGGCCTGCGCCGTCGCCGCGGTGGGGGCGAGCCAGTAGCGGCGGCGGTCGAAGGCGTAGGTGGGCAGGGCGGCGGGGTCGGCCGGGGGGTGGCCGGCGAAGACGGCGGCCCAGTCGGGGCTGTGCCCGGCGAGGTGCAGCCGGGCGAGCGCGCCGGCGGCGGTCTCGGGCTCGTCGTGGCCCCGGCGCAGCACGGGGATGACGGTGGCCTCCTCGAACGCCTCCCGGACCAGCGCGGTGAGCACTCCGTCCGGGCCCAGCTCCACGAAGCGGGTGACGCCGAGGGCGTGCAGCTCCTTGACGCCGTCGTGGAAGCGGACCGTGCCCCGGACGTGCCGCACCCAGGTGTCGGGGTCGCACAGCTCCTGCGCGGTGGCCTCGGCGCCGGTCAGGTCGCTGATCACGGACAGCCGGGGCGCCTGGTAGCTCACCTGGGCGGCGGCCTCGGCGAACTCGGCGAGCATGGGGTCCATGTGCGGCGAGTGGAAGGCGTGCGAGACCCGCAGCTCCCGGGTGCGCCGGCCGCGCGCCTTCCAGCGGGCGGCGAGGTCGCTCACGGCCTCGGCGTCACCGGAGACGACCACCGAGCGCGGGCCGTTGACGGCGGCGAGCGTGAACTCGCCCTCGCGTCCGGTGAGTTCGGGCAGCAGCTCCTCTTCGGTGGCCTCCACGGCGGCCATCGCGCCGGCGCCGGGCAGCGCCTGCATGAGCCGGCCCCGGGTGGCGACCAGCGCGCAGGCGTCGGCCAGCGAGAGGACTCCGGCGACGTGCGCGGCGGCCAGTTCGCCGACCGAGTGGCCCAGCAGATGGTCGGGGACGATCCCCCAGTGTTCGAGGAGCCGGAAGAGGGCCACTTCGACGGCGAACAGGGCCGGCTGGGCGTACTGGGTGCGGTCCAGCAGCCCGGACTCGTCGGCCAGTACGGTCAGCAGGGGGTAGGGCAGCAGCGGGTCGAGGTGGCCGGCGATCTCGTCGAGCGCGGCGCGGAAGGCGGGCTGGGCGGTGTACAGCTCCAGTCCCATGCGCGGGCGCTGGCTGCCCTGGCCGGTGAACAGGAAGGCGGTGCGGCCTTGTCCGGCGCTCGCGCGGGGGGCCGTCGGGGTGGAGTCGCCGGCCGCGAGCGCGGCGAGGTCGGTGTGGAGGCGGTCGCGGTCGCCGGTGAGGACGGCGGCGCGGTGCGGGAGGGCGGCGCGGGCGGTGGCGAGGGTGCGGGCGAGCGGGGTGAGCGCGGTGGTGTCCGTGAGGCGGGCGCGCAGCCGGGCGGCCTGGGCGCTGAGCGCCTCGGGGCTCGCGGCGGACAGCACCAGCGGGACGGGAGCACTCGACTGCGCTTCCCCGGCGGGAGGCTGAGCGGCGGGAGCCTGTTCCAGGACGACGTGGGCGTTGGTGCCGCTGATGCCGAAGGAGGACACGCCCGCCCGGCGCGGACGCCCGGTCTCGGGCCACTCCCGCTCCTGGGTGAGGAGTTCGACCGCGCCCGAGGACCAGTCGGCGTACGGGGACGGCTCGTCGGCGTGGAGGGTCCTCGGCAGCCGGCCGTGCGCCAGCGCGAGGACGGTCTTGATCACCCCGGCGACCCCGGCCGCCGCCTGCGCGTGGCCGATGTTGGACTTCAACGAGCCGAGGTACAGCGGGTGTTCACGGTCCTGGCCGTAGGCCGCGAGCAGCGCGCCCGCCTCGATGGGGTCGCCGAGCTTGGTGCCGGTGCCGTGCGCCTCGACGGCGTCGACCTCGTCGGGCCGCAGCCCGGCGTCGACCAGCGCGTCCTGGATGACCCGCCGCTGGGCCGGACCGCTCGGCGCGGTGAGCCCGTTGGAGGCACCGTCCTGGTTGATCGCCGAACCGCGCACGACGGCGAGGACGGGGTGGCCGTTGCGCCGGGCCTCGGAGAGCCGTTCGACGAGCAGGACGCCCACGCCCTCCGCCCAGCCCGTGCCGTCGGCGCCGGCCCCGAACGCCTTGCAGCGGCCGTCCGGTGAGAGCCCCCCTTGCCGGGAGAACTCGCTGAACAGTCCCGGCGTGGCCATGACGGTCACGCCGGCGGCGAGCGCCAGCGCCGACTCGCCCCTGCGCACCGACTCGGCCGCGAGGTGCAGGGCGACGAGGGAGGAGGAGCAGGCGGTGTCGACGGTGACCGCCGGGCCCTCCAGGCCGAAGACGTAGGACAGCCGGCCCGACAGGACGCCCGCCGTGGTGCCGGTGAGGAGATGTCCGCGCAGGTCGTCGGGGGCGTCGTACAGGCGGGGGCCGTACTCCTGGTTCATGGCGCCGACGTAGACGCCGGTGCGTGAGCCGCGCAGCGCGGTCGGTGCGATGCCGGCCCGTTCCAGGGCCTCCCAGGCGGTCTCCAGCAGCAGCCGCTGCTGGGGGTCCATGGCGAGGGCCTCGCGCGGGGAGATGCCGAAGAGGTCGGCGTCGAAGTGCCCCGCGTCGGCGAGGAATCCGCCCGGGTGCCCGCCGAGGGGCCAGCCCCGGTCGGCGGGCGGCGCGCCGACCGCGTCGAGCCCTTCACCGAGCGCCCGCCACAACCGCTCGGGGTCCCCGATCCCACCGGGCAGCCGGCAGGCCATGCCGACGATGACGACGGGGTCGGTGCCGGAGCGCCCGACAGCCTTGACACTGACCGATTCTGATGGTCCGTCAGCGAGATGACGGGCCAGCGCGGCCGGTGTCGGGTGGTCGAACAGCAGCGTGGCCGGCAGCGCCCGCCCGGTCGCCGCGGTGAGCCTGCCGCGCAGCTCCAGCGCGAGATGCGAGTCGAACCCGAGGTCCTTGAAGGTGAGTTCGGGTACGACGTCGGCGGTGCCGGAGTGCCCGAGGACGGCGGCGGCCTCGGCGCGGACGAGGTCGAGGGTGTCGACCGGGGTGCGCGACGGCTGGCGCACCTCGTCGGGCGCGGCGAAGACGGCCGCCGGCGGCTCCTCGGCGGCTGCGGCCGGCGTCAGCCAGTGGCTGCGCCGCCGGAAGGCGTAGGTGGGCAGCTCGACGCGGGGGTAGGGGCCCTGGAGGGTGCGGGTCCAGTCGACCGGGACGCCGTGGACGTACGCCTGGGCGAGGGAGGCGGCGAGGCGGTCGGGGCCGCCGTCGTCGCGGCGCAGGGTGGGGACGACGGCGGCGTGGGCGCCCGCCGCCTCGGCGGTCGCGGCGAGCGCGGGGGCGAGCACCGGGTGCGGGCTGATCTCGATGAACGTGCGGTGTCCGGCCTCGGTGAGGGCGGTGACGGCCGCCGCGAAGGAGACCGGTTCGCGCAGGTTGCGGTACCAGTACTCGCCGTCGGGCAGCGGGTCGACGGTGCCGGGGACGACCGCCGAGTGGAAGGGGACGGCGAAGGGGCGCGGGGTGATGCCGGCGAGCGCGGTGGCGAGTCCGGCGCGGATCGCCTCGACGTGGGAGGAGTGGGAGGCGTAGTCGACGGCGACCTTGCGGGCGCGGACCTCGTCCGCCGCGCAGGAGGCGAGGAGCGCGTCGACGCCTTCGGTGCCGCCGGCCACGATCACCGAGTCGGGCCCGTTGACGGCGGCGATCTCGACGGCGTCGCCCAGCGCGGCGAGCCGTGCCGCGACCGCCTCCGCCGGTTCCCAGACGGCGGCCATCCCGCCCTTGCCCGACAGCTCCCGGCCGATCAGCTCGGCCCGGCGGACCACGACTCGGGCGCCGTCCGCCAAGGACAGCGCCCCGGCGACGACGGCGGCGGCGACCTCGCCCTGCGAGTGCCCGACGACGGCGGCCGGCTCCACGCCGTACGCCCGCCAGACCGCCGCCAGCGACACCATCACGGCCCACAGCACGGGCTGGAGGACGTCGACGCGGTCGAGGTCGGGGGCGCCGGGGGCCTGGCGTGCGGCGTCGGTCAGGTCCCAGTCGGTGTACCGGGCGAGCGCCTCGGCGCACTCGGCCCAGGCGGCGGCGAACGCGGGTTCGGTGTCGAGGAGTCCGGCGGCCATGCCGGGCCACTGGGAGCCCTGGCCGGGGAAGACGAACACCGGTCCCGGGCCCTGTCCTGCGGGGGCGGGGGTGGTGACGGCGGCGGGCGAGGGGCGGCCCTCGGCGAGCGCGGCCAGCGCCTCGCGGCGGGCCTGGGCGTCGGGGGCGAGGATCACCGCGCGGTGCGGGAAGGAGGTGCGGGTGGTGAGCAGCGCGTGCGCGACGGCTCCGGGCCCGGCGGCCGGTGCGGGGTCGGCGTCGAGGAGGCGGCGGGCCTGACCCGCGAGGGCGTCGGGGGTGCGGGCGGAGAGGATCCAGGGCGCCGGAGCGGACTCCGCCGGTGCTTCTTCCGACGGTGCTTCTTCCGACGGCGCTTCCTCTGTCGGTGCTTCCTCCGACGGCGCTCCCTCCGTCGGCGCTCCCCAAGAACCCAGCACCACATGGCAGTTGGTGCCGCCGAGGCCGAACGAGCTGACGCCGGCGATCCGTTCGCCGTTGCGCGCCGGCCAGGGTTCGGCCACGCGCTGCACGGTGAGGCCGAGGTCCGCGAGGGGGATGTCCGGGTGCGGGGTGTCGTGGTGGAGGGTGGGGACGTGGTGGCCGTCGCGCAGGCACAGCAGGGTCTTGATGAGCCCGGCGATGCCCGCCGCGCCTTCCAGGTGCCCGATGTTGGTCTTGACCGAGCCGACGCGCAGCGCCTGGTGCGCGGGGCGTCCGCCGCCGAGGGCGGCGCCGAGCGCGGCGGCCTCGACGGGGTCGCCGGCCGGGGTGCCGGTGCCGTGGAGCTCGACGTACTGGACCGCTTCGGGGGCGACGCCCGCGCGCCGGCAGGCGGCCTGGACGACCTGGCGCTGGGCGTCCGCGTCGGGGGCGGTGAGCGCGGTGCCGCCGCCGTCGTTGTTGACGGCGCTGCCCCGGATGACGGCGTGCACCCGGTCGCCGTCGGCGAGGGCCCGCTCCAGCGGCTTGAGGACGACGAGACCGCCGCCCTCGCCCCGGACGTATCCGTTGGCGCGGGCGTCGAAGGTGTGGCAGCGGCTGTCCGGGGAGAGGGCGCCGAGCTGGTGGACGGCGAGGGTGCTGTCGGGGCTGAGGATGAGGTTGACGCCGCCGGCGAGCGCGACCTCGCACTCACCGCGGCGCAGGCTCTCGGCGGCGAGGTGGACGGCGACCAGCGAGGAGGACTGCCCGGAGTCGACGGTCAGGCTGGGGCCGGTCAGTCCGAGGGTGTAGGAGAGCCGGTTGGCGAGCAGGGAGCGCTGGACGCCGGTGAAGGTGTGCGGGCCGGGTGCGCTCTGGCGCTGGGTGAGGCGGGCCCAGTCGTCGGCGAGGGTGCCGACGAAGACTCCGGTGGCGCTGCCGTCGAGGGCGGCGGGCAGGGTGCCGGCGTGTTCGAGGGCCTCCCAGCCGAGTTCGAGGAGCAGGCGCTGCTGCGGGTCGAGGGCGGCGGCCTCCCGGGGGGAGATCCCGAAGAAGGGCGCGTCGAAGGTGTCGACGCGCTCCAGGAAGCCCGCCCGGGCGGGGACACCGGGGCCGGCCGGCCAGCTGTCGCGGCGGGCCTCAGGGGGTTCGGTGACGGCGTCGCCGCCGCGGGCGAGCAGCGCGGCGAACTCCTGCGGGCCGCCGGCGCCCGGCAGCCGGCAGGCGATGCCGACGACGGCGACCGGCCGGACCTCCTCGGCGCCGGCGTCGGCGGCGGGCGGCTGGGTCTCCTCGAACGCTCCCGGCATCCGGGGCCCTCCCTGGGACGGGGCCCGGGGTGGTCCGGGTCCGGTGTGGACGATGGGGCAGGTGGCCGGGCGGCCGGTCAGCCGCGGTGGAAGCGCACGATGTCGCCGGGGACGGCGTCGTCACCGACGTAGACGTAGCCCTTCTTGAGGACGGCGCCGTCCTCGTCGATCTCGTAGTCGTCGATGAAGCGGTGGATGACGCCGAAGACGGCGCAGTCGCCGGTGATCCGGAAGTGGCCGTCCTCCTCCCAGCCGGGGCTGGCGAAGACGCCGTGGTGGCCCCAGTCGTCGTAGTAGAAGGAGACGAACCGGCCCTCGATGTCGCTCCAGCCGATCAGCCAGACGGCGGTGATGCCGGGAACCGGGATGTACTGGGTGATCTCGTAGAAGCGGCCGCCGGCGATGACCTTGCCGGAGGAGGTGGCCTCGCCGGTGGTGACCGTCTCGGTGGTCAGGTTCGTGTACTCCAGGCGGAATTCACCGAGCAGGAAATCAAGCTGCTTCATTTCCGGTGCTATTTCATTCCGCTCCGGAAAGACCACTTCGCCGCCGGCCGCGGGAACGGAATCCGCAGGGGACTGCGCAGACTGGTCACTCATGTGCCAACTCCGAGGAATTCAAAGGGCCGTTCCCGCCGTCCGGGACATGGCCCAAGCTATCCGGCGGAGCAGTCCCCCGGGCAAGCCCTGACCGGCCTCTTAGGGGTGCCGGGGCCGGTTTCCGGGGCCCCTTTAGGGGTGTCCGGGAGAGGTGCCCACTTTTAGGCTGACGCGGACGGGACGGGCTCACCGTCCGGTTCCCTCCCAAGGAGCGAGACGATGACCACCGAACAGCAGGATCTCACCGGCCGAGCACAGGACGACTTCCCGTCGCTGCTCTCCTGGCTGGACCTGAACAGGGCCGAGAACCCGGTGCTCGCCGACACCTTTCCCGGGGTGTGGCACGTGTTCCGGTACGCCGACGTGGCGCGCGTCCTCGCCGACACGGAGACGTACTCCAGCGACATGTCGGCCGTGATCCCGACGCACCCGGACACCGCCTGGATGGCGAAGGGCAACATCGTCGGCATCGACCCGCCGTGGCACCGCCGGCTGAAATCCCTGGTCGGCAAGGTGTTCACGCCGAAGCTCGTGGCCGATCTGGAGCCGCGGATCACCGAGCTGACCGCCGGGCTGCTCGACCAGGTCGCCGGGCGCGACACGTTCGACCTGGTGGAGGCGCTCACGCATCCGCTGCCCGTGTTCGTGATCGCCGAGCTGCTCGGCATCCCCGTGTCGGACCGGCCGCTGTTCGAGAAGTGGGCGCTGGACTTCATCTCGGCCAACGGCGGCGGCGAGAGCGCGCTGCCGAGCGAGGCGAACATCCTGGCGTTCGTCGAGACGGCCAAGGAGATGCGCGCGTACATGCTGGAGCACATCCAGCAGCGGCGCGTCCAGCCGCGCGACGACCTCATCGGCCGGCTCGTCGACGCCCGCACCGAGGACGGGCAGCTCGACGACGACGAGATCATCGGTTTCGCCGGCACCCTTCTGATGGCCGGTCACATCACCACGACCGCCGTCCTGGGCAGCACCGTCCTGTGCCTGGACGAGAACCCGGCGGCGTTCGCCGAGGTGCGCCGCGACCGCTCGCTGGTGCCCGCGGCGGTCGAGGAGGCGATCCGGCTGCGCCCGGCCTTCTCCCGCCTGGTGCGGATGACGAAGGCCGAGTCGGAGATCGCGGGCCAGGTGATCCCGGCCGGGCAGGTCCTGACGATGTGGACGGTCTCCGCGAACCGTGACCCCGAGCGCTTCGAGCGCCCGGACGCCTTCGACCTGCACCGCGACCAGACCCGTCACCTGGGCTTCGGTCAGGGCCTGCACTTCTGCATGGGCGCCCCGCTGGCCCGCCTGGAGGGCCGGGTGGTCCTGAACCTCCTCCTGGACCGGTTCCCGGACCTGGCGGTCTCCACGGCCCCGGACGCGGTGGCCTACCACCACCCGAAGAACGTCGTGGGTCCGCGCCGCCTGTTCGTCACGGCGTAGCCCGCCGGCCGCCCCCGCCCCGGGGGCGGCCCGTCCCGCGCCGGACAGCACTGTGCCCCGCCGGATCTCACGTCCTCGGCGGGGCACGGTGCTGTGCGGTCTACCAGCTCACCGGTATCCGGTCGAGCTCCGGGTGCCAGCCGGGCCGGTCGTACAGTTCCTCGATCGGCTTGTCCAGCTTCAGGCCGGGCAGCCGGCTGAAGAGGGCGCCGTAGGCGATCTCCAGGCCGACCTTGGTGAGGTTGGCGCCGAGGCAGTGGTGGATGCCGGAGCCGAAGGCCAGGTGGCCGCGGGCCGCGCGGCGCACGTCGAGGCGGTCGGGGACGGGGAACTCGGCGGGGTCGCGGTTGGCGGCGCCGTTGGCGACGACGACGCTCTCGCCCGCCTTGATGAGCTGACCCCCGACCTCGACGTCCTCCAGGGCCACGCGCGGCATCAGGTCGAGCGGGCTGATGAGCCGCATCATCTCGTCGACCGCCCCGGGCAGCAGGGCGGGCTCGGTGCGCAGCAGGTCCACCTGGTCGGGGTTGTCCAGCAGGAGGCCGACACCGGCGGTCAGCATGGCCTGCACCGGGGACTGGCCCGCGATGAAGATGAGGAAGCAGAGGTTGGCGAGTTCCGTCTTGCCGAGCGTGCCCGTCGTGACGTGCTTCTGGATGACGCGGCTGGTGGGGTCGTCGCCGGGGTTCTTCTCCTTGTCGTCGATGAACCGCAGGAAGTACTGCTGGAGGGCGACCATGCGGTGCCCGACCTCGTCGCCGACCTGGTGGTCGTCGGCGACCGAGAGCGCCTTGTCCCGTACCTCCCGGCTGTCCAGCAGCCACGCCTGGAGGTCGGCGTAGTCCATGCCGAGCGCCCAGCAGGTGATGGTGCCGGAGAAGGGTTCGGCGAAGGAGGCGACCAGGTCGGCGGTGTTCCCGCCGGCCTCCATGGCGTCGATGAGCTCGTCGGCCTTGCGCCGCATCTCCTCGCGCAGGTGCTCGGCGCGGCGCATGGTGAACTCGCCCACCACCGCCTTGCGCTGCGTGGTGTGCTGCGGGGGGTCCATCGTGAACAGCATCGGGAAGGCCCGCGCCGCCTCGAACGCCTCGGCGTAGATGGGGTATCCGGGGTTGGTGATGTCGGAGCTGAACCGGGAGTCGTTCAGGATCGCCTGGGCCTGGTCGTGGCGGGTGATGTACCAGACCCGTTTGCCGTGGTAGAGCCGGCCCGGCGCGGGGGCTCCGGTGGCGCGCATCTCCCGGTACTCCTCGGGAGGCGAGTAGGGGCATTTTCTGAGCAGCGGGGCCTCGAACTCCCCGGTGACGACGGCTTCGGACACAGGTTTTCCTTCGCTACGGAACAAAGCGGGACACACAGGGAGGGGGGGAGGAGGGAGGGGCCGTCCGGGCTACCAGCGCAGCAGGCACAGGCCGGCCGCCATGCCGGCCCCGAAGCCGGCGAGCAGCAGCAGTTCGCCGTCGGCGACGAGTCCTTCGCGGACGGCCTCGTCGAGGGCGACGGGCACCGAGGCCGCGCCCATGTTGCCGTACTTGACCAGCGGGGTATGGGTGCGGGCCGCGCTGAGGCCGCAGCGTTCGACGAGTTCGCCGAGGAGGACGCCGTTGGCCTGGTGCGGGACGAAGTGGTCGACCTGGTCGATCGACGTGCCCGCGCGCTCCAGCAGGGGCGCGATCATGGGCGGCACGTTGGTCATGACGAAGTCGGCGACGCCCCGGCCGATCATGCGCAGGTAGTGGCCGCCGCCGTCGACGGTGGCGTGCGAGGCGGGGGTGCGGCTGCCGCCGCCCTCGAACCAGATCAGTTCGTGGGCGTCACCGCGCCCTGCGAGTTCGGTGCCGAGGATGCCGCGGCCCTCGGGGACCTCGCCGACGACGGCGGCTCCGGCGGCGTCGCCGAGGAGGACGGCGGTGCCGCGGTCGTCGTAGTCGAGGAAGCGGGAGTAGAGGTCGGCGCCGATGACCAGGGCGTGGCTGCCGGGGCGCTGGGCGACGAGGGCGCGGGCGATGTCGAGGGCGTAGACGAAGCCGGCGCAGGCGATGTTGATGTCGAAGCAGGCGGCGCGGGTGGCGCCGAGGCCGTTCTGCACCAGGGAGGAGGTGGGCGGCAGCGGGGCGTCACCCGTGGAGGTCGCGACGATCAGGTAGTCGACGCGGTCGGCGGCGACGCCGGCGGCCTCCAGGGCCGCGTTCGCCGCGTTGCGGGCGAGGTCGGAGGTGGCCTCGTGGGGGGCGGCGTAGCGGCGGCCGTGGATGAGGGTACGGCGGCCGATCCACTCGGCGGTGATGTTCGGGACCCGGCGCGCGATCTCCTCGTTGGTGATCTCCTCCTTGGGCAGGTAGGAGCCGGTGCCGAGGATGCCGACGGCGGTCATGCGACGGCCCCCAGGGCGCCCGGGCCGGCGACCGCGAAGGGGCGCAGCGGGGTGATGCGGTCGGCGCCGATGCGCTCGCGCAGTGCGGGGTCGGTGACGCCGAGCCCGGGTTCGGGGGCGAGGCACAGGACGCCCACCTTGCCGATGTGCTCGTTGAGCTGGACCAGCCGGGTGGCCTCGCCGACCTCGGCCAGCGGGTAGAGGGAGGAGAGCGCGGGCATGATCCGGCCCTGCCCGAACAGGCGGGCGCACTCCCACTGTTCGTGCAGGTTGGCGACGTGGCTGCCGATGATCCGCTTGAGTTTCATCCATAGATAGCGGTTGTCGTAACTGTGCCGGTAGCCGGTGCTGGAGCCGCAGGTGATGACGGTGCCGCCGCGGCGGGCGACAAAGACGGACATGCCGAAGGTCTGCCGGCCGACGTGGTCGAAGACGATGTGCGGGTCCTCGCCGGTGGCCTGCCGGATGGCCCGGCCGAGTTTCTTGCCGTCGGCGATGGCGTGCGCGAAGTCGTCGTCGCCCTCGTGGCCGCCGAGGCCGAGTTCGCTGCGGTCGATGACGACGTCGCAGCCCAGCGCGCGCAGCGCTTCGGCCTTGTGCGGCGACCCGACGACCCCTACGGGTATCCCGCCGCCGTTCTTCACGAACTGCACGGCGTACGCGCCGGTCCCGCCGGTGGCGCCCCAGATGAGGACGACGTCCCCCTGCTTCATGCGGGCCCCCCGGTCGGAGACGAGCATGCGGTACGACGTCCCGGCGCAGGCCGGCACGGAGGCGGCCTCTTCCCAGGTCAGGTGGGCCGGTTTGGGGATGAGCTGGCTGGCGCGGGCGAGGCAGTAGTGGGCGATGCCGCCGTAGTTGGTCTCGTACCCCCAGGCCAGCTGATGCTCGCCGAGCATACCGTCGCTCTGGGTGATGGCCTCCTGCTCGTCGACGACGGCCGCGTTGACGAGGACGTGGTCGCCGACCTTCCAGTGCCGTACGGCGGAGCCGGTGCGCACGACGACGCCGGCCGCGTCGGAGCCGAGGACGTGGAAGGGCTGGTCGTGCCGGGCGGCCCAACCGCCTTGCTTTCCGTAGGAGTTCAGGAAGCGGAAGGTGGACAGCGGTTCGAAGGTGGCCGACCAGACCGTGTTGTAGTTGATCGAGCTGGCCATGACGGCGACCAGGACCTCGTCGGGAGCGGGCTCGGGCATCGGGACCGGGCCGACCCGGAGGGTCTTGCGGACGTCCTTGTCCGCCACGCCCCGGAAGACATCCTGGTCCTCGACGCGCAGATGCGCGGCGAGGAACTCCTCCGGCAGGGTCGCGCGTTCCAGGTCCTGCGGGTCTGCGCCCACCAGGACCGCTTCGGTGACAGAGGCCATGAATCCCTTCCTAGGGACGGGGGTTGACGGTCACGGCACGGGGTGGTGCCCGGCGGGAAAGGTCATTCGGCGATGGCGGTGCGGCGTTCCCACTGATATACCGCGAATTCCTCGCCGTCGACGGTGATGAATTCACCGGCGTGCACGAAGTGTTCGTATCCCGCTCCCCACCGGTGCTTGATCTTCTCCGTGATACGGGTGACGAACTGTTTGCGGTCCTCGGCGGGAAAGTCCTGAGGGCCGCCGGAGAGGAGAACCTTCGAATGCGACATAGTGATGACCCTCCCGGGGAGGAAAGCGGCGGGCTGCGAGAGACGCGCGCGGGAATACGCTGATTCGTTTCCCGGCAAGGTGATTTTCTCTGCGCTGAGGCTCGCAGCAGCGCCGCCCCCCGGACAACCCCTATTCCCCGGGGCGGCGGGGCAGGGGTCCCCCGGGGTGTGTCAGTCGCGCAGCGGGTCGACGAGCGTCTTGGGCCCGCCGCCGGTCCGCTCACCGGCGAGCACCGGACCCACCCCGCTGAGCCCGACCGTCGCCCCGATCAGCGGACGCGGGTCCACCGCGCCGCAGGCGTACGCCTCGATGGTCGCGGCGAGCCCCGGGGACGCGGAGAGGATGCCGATCGCGGTGACGTCCTTCAGGACGAGCGCGCGGGTGTCGACCCGGCTCGGCTCACCGGCGAGACCGATGTAGACGAGCCGCCCGCACGGCTCCACCCACTCCAGCGCCCGCGCGGGCAGTCCGGCGGCGTTGGTGGCGTCCACGACCGCGTCGTAAGGGAGTTCGGGGAGCCCGTCGTCCGACCACACGTCGGGGAAGCCGAGTTGGCCTGCGAACGTCAGCGATTCCTTTGTCGCGCCCAGGAGATGGACCTCCGCGCCCGCCGCGCGCAGGAACAGCGCCGTGAGGAGGCCGATCGTGCCGGGGCCGCAGACCAGGACCCGGTCCCCGGGGCCCGCCCCGGTCGCGCGGGCGGCGCGCAGGGCGTTGCCGCCGGGCTCGACCAGGGCGCCCAGCTCGGCGTCGACCGACTCCGGAAGGGCGTGCAACGAGCTTGCGGGCACCGCCAGTTGCTCGGCGAGCGCGCCGTGCCGGCCGCCCCGGATGCCCACCTCCTGCCGCCCGGCGCACGTGTGCTGACCGCCCCTGCCGCAGCGGCGGCAGCTCCCGCAGCCCAGCATGGTGTCGCCCATGACCCGCCGCCCGAGCCACGCCGGATCGGCCCCGGCGCCGACCGCCGAGACCCGCCCCGCCCACTCGTGCCCGAGGCGCAGCGGATACGCGGCGTGGCCGTCGTGGAGGTAGGCCATCTCGCCGGAGAAGAACTCGGCGTCGGTGCCGCACACCCCGGCCCGCTCGACGTCGACGACCACCTCACCAGGGGCCGCGGCCGGCGCCGGCACGTCCTGGACGGCGTACCGGCCGGGCGCGGTGAGGACGAACGCGCGGATCGTAGGGGTCACCGGGGTCCGACGACGTGCTGGCGCTGGGCGCCGAGGCCGCGGATGCCGAGTTCCATGACGTCGCCGGGCTTGAGGTAGACGGGCGGGGTGAGGCCCATGCCGACGCCGGGCGGGGTGCCGGTGTTGATGAGGTCGCCGGGCTCCAGGACGAGGAACTGACTCAGGTAGTGCACGATGAAGTACGGGTCGAAGATCATCGTCTTGGTGCTGCCGGTCTGCCGCCGCACCCCATTGACGTCGAGCCACATGTCGAGCGCGAGGACGTCGTCGATCTCGTCGGCGGTGGCGAGCCAGGGCCCGGCCGGGTTGAAGGTCTCGGCGGACTTGCCCTTGGCCCACTGCCCGCCGCGCTCCAGCTGGAAGCCGCGCTCGCTGACGTCGTTGACGACGACGTACCCGGCGATGGCGTCCCGCGCCTCCTCGGGCGAGCCGAGATAGCTCGTCCGCCTGCCGATGACGATCCCCAGCTCGACCTCCCAGTCGGCCTTCTCGGAGCCGCGCGGGATACGGACGTCGTCGTGCGGGCCGACGAGGGTGTTCGGGGACTTGGTGAAGAGGATCGGCTCGTCGGGCACCGCCATGCCTGACTCGGCCGCGTGGTCGCGGTAGTTGAGGCCGATGCACAGGATCTGGTGCGGACGGGCGATGGGCGCGCCGATCCGCTCCCCCGCGAACCGGGACACCTGCCCGGCGGCGATCCGCTCCGCGACCAGCGGGCGGATCCGGTCGAGCCCGCCGGAACCGAAGAACGCCTCGTCGAAGTCGAAGTCGAAGCCTGTGCCGAGGTCGGACAGGTCGACGTAGGTCTCGTCGTCGACGCGGACGACGGGCTTCTCGGCGCCGGGCGCGCCGATACGCATCAAGTGCACGGTTTCTCCTGGGGGTTAGCGGTGCGGTTCGCCCAACGGGCCGAGCAGCGTACGGAATTCGGTCACCGCGCCGGTCAACTCCCCCAGCGGGGTGCGGTAGGTGAGCGCGCTGACGCTCACCGCCCCGGACGGTAGGGCCGGCGAGGTCGCGTACACGGGCAGGGCCAGGCAGTTGACGCCGGCCTCGTTCTCCTGGTCGTCGAGGGCGTACCCGCGCTCCCGCGTCAGCGCCAGCTCCCGGTGCAACTCCTCGGCCGTGCACCGGGTGTGGGAGGTACGCCGCTCCAGCGGGCGGTCCCCGATCCAGTCCCGCACCTCGGCGGGCGTGCTCAACTCGGCGGCCAGCAGCACCTTTCCGACGCCGGTCGCGTGGGCGGGGTTGCGGCCGCCGATGGTGGAGGTGAGCCGGACGGCGCCGGAGGGCGGGTCGACCTTGGCGCGGTAGACGACCTCGCGGCCGTCGAGCACGGCGTAGTGCGCGGTCTCGCCGAAGCGCGCGGCCAACGTCTCCAACAGGGGCCGGACGCGGACGTGTTCGGGGCGGGCCTCGTGGTGTGCGAAGGCCATGCGCAGGAACTCGTCGCCGAGCAGATAGCGGCCCCGCGCGTCCTGCGCGGCGAGCCCGGCGCGGCGCAGCGCGGTCAGCGCCCGGTGCACGGTCGGCTTCGGACTCCCGATCTCCCGGGTCAGCTCATCGAGCCCCGCCCCGTCGGGGTGCCGGGCGAGCTGCTTGAGCACCGCGAGCACCCGGTCGGCGCCCACGAGCCGGTCGGCTCCGGGGGCTGTCGGTGCGGCGTAGGGCTGCGTATGCTCCATGGCGTTCCAAAGATTAGACCTGCGTGTCGATTATTGGAAGGCGCTCCTATGGCGAAGCTCCGCAGCGCTCAGTGGTACGGCGGCCAGGACCGCAACTCCTACATCCACCGGGCGTGGATGCGCCGGGGCGCCCCCGACGACGCGTTCACCGGCCGCCCGCAGATCGCCATCGCCAACACCGCCTCCGAACTGACGCCCTGCAACGCCCACTTGGACGAGATCGCGGCGTCGGTGCGCAATGGTGTGTACGAGGCGGGCGGGGTGCCGCTGAACCTGCCGGTGGTGTCGCTGGGCGAGACCAATGTGCGGCCCACGGCGATGCTGTGGCGCAACATGGCCGCCATGGCGACGGAGGAGATGCTGCGCGCCAACCCGGTCGACGGCGTCGTCCTCCTCGGCGGCTGCGACAAGACGATCCCGTCCCTGCTGATGGCCGCCGCCTCCGTCGACCTCCCCGCGGTCGTCGTCCCCGGCGGCCCGATGCTCACCGGCACTTTCCGCGGCAAGCCGCTCGGCTGCGGCACCGACGTCTGGCGCCTCTCGGAGGAGGTCCGCGCCGGCACCCTCACCCAACTCGACTTCACCCGCTCGGAGTCGGCGATGATCCGCAGCCGGGGGCACTGCAACACGATGGGTACGGCGTCCACGATGGCGCTGGTCGCGGAAGCGCTCGGGACGGTCGTCCCCGGGGTCGCGGGGACGCCCGCGCCGGACAGCCGGCTGCTCCAAGCCGCCCATGGGACGGGGAAGTTGGCGGTCGAGATGGTCGCGGCGGACCGGCGGCCGGGGGCGTTCCTGACGAAGGCGAACTTCCACAACGCGATCGTCGCGCTGGCCGCGGTCGGCGGTTCGACCAATGCCGTGGTCCATCTCCTCGCGATCGCCGGGCGGCTGGGGATCGGGCTGACACTGGACGACTTCGACCGGATCGGGTCGCGGGTGCCGGTGCTGGTGGACCTCCAGCCGGCCGGGCGGTTCCTGATGGAGGACTTCCACCGGGCGGGGGGTCTGCTCGCCGTACTGCGGGAGGTGCGGGACCTGCTGGACCCGGAGGCGCTGACGGTGACCGGCGAGCCGCTGGTCAACTACCTTGCGGACGCCGGGATCTGGGACGCCGAGGTGATCCGCAGCCGCGCCCAGCCGCTCGTCGCCGAGGGCGGGATCGCCGTGCTGCGCGGCAATCTCGCCCCGGACGGCGCCCTGTTGAAACCGGCGGCGGCCTCGCCCCATCTGCTGCGGCACCGGGGGCGGGCGCTGGTGTTCGACTCCGTCGAGGACTTCCACGCCCGCGTGGACGACCCGGACCTCGACGTCGACGCCGACTCGGTCCTCGTCCTGCGCGGCTGCGGGCCCAAGGGCTATCCGGGCATGCCCGAGGTCTCCAACATGCCGCTGCCGAAGAAGCTGCTGGAGCAGGGGGTGCGCGACATGGTCCGCGTCTGCGACGGCCGCATGAGCGGGACGGCGTACGGCACGGTCGTCCTCCACGTCGCCCCGGAGGCGGCTGCGGGCGGTCCGCTCGCGCTCGTGCGCACCGGCGACGTCATCGAACTGGACGTGCCGGCCCGCCGGATCGACGTGGCTGTCCCGCCGGACGAACTGGCCCGCAGAAAACCCTCCGAGACGGGCTTCGCGGCGCCCCGGCGGGGCTGGGAGCGGCTCTACGTGGACCACGTCCTCCAGGCCGACACGGGCGCCGACCTGGACTTCCTTCTCGGGTCGAGCGGGAGTGAGGTGTCCCGTGAGTCGCACTGAGCGGGAGGAGAAGCCCGGCGCTCGCACTGAACGCGCGGCTCTCGTCACCGGCGGCGGGCGCGGCCTCGGCCTCGCGGTGGCCGAACGGCTCCGCGCCGAGGGCCTGAAGGTGACCACCCTCGACCTCGCCGACGCGGACCTCTCCATCGACGTCACCGACGAGTCGGCGCTCGCTCAACTCGCCGCCGGCATGGGCCCGGTGGACGTCCTCGTCAACTCCGCCGGCATCGTCGGCCCCGCCGCCCCGCTCACCGAGACGCGCAACGCCGACTGGCGCCGGGTCCTGGAGGTCAACGTCCTCGGCACCGTCAACACCATGCGGGCCTTCGTCCCCGGTATGCGTGAGCGCGGCTGGGGCCGGGTCGTCAACTTCGCGAGCATGGCGGGCAAGGACGGCAACCCCCTCCAGTCCGTCTACTCCGCGTCGAAGGCGGCGGTCATCGCGCTGACGAAGTCGGCGGGCAAGGAGCTGGCGACGACCGGCGTCCTGGTCAACGTCATCGCCCCGGCCGTCATCGCGACCCCCATGAACGCCGACACCGCCCCCGAGGTCCTGGACCACCTCACCGGCCTCATCCCGATGCACCGCCTGGGCCGCGCGGAGGAGGTCGCCGAACTGGTCGCGTTCCTGGCGTCGGAGCGGGTGAGCTTCTCGACGGGGGCGGTGTACGACATCAGCGGGGGCAGGGCGACTTACTGAACCAGCCCTCATAGAGACACCCCCTCACGCCAGCACCGCCCCCACCACAGCCGCCCCCGCCAACACCACCAGCACCCCCACATGCACCGCGATGTCCACCCCCCACGCCCGATGCTCCGCCGCCCGGTCGAACGTGAACACGGCCGGATTCTCCCCCGCGTAATGCACCACGACCTCCTCCCCGTACTTCCCGGACTCGCAGAACGCGGTCACCTCCCCCACCCCGGCCCCGAACACCACCACCGGAGTGACCGTCGTGGAGGTACCCCCCTCAGAATCGGTGCTGACATCCTTCAGCACCGCGACGATCCGCCCCCGCGCGCTCTCCATCCCGGCGATCCGCGCCCGCCGCTCCCGCACGTTCCGCACATTCCCGGGCAGCTGCCACCCGGCCCACACCGCCAGTGGCCCGCACCCGCAGACCAGCGCCCACGGCCACCCCCGCTCGGCCGCGACGCCGGTCACCGCCCCCACGAAAACAAGAAAAACGGCGAAGTGCGGCAGCCCGAGCCCCCGCCCGCCCTCCTCCAGATAGCTCGTGAAGCGGTACTCGTGCGCCCTCCCCCGCGGATACCGCACCCCGATCTCCCGCCCCACCCAGGCGACTTGGACCGCCTCCCCGCGCTCCCCGTCATTGGTGACGACGACCCGCTCCCCGCCCGCCGGGTCGGGGTAGGAGACGACCACGGAGATCCCGCCCTGCTTGGACCCCCCGTGCCGGGGCCGGTCCACCCGCTCGATCCGCCCCGTGACCCGCACGGTCCGCTGCGCCCGCGTCACCCCGGCCAGCACCCGCGCGTACCCCACGACGGCCACGACCGCCCACCCGGCGCACCACAGCACGGCGTACCCGTACAGGCTCATCCCGCCGCCCCCCGGCGGACGACCTTGCCGGTCCCGTCCGCCTCGACCGAACCGCCCGCGCCGGTGATCCGCAGCGAGACGGAACCGGTCAGCCCGTCGGCGGTGAGCTGCCAGGCGGTGCCGCCGCCGGCCTGCGCGACGAGGGCGGGGACGCGGTCGTAGGGAAGGGTGGTCGGGTCGAAGCCCGGGGTGCGGGCGCCGTCGGGGGCGAAGACGACCGACAGGGTGCGGTCGGTCACGACGAGGGTGAGGGCCTGGCGGGTGCCGTCGGTCTTGGCGAGCGATTCGACGGACCTGCGCAACTCGCCCTTGTCCAGCATCGATTGACCGGGTCCGAGGGTGACCGTACCGGAGGCGGAGGTCACCGTGGAGGTCTCCGACGACGAGGAGGAAGACGAGGAGGAGGAAGAGGAAGAGGACGGCGGCGAAGGGGAGTCGTCGAAGATCTCGGCGCGGTGGAGGAAGACCACGGCGGCGGCGCCGAGCAGCAGTCCCACGAGGACGAGGAAACCGCCCGCGCAGCTCGTCGGCAGCTCGTACCGCAGCACCGGACCCGGCGCGGAGTCGAGCCGCGCCCCGCCCGCCCGCTCGGCCCACTCGGGCGTCGGCCGCTTCACGATCCGCGTCTTCCAGGGCCGGTCCGGCGGATACCGCACCACCACGACGTCGCGCGGCCGGTAGTCGGGAAGGTCGACGAGGTTGATGTCCTGCCGCATCTCGACGCGGAACGCGGCCCCGTCGTCCGGTACGACGCTCAGCACGAACCGCACGGGTATGTCGCTGCTCTCCCCGCCGACGGCCTCCCGCTCCTCGATCATCGCGAGCGCGGTGCGGGGCACGACGGCCGCCTCGCGCCGGCGCCTCGGTGCCCCGGCGATGATGCACGCCACCCCGTAGACCACGGGCAGGGTCAGGCTCGTGACGGCCAGCGGGACGTCCTCGAGACCGGCGGCCGCGACGAAGGCCGCGATCGAGAAGCCGATGACGGCGCCGGTCAGGAACCTTCCGGCGAGGGCGAGGACGCCGAGGGGCTGCGGCCTGGGCGGCACGCCCGTGGTGATCGTCATACCGGGGATTGTGCCCGTCGCGGACGGCGGCGGACAGACCCCCGGATGACCTTCCTTACTCCGTTATATGAGCCCTCACATGTGGACGGTCGGGGCGGCGTCGGAGGAGATCTCCGGGACACCGCGACGGTAGAGGAACAGGGTGAGCAGCGCACCGGCGGCGAAGAATCCGGCGGACCACCAGTAGGCGGTGGAGTACGACTCCAGCGCGGCCTGGGCCTGGACGACCTTGCTGGTCGCGTCCTTTCCGGCAAGGTAGCTGGTCGCGGCGGAGGCGGCGAGGGTGTTCAGCAGGGCCGTGCCGATGGAACCGCCGATCTGCTGCATGGTGTTGACGGACGCCGAGGCGACTCCGGCGTCGTCGGCCTTGACGCCGGCGGTCGCGAGGCTCATCGCGGGGGCCATGACGAGGCCGATGCCGAGGCCGGTGACGAGCAGGGCGGGCAGGACGTCGGCGGCGTAGGTGCTGGAGAGGTCGAGCCGGGTCAGCCAGACCAGGCCCGCGGCGCCCATGGCCGAGCCGAGGGGGACGACGGTGCGGGGGCCGATGCGCGGGACGAGGAGGCTGGTGGCGAGGGTCGCGGCGAGCATCAGGGCGCCGACCATCGGCAGGAACGCGAGGCCGGTGCGGATCGCGGTGAAACCGAGGTTGAGCTGGAGGTAGTAGGTGAGGAAGAGGAAGACGCCGAACATGCCGGCGCTGGAGATCAGCATGACCGCGAAGGAGGCGCCCCGGTTGCGGTCGAGCAGGACGCGCAGCGGCAGCAGCGGGTGCGCGGCCTTGGTCTGCCACCAGGCGAACGCGGCGACGAGGACCGTGCCGGCGGTCAGGAAGCCCCAGGAGCGCGGGGAGCTCCAGTCGTGCGACTCGGCCATCGAGAAGCCGTAGACGACCGCGAAGAGTCCGGCGGTGACGAGGACCGTGCCGGGGATGTCGAGCTTGGCGCCGGGTTCGCGCTCGGTGCGCTTGAGCAGCAGCCAGCCGCCGGTCAGCGGGACGATCGCGAGGACCAGGTTGACGTACAGGGTCCAGCGCCAGTCCAGGTACTCGGTGAGGACGCCGCCGAGCAGCAGGCCGACGGCGGCGCCGGAGCCGGCGATCGCGCCGAAGATGCCGAAGGCGCGGGCCCGTTCGCGGGCGTCGGTGAAGGTGGTCGTGAGCAGCGAGAGGGCGGCCGGGGCGAGGAGGGCGCCGAAGACGCCCTGGAGGGCGCGGCCCGCGACCAGCATCTCGAAGTTGGCGGAGGCGCCGGCGATGGCGGAGGCGACCGCGAAGCCGCCGACGCCGACGAGGAAGGCGATCTTGCGGCCGAAGAGGTCGGCTATCCGGCCGCCCAGCAGCAGGAGGCTGCCGAAGGCGAGCGAGTAGCCGGTGACGATCCAGGTCCGGTTGCCGTCGGAGAAGCCGAGGTCGGCCTGGGCGGACGGCAGGGCGATGTTCACGATCGTCGCGTCCAGCGTGACCATCAGCTGCGCGATGCCGATCAGCGCGAGGATCCACCAGCGGTGCCGTGCGCCGGACTCCTCGGCGGGAGCGCCGGCCTTCTTCCTGAGTGACGCCGGCTCCGACTCCGGCGAGGTGGCTGTCTGAGCCATGGAGGTACTCCAGTTCCGAGAGTCCGGGAACGAAACGGTTTCGTACCCGGACACTAAAGTACCCCGCTAACGAAACGCAAAAGTTTCGCTAGTCGGGCGGTGAGACGAACGCCACACACGGCAGGGGCCCGGGAACGAATCCGTTCCCGGGCCCCTGCCTTTTCCCGACGCGGGTCTCATGGGCGGGCGCGCCCGCACGGAGGGGAACGTACCCCGTCCACGCCGGAGCGCGGAGCACCCCGCGCCGTGTCGCGTCAGGTCACCGGCGTGTGCGCCCGGATGAGCTGGTGGAGCTGGGTGGCCGGCTCCGGGTGTTCGAAGAGGTAGAAGTGACCGCCCCTGAACGCCGTGTACCTCGGAGGCAGGACGCACGCCTCGTCCCAGGTCCGCAAGTCCGCCTCCGGCAGGGTCTGGTCGCCGCCGCCGTACCAGATCTCGTACGGGACCCGGGGCGGCTGCGACGGCGACGGGCTGTAGGTGTCGGCCAGGTGCAGATCGCGGCCGAGCTGGGTGACGGCCGTCTCGACGAAGTCGGGGTCCTCCAGCATCTCCGACGGTACGCCCCCGAACAGCGCGAGGTCGCCGAGGACGGACTTCCGGGTCCGGGTGGTGAAGGGGGCCGGCGGCATGGTCGCGGCGCGGGCCGCCGAGAGGGGGCCCCGGGAGGCGGAGGCGATGACCGCGCGGACGTGGGCGCGGGCCGCCTCGGCGGGCAGCATGGTGACGAGGTGGTGCGCGAAGAGCGCGCCGAGGCTGTGTCCCACGACCACGCAGGTCCGGTCGACCAGCGGCAGGAAGTCGAGGAAGAAGCGGTCGGCGGCGGCGGTGAACGAGGCGTTCGAGGCGTACTCGACGGCGTCCCCGGTGTCACCGTCACGCCCTTCGAGCTCGAAGAGGTACGAGTCGCAGGCGCCCGCCATCTTCATGGCGAGGGGAAAGAAGGACGCGGCGGACCCGCCGGCGTGATGGAACGCGATGAAACGCACCGGCGCGTCCCCCGTGCCCACCAGGTGATAACTAAAGGCCATCGGAATTTCCTCGTTTCCGGCGTTTACCGACGTGTCTCCTGCCGGCAGCTCTGCACCTGGGGCGGCCAGGTGTTCGGCGCCAGAATCTGGAGGACGTAGGCGCGGGCGATGAGCGCCGAGCGGTTGGGCGCCCCGAGTTTCCGCATCAGCGCCCGGATGTGATAGGTGATACCGGTTCTGCTCATATGCATGAGGTTTTCCAGCTCGACCGTGGTGCAGCCGGCCGAAATTCCCTCGAGGACCTGTGCCTCGGTCCTGGTCAGCGGGTCGGTGCGGTATCCGTGGTCGATGAGGGTGCTGCGGTCGTCCGGGAACCACAGGATGACGAACCGGGAGCGGCGCCCGGCGGGGCGGCGCAGCAGGGCGAGCACCCCGGAGGAGGCGGAGCCGTCCTCGCGGCTGGCGTCCGCCATGGTGACGTAGGTCCGCCGGTCCCCCGCGGCCATGCCGAGCAGGATGGACTCCACGGGCCGGCGGTCGATGGGCTGGAAGAGCGCCATCGGGCGGCGGCCGAGCACTTCCGACCGGTGCCGGCCCAGGGAGTTCAGCAGCTCCGAGTTGACCGCCGTGACCAGGCGGTCGGAGTCGAGCAGGGCGACCCCCGCGCCCAGTCCTTCGAAAGGGGGCTGCATCAGTGATTCCGGGGCATCCGGTATGCCTACGCTCACGAGATATGCCGTTTCATGATGGGAGGGCCAGGCTTTCGGCGCGCCGTCTCCACCTTAGGCGAGCCGCCTGACCCTCCCGTACCCGCTTGCGGTAATCAGCAGTTCCGGCGGATCTCGATCGGCATATGCACTATTCCGCGGATGAAATTGGAACGCAGCAGCCGGACGGGTCCGGAAACGCTGTAGGTCAATTCCTTGGTGACGAGCCGGCGCAGCAGAATTCCGAGTTCGACCTGGGCGAGCGTCGCGCCGATGCAGCGGTGGATGCCCGAGCCGAAGGAGATGTGCCGGTTCGGTGAGCGGGTGACGCGGAAGGCCAGCGGGTCGGGGAACTGCTCCTCGTCGAAGTTCGCCGAGACGTTCCACAGCGTGACCGAGTCGCCGGCCTTGATCTCCCGGCCGCCGATCACCGTGTCCTGGACAGCCTGGCGCAGCACGTAGGCGTTGGTGGAGCCCCAGCGCAGCAGCTCGCCCACCGCGTCACCGGCGAGGTCGGGGGACTCCTTGAGCAGGGCCGCCTGCCGGGGGTTGTCGTGCAGCGCGAGCGCGCCGGCGCAGGCGGTGTACGAGGAGGTCTCGTTGCCGCCGACCGCCACGTTCATGCAGTTGTAGAGGATCTCCTCGTCGGTCCAGGGCCGGCCGGTGCGGCGGGCGGCCAGCAGGAAGCTGATCAGGTCGTCGCCGGGCTCCTCGCGGCGCCGGGCGACCAGCTCCGCGAAGAAGTCGAAGATGTCGGCCTGGGTGACGGCGAGCCCCAGCCGCTGGTCCTCGTCGGGGTCGACGAAGAACGGGTCGCGGAAGCCGATCATGCGGCGGGTCATGGCGATGATCTCGTGCGCCTGGGTGCGGGAGACGTTCATCATCGCCATCACCGCCCCGGCGGGCAGCTCGGGCGCGATGTCGGCGGCGAAGTCGCAGCCGCCGTCGGCGAGCGCCCGGTCGATGGCCTGCTCGACCAGCTCGGCGACCTGGTGCTTCATCCGCTCCAGCAGGTGCGGGGCGAACGCCTTGTGGACGGTCTGGCGCAGGTGCTTGTGCCGGGGCGTGTCGGAGGCGACGAGCATCTTGCCGGCCGAGGAGTCCTGGCTGGAGCGGAACGAGCCGCCCAGCATCGGGCCGCCCTCGGAGCTGAGCGCCTCGTGCTCGCCATAGGCGGCCTCGACGTCCGCGTACCGGGTCACGGCCCAGAACCCGCCGCCGTCTTCGAGGGGGTGCCAGTGCACCGGGTCCTCGCGGCGCAGGGCGGCGAAGTACTGGTGCACGTCCGGCCGGGCGAACAGGTCCGGGTCGGTCAGGTCCAGCGTCGTCATGGTGGTCATGCGTCGTCCCCCGTCCGTCGGGACCGCACGAGCGCGGACAGGGCGCCGAGCTCGCTGGTGGTGAGGATCTCCCGGTTGCTGATCTCGACGCCGAGGTCCTGGGAGATCCGGCGGCGCAGCCGGAACGCCTGCAAGGAGTTGCCGCCGAGCTGGAAGAAGTCGTCGTCGCGGCCGATCTCCTCCAGGGAGATGATCTCCTTCCACAGTTCGGCGACCTGGATCTCCACCGGGTCGGTGGGCGCGATCCGGCGGGCCTGGCGCGCGCGGTGCTCGGCGACGAGCGTCCGCAGCTGCTCGGCGTCGCGCTTGCCGCGGTCGTTGGCGGGGATCTCCGGCACCCGGACGAAGGAGCTGGGCACCATGTACCCGGGCATCACGTCCTCGGCGAAGGACCGCAGCTCCTTCAGCGACAGCTCGTCCCCGAAGCCGACGACGAGCGCGACGAGGGTCGCGTCGCCCTCGGTGCGGGGGACGACGACGGCCGCCTCCCGCACCTTGGGGTGGCGGGCGAGGAGCTGTTCGACCTCGCGGGGCTCGACGCGGTAGCCGCGGATCTTGACCTGGTCGTCGCCGCGGCCCCGGTAGCGCAGCAGTCCGTCGGCGCCGCGCTCCACCAGGTCGCCGGTGGCGTAGCTCCGGCCGCCGGCGGCGGGCAGGAACCGTTCGGCGCTCAGCGCCGGTTCGCCGAGGTAGCCCCGGGCGACGGTGGGCCCGCTGATGTGGAGTTCGCCGACCGTGCCGGGCGCCGCCTCCTCGCCCCGCTCGTCCAGGACGGCGAGAAAGACGCCGTCGAGGGCGCGGCCGATGGGGACGGAGCCGGCGCCGGCGTCCGCCGGGGTGACCTCGTGCGCGGCGCAGGCGGTCGTGCCCTCGGTGGGTCCGTAGAGGTTGACCAGCCGGCCGGCGAAGCCCGAGTCGAACAGGGCCTGGCAGGCCTTCGGGGACAGCACGTCGCCGCCGGTCGTGACCAGCCGCAGCGACGCGAAGGTCTCCGGGTGCTCCTGCGCCAGGTGGTTGAAGGCCATGGTGGGCACGAGCATCGCGGTGATCCGGCGCCGCCGCAGCTCGCGTCCCATGTCCGTGCTGACCAGGTCGGGCACGGCGGGCAGGGCGACGATCTGGGCGCCGGCCGCGAACGCGCCCCACGTCTCCCAGTGGAAGGCGTCGAAGGCCAGGTTGGAGACGTGCCCGATCCGGTCGTCCGGGGTCAGCGCGGGCAGCCCCGCGTTGCCGGCGAAGTGGACCAGGTTGCCGTGGTCGAGCCGCACCGGCTTGGGCAGCCCGGTCGAACCGGACGTGAACAGCACGGCCGCCGGATGGTCCGGGCCCACCTTGACCTCGTCCGCCGCGGCGGGGTCGAGGGCGTCCGAGTCGAGGAAGTCGAGGGAGTCGAGGCCGAGGACGTCGAGCGAGTCCGGCAGCCCGTACTCCTCGCCCCAGCCCGGCTCGGCGACGACCAGGGCCGCGCCGCTGCGCTCCACCAGCAGCCGCACCCGCTCGGCGGGCGCCCCCGGATCGAGCGGGACGTAGGCGCCGCCGGCCGTGAGCACGGCCAGCATCGCGACGAAGGGCTTCAGGCCCCGGGGCAGCAAGTAGGCGACACGGTCCCCGGGTTCGACCCCGCGCTGGCGCAGCCGGGCGGCGAGCCGGCCGGCGAGCGCGGCCAGCTCGGCGTAGGTCAGGGTCCGTTCACCGTCGCTCACCGCGGGGCGGTCCGGGAACAGCCCGGCGGTGTCCGCGAACAGCTCCAGCAGCGTGCCGCTCCGGTCGGCCGGGGCGACGGGCAGCGGCACCTGGCCGCCGCCGCGCCGGCCGGCCTCCGCCAGGCACTCCTCACGGCTACCGGTGAAGCCGCTCTCCCGCCAGCCGCGGGGGACGGGCCGGCCGGCCCGCACCAGACCCGGGCCGCCGTCGGCATCGGTGAGCAGCAGGTACGTGTGGTCAGACATGGGCCCCTCCCAGGACGGCTTCGGCACGGACGGCCGGCTGCGGGACCTCGTCGACGAGCAGCCGGAACTCGTTGACCATCCGCAGGAACCCGGGCCGCCACGTCAGGTTCTCCGCGCCCCCGGCGATCTCGAAGCGCGGGTAGCGGTGCAGCAGGGCGCCGATCGCGGACTCGGCCTCGATCTTGGCGAGCCGGGCGCCCAGGCAGTAGTGGATGCCGGCCCCGAAGCCCAGCTGCATGGGCGTGGAGGCGGGCCGCTGGATGTCGAAGGCGTCCGGGTGCGGATAGGCGCGCGGGTCGCGGTTGGCGGCGGCGGTGGCGATCACGACGAGGGAGCCCTTGGGGATGACGGTCCCGCCGATCTCCACGTCTTCGGCGGCGACGCGCTGGATACCGGGGTTGACCGGTCCGTCGTAGCGCATCACCTCGTCCGTCATCGCCGACAGCAGCCCCGGGTCGGCGCGCAGCGCGGTCAGCTGCTCGGGGTGGGCGAGCAGGGCCTGGAGGCCGTTGACGATGAGCTGGACGGTCGTCTCGTGGCCGGCGAAGAGCATCAGGCCGACCATGGCGACCAGTTCGTCCTCGCTGAGCCGGTCGCCGTCCTCGGAGGCGTGGATGAGGTCGCTCAGCAGGTCGTCCTGCGGCACGGCCCGCTTCTGGGCGAGGACCTCGCGGACGTAGGCGTCGAAGGCGTCCAGGCTGGCGATGGTCTGCCGGGCCCAGTCGTCGTCGTCCATGAAACCGGCCAGGACGCCGGCCGCGTCGCGGAAGACCGCCGCGCCCTCGACCGGGACGCCCAGCAGGCGGCACACCATCTGGATGGACAGCGGGTGGGCCAGCGCCTCCAGCAGGTCGATCTCCCGCTGCCCGGCGACCGCGTCCAGCAACTGGCCGGTCAGCTCCTGCACATCGGGCCGCAGGGCCTCCATGCGCTTGGCGCTGAAGGCGCGGACGACGAGCTTGCGCAGCCGGGTGTGGTCCGGCGGGTCCATGTTGACCATGGCGTCCTGCTGGACGGCCGCCGCCCGCTTGATGGCCTCGCCGACCAGCGGGGACTTGGGCGCCGGGGCGTCGTCGCCGGTGATGGCCTGGTAGAGCAGGTTGCTGAACCGGGGGTCGTTCAGGGCGGCCTGGGCGTCCTCGTACCGGGTGATCAGCCAGCGGGGCACCGCGAGGCCGTCGAGGAGGCGCACCGGCTGGACCGCGGCCTCCTCGCGCAGTTCGTTCAGCAGCGGGAAGGGGTCGGCGATGAACGTCGGATGGATCTGCCTCATGAGCGGGGCTCTTTCTCGGTCTCAGGGGTGGTGGCGGGCGCGTACTTCCGCAGGGTCCGGTGCACCTCGGCGGCGAGGTTCTCGACGTTGCGGCGGTTGAGGACCGTCCAGTGGTCGCCGGGGATCGGCCGGACCTCGACGGACGTGTAGAGCGAGCGGATCTGCCGGGCCAGCCGCCGGCACGCCTCCTCGTCGTACCCGGCCGCCTTCAGCACCACCGCCGGGCTCGGCACCGGCCGCGGCACGTACCGGAACATGGCGTTGATGCTGCGGTTGTGGACGTCGACGAGGGTGTCGCCGGTCTCCTTGGCGGCGGCGTGGCCGCGGCTCCAGCGGACGATCTCGCCGATCCGGGGCACCACTCCGGACTGGGCGCCGGGCTCGCCCTGGCCCGCGCCGCCGAGGCCGAAGACGGCCTGCGCCTGGTAGAGGAGGCCGCCGGCGAGCAGGCCCGGGCGGGTGGCGACGGGCAGGCCGTGGGTGTCGGGCAGATAGCCCTCGATGCCGAGCAGCAGCGCCACCTCGGCGCCCTCGGCGGTGAGCCGGCGGGCGATGGCGTGGCTGAGCATCATCCCGAACGACCAGCCGCCCAGCAGGTACGGGCCCTCGGGCTGGACCTCGCGGATCAGCCGGATGTGGTGGTCGGCGATCTCCTCCATCCGGCCCGGCGTCCTGCTCCCGTCGTGCAGCCCCGGCGTCTCCAGGCCGTAGAAGGGGCGGTCCTGGATGTGCGCGGCCAGCTCCCGGTAGCAGAGGGTGCTGCCGGAGGCGGGGGCGGAGAAGAAGAGCGGGGTGCCGCCGGACTGGACGTTGTTGAGGGAGAGGAGGCTGGCGGAGCGGACCGAGGCGGCGGCCGGGGTGGCGGCCACGGGAGCCGGGGCCCGCTTCGGCGCTTTCTCCGCCGCCGCGCCGACCAGCGCGCTGAGGCCCGCGTACGTGGAGTCCCGGGTGAAGTCGGCCATCGCGATACGGACGCCGTACGCCTTGCGGACCTGGGCCAGCAGGTGGACGGCGGCCAGGGACTCACCGCCCAGGGTGAAGAAGTCGTCGCCGGGACGGGCGGCGGTGAGGCCCAGCTCACGGCACCAGAGGCGTTCCAGGGCTTCGAGGCCCTGGGTGGGGGTGGGGGTGGCGGCGGGGGGTTCAGGGGTGACGACGGCGGGGGCGGCGGCCACCGGAGCCGGGGCCGGGGTCTCAGCCGCGGGCGCCGGCTGCTCCGACTGCCCTCCCCACCTTTCGACCGGCACCAACTTCCGCTCGGGCACGTGCAGTTCGGCCGACCTGGGCAGCCACGGCTGGCTCAGCACGGCCGGCAGCGCGGCCAGGACGTCGGCGCTCAGCTTCCCCGCGTGGACGAGGCTGTAGTCGCCGGAGCCTGCGGAATCGGCAACCCCGTCGGCCGACAGCAGCGCCTGCGTCACCTCGTCCAGCGGCCCCGTCGCCAGCAGCACCGCGGGCCGGTCCGCGAACGCCGCCGACCGGCGCAGCTCCCGCCACCGCTCGGCCGCGACCCGCGCCTGCGCCTGGTCCGGCGAGCGCACGATCCCCAGGAGGAGTTCGGCCTCCTGCTCCCGCGAAGGGGCGGTGGGCGCGGCGGCGAGCATGACGTGGTGGTCGGCGGGGACGTCCTCGGGGACGGTGACGACCTGGCCGAACCCGGACTCGGTGAGGATGCGCCGCCACACGGAGCGGTCCAGGATGATCGACTCGGTGCGGATGCCGTCGTCGAAGTCCCACCAGCCCGGGGCGAGTCCCCACAGCAGGTGGCTCCAGCGGGTCACGGTGGTCGACTCCACGACCGCGAGCCGGCCCGCCGGGGACAGCAGGGTGCGGATGTGCCCGAACGCCTCGTGGATCGAGGGCGCGACGTGCAGCACGTTGTACGCGATGACCAGGTCGAAGCTGCCGGCGGCGAGGCCCTGTTCGACGGGGTCGCGGGTCATGTCGTAGGTGGAGAAGCGCATACCGGTGATGCCGTGGGCGCGGGCGTGCTCGCCGGCGCGGCGGACCAGCAGGGTGCTGATATCCGTAAAGTGATAGTCGATGTTCCCCCGCTCCGGCAGACTGGCCATAAGCGGCCAGGTGAACTGGCCGTGACCGGCCCCGACTTCGAGGATTCGAAGCGGGCGGTCGCCCCACTGCTGGAGCAGGGAGTGGACGGTCTCGCGGACGTAGGCCAGGCACGAGTCGCCGTCGTAGATGTCGAGCCGGTTGTCCGGCAGCCAGGAGCGCAGCATGCTGTCGTCGCCGTCGGGCCACAGGACGGCGACCGGCTCCTGGGCCCCGGTGTAGAGGGAGCCGAGTTGCTGGGCGATGTGGTCGAGAAGGCGGCGCAGGCCGTGGACCTCGGAGAGCGAGTCGCCGGCCGTCAGGAGGGCGTCGGGTCCGGTGACGACCTCGTAGCCGTCGGAGCCGGTGAGCCGCAGGACGTCTTCCTCGACGAGGGAGCGCAGCAGGAAGTCCGTGAAGCGCGGGAGTTTGCCCAACGGGTTGAGCTTGCCGAGGAGTTCGGCGCGGCTGAGCCGGTCACCGGGATGCAGCCCGGTGTGGCCGAGCACGAAGCGGGCGATGAGCCCGGCCGCGTAGCGGTCGACCTGGCTGTTCAGTTCCGGGCGCTGGGAGAGCCGTCCGGCGCTGGGCTCCCAGCGCTTGCCGGCCGCGAGCGCGGCGGGCGACGGCGAGCGGGGCGGTGCGGTGGCGCCGGGCAGCGCGGTGACCTTCACTCCGGCGCCGGCCAGGTCGGCGGCGACGACGGCGGTGTCCGTGCCGAGCGCGGCGAGCGCCACGCGCGGTACGGCCGCCGTCGCGTCGAGCGGGACCGGCTGGGCGTGCAGGGCCCACCAGGCGCCCGCGTGCCAGGAGTAGCGGGCCGCTCCGGGCCAGGGCGAGGGCAGGGTGGCGGGGGTCGCGCCGGTGCCGAGGTCGAGGACGGCGAGGTCGTCGGCGTCCGTCGCGTCGGCGAGCCAGGCGGCGAGGTCGGGGCGGACGGCGGCGAGGTCGGGCGTCTCGTCGCGGACGTCGAACAGGCCCCGGGTCAGGACGTACAGCGGGACCGAGCCGTCGCGGGCGAGCACCCGCAGCCGGTCCAGTTCGGCCAAGTCGCCTTCCGCCGACGGGAGTTCGGTGACCAGGACGCGGGGTGCGCCCTGCGCGGGGGCGGGCGCGTCAAGGGCGGCCGGGTCGTACCCGGACAGCCGCCGGGACACCTTGGACCAGGTCTCGGCGGTCAGGGAGACGGTCTCGGTGCGCTCTGCGGCCTGAGGGGCAACAGGCTTGACCGGAGCCGGCGTAGCGGCAGCGGTCCGCGTGGGCGGGGTGCTGCGCTCGAAGGGGTGCGGCGGGAGCGCCGTGATGTACGGCTCCTCGTCGGCGACGAACGCCTCCAGGTCGACGTCCGCGCCGTGCTCCCACAGCGTCGCGCACAGCCGCAGGACGGCTTCGGTCTCCTGGTCGGCCTGGCGGCCGAGGGCGGGCAGCGCCTCGACCGTGTCGTCCCAGGCGGGGTGCATCCGCAGGGCGCGCAACGCGCTCTGGCCCGGGCCGAGTTCGAGGATCAGGTCGCGGGGGCGGTCGAGGAGGGCGGTCATCGCCTCGTCGAGCCGGACGCGGGCGCGCAGGTGCTCGGCCCAGTGGCCGGGGTCGGCGAGCGCGGCGGGGTCGACGACCGTGCCGGTGAGGGTGGAGACGACCGGTGGGGCGCTCGCGTCGGGCGCGGTCGCGCCGGCCGTCTCGGCGGCGGCGCGCAGCAGGTGTGAGGGCGCCTCCATCATCGGCGAGTGCGAGCCCCGGTCGATCTCCAGCATGCGGCACGACCAGTCCTGGGCGGTCCAGGTGTCGTAGGCCTCGGTCATGGGCTGCGGCGGTCCGGAGAGGACCAGCTGGTGGGGGGCGTCGATGGCGATGGTGACGCCTTCGGGCAGGTCGAGTTCCCGGCCCTCCTGCTTGACGACGGCCATCATGCGGCCGGGCTCGGCGCTGGTCATGGCCTGGCCGCGGGCGTGGACGAGGGCCACCGCGGCCGGCAGGTCCCAGACTCCGGCGAGCGCGGCGGCGGCGTACTCGCCGATGCTGTTGCCCATCATCGCGACCGGCCGCACGCCCCACTCGACGAGCTGGGAGCCGAGCGCGTAGCCGAGGGTGAACAGGCCGAGCTGGTGGAAGGTCAGGTCGTCGAGGGGGACGGGCCGGCCCTCGGGGAGCGCGGCGAGGTCGATGCCGAACCGCTCCTCGGCGACGGCGGCGGCCTCGTCGAAGACGCGCCGGAACCCGGGCAGCAGCCGGTGCGCGGCGGCGCCCGCGCCCTGGTAGAGGGTGCCGTGGCCGGGGAAGACGAAGACGACCGGGGCGGGCTGGTCGCCGGAGACGGCACGCGGCGTCCGCCGGGCGCGCAGGGCCTCGGCCAACTCGGCGGCGGTGGCGGCGACTTCGGCGGTGCGGTAGGGGTGGCGGCGGCGGCCTTCGGCGAGGGTGAAGGCGACGTCGTCGAGACGCGGGCCCCCCTCAGTGACGGCGGCGTCGTCGAGACGCGGACCTCCCTCAGCGGCGGCGCCGTCCGAGATGCTGAGGGCGTCGGCCAGCGCCCCCCGCTGCCGTTCCAGCGCCGCCGGGCTGTGCGCGGACACCGGGAAGATCCGGGGGCGTGCGGCGACGGCGGTCCGCTCGGCGGGCGGGGCGCTCTCCAGGACGACGTGCGCGTTGGTCCCGCCGATCCCGAAGGAGCTGACCCCGGCGTACAGGGCCCCCTCCCCCGCCCACGGCTGGAGTTCGGTCGCGATGCGGAACGGGCTCTGTTCCAGGCCGAGTTGGGCGTTGGGGGTGCGGAAGTGCGGGGTGGGCGCGATCTGCCGGTGCTTCAGCTGGAGCACGGTCTTGATCAGCCCGGCGACGCCGGCCGCCGCCCCGGTGTGCCCGAGGTTGGCCTTGGCCGAGCCGAGCAGGCAGTACCCGGTGCGGTCGGTGCCCTCACGGAACGCGGAGGTCAGCGCGGCGACCTCGATCGGGTCGCCGACCTGGGTGGCGGTGCCGTGCGCCTCGACGTACCCGACCTGTCCCGGCTCGACGCCGGCCCGCTTCAGGGCGAGCTGGATGACGTCGCGCTGCCCGGTGACCGAGGGCGCGGTGTAACCGACCTTGCTGCCGCCGTCGTTGTTCAGCGCCCAGCCCCGGATCACGGCGAGGACGTTGTCCCCGCTGGCGAGGGCGTCGTCGAGGCGGCGCAGGACGACGATGCCGGCGCCGGCGCTGGGGACGGTGCCGCCGCTGTCGGCGTCGAAGGGGCGGCAGTGGCCGTCGGGGGACATGATGTGGCCGTCGCGGTAGGCGTAGCCGAACTCCTGCGGCAGCCGCAGGGCGACGCCGCCGGCGAGGGCGACGTCGCAGTCGTGCCCGATGAGCGCGGTGCAGGCCTGGGCGATCGCGACGAGGGAGGTCGAGCAGGCGGTCTGGACGGCGACGGCGGGTCCGCGCAGGCCCAGTTTGTAGGCGACGCGGGTGGCGACGAAGTCCTTCTCGGTGCCGATGATCTGGCCCATGGGGTCGCCGTCGGGGTCCCAGGGCGGGGTGATGTCGCTGCCGGCGAAGACGCCGATCCAGCCCTTGCCGCGGGCGGGGTCGACCCCGGCGTCGTCGAGGGCCTCGGAGGCGACCTCCAGGAAGACGCGCTGCTGGGGGTCGACGGTGGCGGCCTCGGCGGGGCTGTAGCCGAAGAAGGAGTGGTCGAAGTGCTCGCCGCCGGGGATCGTGCCGCGTACGGGCACGTAGTCGGGGTCCTGGAGGAGCTCGGGGGCGACGCCGGCGGTGCGCAGCTGTTCGGGGGTGAAGCGGGTCAGTCCCTCGTCGCCGGCGGTGAGCAGGCGCCAGAAGGCGGCGACGTCGGGGGCGCCGGGCAGCCGTGCGGCCATGCCGATGACGGCGATGTTCTGGTGGGTGGTCATGCGTTGCGCCTCCTGCGCGTCGTCGTGCCTTCGGGCGCCCCTGCGGTGGGGGTGGGGGTGCGCCAGCGGGTGGCACGCTCGGAGATCTCGTCGGACCGGGCGGGGTCCGTGGCGGCGCCGTTGCCGCCGTCCGTCAGATGCCGTGCCAGCAGGCGCACGGTGGGGTACTCGAACAGGCGGGCCACGGGCAGTTCGACGGCCAGGTCGGTGCGCAGCCGGGCGTGCAGGGCGGCGAGGCGCAGCGAGTTGCCGCCGAGTTCGAAGAAGTTGTCGTCGGCGCCGACCCGGTCGACGTCGAGGACGGCCTTCCAGAGGGCGGCGATGTCGCGTTGCAGCCCTGCGGCGGGCTCGGTCCAGCCGGGGCGGGTGGTGAGCTGGTCGCGGCTGGGGCGGGGCAGCCTGGCGGTGTCGACCTTGCCGTGGGCCGTGGTGGGCAGTTCGTTCAGCCAGATCAGGACGTCGGGCACCAGGTGGGCGGGGACGCGTCCGGAGAGCCGGCTCTGGACCTGCCGGGTGTCGCCGCCGTCGGGGACGGTGGGGACGACGTGGGCGGTGAGGGTGGTGGCGCTGCCGCTGACGAAGGCGCGCAGCACCAGCGGGTCGTCGAGGAGGTGGGCCTCCACCTCCTGGGGTTCGATGCGGTGGCCGCGCACCTTCAGCTGGCGGTCGAGCCGGCCCAGGAACTCCAGGGTCCCGTCGGGCAGCCAGCGGGCCCGGTCGCCGGTGCGGTAGAGCGGTCCGGGGACGTTCTCCAGGCCGTCGGCGAGGATCTTCTCCCGGGTCAGCTCGGGCCGTCCCCGGTACTCCAGGGCGATGCCGGCGCCGCCGATGTACAGCTCGCCGACCATGCCGACGGGGCAGCGGTGGCCCGTCTCGGTCAGGACGTACACGGACTTGCCGGCGATGGGGCGGCCGATGATGTTGAGGGGGGCGTCGGCGGGCAGCGGGCCCGGCTGCCAGGTCGCGACGACCGTGCCTTCGGTGGGGCCGTAGTTGTTGGCGACCCGGTAGGTGAGGTCGGTCGGCGGGCGGCGGGTCTGGCTGGAGGCGGCGAACAGCATCCAGCGCAGGTCGGGGAGTTGTGCCCCGGCGCTCCACAGCGTCTCGGCGACGGGCGTCGACAGATACGTCATGGTGATCCGGCGCTTCGCGAGCCAGGGCGCGATCTCGGGGATCACCACGGGCTGCTCGTGCGGCACGACGCAGGCGCCGGCCGAGAGGTAGGGCCAGGTCTCCCACTGCGTCGCGTCGAAGCCGACGCTGGACAGGTGCGCGGCCCGGTCCCCGGGCGTGATGTCGTACGCCTCCTGATGCCACAGCGCGAGCTGCGCGAGCCCCTGGTGCACGAGCACGGCGCCCTTGGGCCGGCCGGTGGTGCCGGAGGTGTACAGGACGTAGGCGGGGTCCTCGGGTTTCGGTACGACGGGTTCGGGGGCGCCCTCCAGCGGCAGGTACAGGCTCTCGTCGGCGGCGTCGAGGACGCTCGCGGCGCCGCCGATGGTCTCGGGGCGGGCGGCGACGACCGCTCCCGCGCCGACGTCCTCGATGGTCAGGGCGATGCGTTCGGCCGGGTAGCTGGGGTCGATGGGGCAGACGGCGCAGCCCGCGTACCAGGTGGCGAGCATCGCGGTGACGAGGTGCTGCCCCCGGCCGACGACGACGGCGACGACGGGTTCGCGGCCGGCGGTCAGTTCGCGCAGCCGGGCGGACAGGTTGCGGGCCCGCTCGTGGAGTTGGGCGTAGGTGAGGACGCCGGTGTCATGTTCGACGGCGGGCGCGTGCGGGCGTTCGGCGACCTGCCGGGCGAGCAGCGCGGGCACGGTGGCGGGTCCGGCGGCCGGGGCGCCCCGCTCGAACCGGGCGAGGACGGCCAGCTCTTCGGGGCCGGCCAGGGGGACGCTGCCGGCGGGCCGGTCGGCGGCGGCGCACAGCGCCTGGAGCGTGCGGCCGAGGAGGCCGGCGAAGGCGGCGGCGGTGTGCCGGCCGATCCGGTCCCCGCGGTGCGCGACGCTCGCGGTGTAGGCGCCGCCGCTCTCCCGGAACAGCACGGTGAAGGAGAACTTCGCGGTGTGGTCGCCCTCGGGGTCGGACACCGGGTACGGCACCAGCCGGGCCGGACCGACCTGCGCGGCCGGCAGCTCCGGTTCGACGGCCAGCATGACCTCGACGTACGGGCTGCGGCCGGGCACGCGGGGCGGGTTGAGGCGTTCGACGACCGCTTCGAAGGGGGTGCTCTGGTGGTCGATGGCGTCCAGGAGGGTGTCCCGGGTGCGCCGCAGCACGTCGGCGAAGGTCTCGCCGCGCACCGCCCGGGAGCGCAGGACGGCCGTGTTGAGCAGCGGCCCGATGACGTCGGCGGCGCCGGGCGCCTCCCGGCCCGCGACCGGGATGCCGAAGGTGAGGTCGTCGCGGCCGGTCCAGGCGTGCAGGGCGCCGGCCAGGGCGGCGGCGAAGACGAGGGTGGCGCTCGCGTCGTGCCGCTCGGCGAGACCGCGCAGGGCGGCGCCGAAGTCGTCGGGGAGCGGTACGGCGGTCTCGCCGTTGGCCTCGGGCTCCTGCGGCGGCTCGAACTCGGGGTAGGCGGGGGCGCCCGTCAACTGCCGTTCCCAGTAGGCGAGTCCGGCTTCGCCGACGGCGTCGGAGACGACCTCGTGGAACTGCGGGCGCGCCGGGATCTCTCCCTCGGGCGGGGTGAGGGTGTCCGCGTAGGCCCGGCCCAGCTCGCGCAGGAAGGGTTCGGCGGAGCTGCCGTCCCAGACGAGGTGGTGGGTGTGCAGGAGGAACAGCTGTTCGCCGCCGGGGAGGTCGGCGAGGGTGATGCGCAGGGGGCGGCCCTCGGCGGGGACGATGAGGTCGCGGGCGGCGGCGCGCAGCAGGGCGTGGGCCTCGGCGTCGGGGGCGCCGGTGAGGTCGTGGTGGCGTACCTCGGGCTGCCAGGGGGCGCCGGTCTCCTGCCACAGGGTGCCCTCGCGCTCGACGAACGCGGTGCGCAGGATCTCGTGCCGGGCGGTCAGCAGGCGCAGGGCCTTTTCCAGGACCTCGGGGTCCAGCGGGGCGGACAGCCGCCAGGCGAGCGGGACTTGGTAGAGGCCGGTGCCGGGGACGAGCTGTTCGTCGAACCAGATCCGGCGCTGGAACCCGGAGGCGGGCCGGGGTCCTTCCGCGCCGGCCTCGGCCTGTGTGTCGCCGGGGGCGGTGAGCCGGTCGAGGGCGTCGGCGAGGTCCTGGAGGCGGGGGTGGTCGAAGAGGGTGCGCAGCGGCGGGACGTCGCGGCCGAGGCGGGCGGCGATCTCGCGCAGGGCGCGGGTGGCGAGCAGGGAGTGCCCGCCGAGGGTGAAGAAGGACTGGTCGGCGCCGGGTTCCGGGACGCCGAGGAGCGCGGCCCAGACGTCGGCGACGACGCGCGCGGTGGGCGTGGCGGGCGCGATCCGCTCGGCGGCGGCCTCGGGCAGCGGGGCGGCGCTCTCGCGCAGGGTGCGGGTGTCCGTCTTGCCGTTGACGGTCAGCGGGATCGCCGGGGTGGTGTGGTAGCGGCCGGGGATCATGTACTCGGGCAGCCGCTCGGCGAGGTGGTCGCGCAGGGCGCCGGCCGCGGGCTGTTCGCCGGGGCACACCAGGTAGCCGCCGAGGCCGCCTTGCCCGTCGGGCAGGACGACGGCGGACTCCACCGCCGGATGGTCACGCAGCACGGCCTCGATCTCGCCGAGTTCGACGCGGAAGCCGCGGATCTTGACCTGGGTGTCGGCGCGGCCGACGTACTCGACGGTGCCGTCGGCGAGCCGGCGGGCCAGGTCGCCGCTGCGGTAGAGGGTGCCGGCGCCGAAGGGGTTGTCGAGGAAGCGTTCGGCGGTCAGCTCGGGCCGGTTGAGGTAGCCGGCGGCGACGCCGAGCCCGCCGACGTAGATCTCGCCGGTCTCGCCCGGCGGCACCGGGGTGAGGTCCTCGTCGAGGAGGTGCAGGGTGGTGGTGGGCAGCGGTTCGCCGACGTTGCTGCGGCCGGTGGCGATGTCCTGCGCGGTGACGGCCCGGAACGTGGTGTGGACGGTGACCTCGGTGATCCCGTACATGTTCACGGACACGGTGTGCGGGTGGCGTGCGGCGAAGGACGCCAGGGAGCGCGGGTCGAGCTTCTCGCCGGCGAAGACGACGTAGCGCAGCGCGGGCAGCGGCTCGCGGGACGGGTCGTGCGCCAAGGGGAGCTGGGCGAAGGCACTGGGGGTCTGGCTGAAGACGGTGACCTGTTCCCCGCGCAGCAGGTCCAGCAGCAGTTCGGGGTCCTTGGCGGTGCCCGCGTCGACGAGGACGAGCCGGCCGCCGTGCGCGAAGCAGCCCCACATCTCGAACACGGAGACGTCGAAGGCGTAGGAGTGGAACATCGTCCACACCTCGTCCGGACCGAAGTCGTAAGGAAGCCGGTCGTTGACGACCAGGCGGACGACGTTGCGGTGGGTGACGACGACGCCCTTGGGGCGGCCGGTGGTGCCGGAGGTGTAGATGACGTAGGCGGGCGCGGCCGGGTCGATCTCGGGCAGCTCGGCGTGCGCGGCGCCGTCCGCGTCGGCGGGGCGGATCAGCCGGCCGGTGAAGCCCTCGGGGGCGGCGGCGTCGGTGATGAGGGCGACGGCCGCGCAGTCGTCGAGGATGAGCCGGCGCCGCTCGTCCGGGGCGGACAGGTCGAGGGGGACGTACACGGCGCCGGCGAAGAGGGTGCCGAGGACGGCGGTGACCTGGTCGATGCCGCGCGGCAGGAGGAGGCCGACGAGGTCACCGGGGCGTACCCCCCGGTCGACGAGGGTGCGGGCGATCTCCTCGGCGCGCGCGACCAGTCGGGCGTAGGTGACGTCGGCGACGGCCGTCTTGTCCGGGGTGCGCTCGGCGGTGCGGCGCAGCAGCTCGGGCAGGGACACGTCGGGGAACGCGGCGTCGGTCCGGTTCCACTCGGCCTCCTGCGCGGTCCGCTCCTCGGCGGTGAGGGTGACGCCGTCGGCGGAGCGGGGCAGGGCCGGGCCGACGGGGGCGTCGAGGTCGGCCAGCAACTCCGCCAGGACCAGCGGGTATTCGACGGTCAGCCGCTCAAGCAGCTCCGCGTCGACGCTGCCCTCGGGGTCCTTCCAGCTGAGGACGAAGCCGGAGGTGTCCTCGCGGAACATGACGGTCAGCGCGTGGTCGGCGTAGTCCTCGGTCGGCAGCAGGCTCAGCGTCGCCTCCCCGTCAGGTCCGGCCAGCCGTACGTCGAGCGGGTCGACGGCGCCGGACTCCAGGCCCCAGTGCTGGAAGATGACCTGCCCGGCGAGGGTGCGGGCGCGCTGTCCGGTGAGCCCGGCGGAGTGCAGCAGCGTCGGGTAGGGCAGGTGGCCGTGGCGCAGCCCCAGGCGCATGGTCTTCTGCACGTCCTTGAGGAACGCGATGCGCGGGGTGCCGGCGGTGACGCGGTGGCGCAGCGGCAGCACTTTGGAGAAGAACCCGACGAGCGGCCGGCTGTCCTTGTCACGGCCGTGGAAGGGGGTCGGGACGATCAGGTCGTCGAGCCCGGTGTGCGAGCGCAGCAGCAGGCAGAAGGCGCCGTACAGCGGCATGAGGAAGTGCACGCCGCGCGCGGAGGCGGCGTCGCGGGCGCGCTGTACGAGGTCCGGGGCGAGCCGGGTCTGGTGCACCGCGTAGGTGCCGTCGCCGGGGGCCAGCCGCAGGGGCGCGGGGGCGTCGTCGACGAGGGTCTGGCGCCAGAACCGGCGCAGCGGCTCGCCTTCGTCGCCGTAGGCCAGTTCGTGCTGGCGGCGGGCGTACGCGCGGTGGAAGTCCAGCTCCTCGGGGGCGCCGAGGGGGGTGCCCGCGTAGGCCGGGACGAGCAGCCGGAGCAGGGGGTCGAGGGCGGCGCCGTCGAACGTGAGGTGGTGGAAGTCGAGGAGGAGGACGTCGTGGTCGGGGCCGTGCAGGAGGGCGGCCCGGGCCAGCGGGCCGCGCCGCAGGTCGAAGGGGACGGAGCCGTGGGCACGGATCGCGAGGACGGGGTCGCCGTCGAAGTCGTGCTCGCGCAGCGGGATCGGCGGGGCGCCGTCCCAGCGCAGCCGGGGTCCCGCGGCGCTCTCCTCGACGCGGCCCCTGAGCATGGGCAGCCGGTGCCCGAGCGCGTCGAGGGCGGTGCGCAGCCGGCCGGGGTCCACGTGTCCGGCCACCACTTTCAGCGGGACGTGGATGATGTGGCTGGCGCCGTCGGGGTGGCGCTGCCAGTGGACCCAGAGGGCTTCCTGGTCGACCGTGAGGGGGAGGTGGTCCTCGGTGCCGATGCTTTCGGCGCTGTCGGCGGCCAGGTCTTCCCTGACGTCGTGGGGACTGGTGGTCACAGTTTTCGCTCCTTGCGACGTCAGGCGGGGAAGTGGGCGGGCGGGACGTCGGTGACGATCCCGTCGGCGAGGAAGGCGAGCGGGCTGTCCGGGCTGCCGGGGCTGTCCGGGCTGCCGGGGCTGTCCGGGCTGCCGGGGCTGTCGGGGCTTTTGGCAGCCAGCCAGGCTTCGCTGAGCGCCGCGTGTCCTTCTTCTTGTGCGGCGGCGTCCTCGGTCTGCGGCCACAGGAGGGCGAGGCGTTCGCGGGCCTGGTCGCAGTAGAGGGCGGCCAACTCCTGGACGTGCGAGCCGTGTTCGGGGCCGGCCACTTCGGCGCTGAGCCGCTTGGCCCGGGCGAGCACCAGGGACATCGTGAGGATCTCGTTGGCGATCTGGGCGAACGCGATGAGCTGGTGCTGGCGCTCCAGGACCTCGGGGTGGCCGTGCTTGTCCACATAGGCGGCGCTGGCTTCGGCGAGGCGGCGGGTCTCGGCGGCGGCGGTGCGCAGGTGGTCGGCGTTGCGGGCGGTGAGTCCCGTGGTGTCGGGCTCGGGCCGGGGGGCGGCGAGCCCGGTGAAGACGTCCGGCCGGTAGTAGGTGAACTGCGCCATCCGGGCCGACCAGTAGTCGAGGAGGAAGGAGACCCCGCCGGAGATACGGAAGTTGCGCGCGTCCCGGTAGGCCCGCTCCAGCGGCAGCGGCGGGGCGCCCCGGCGGGCCTTGCTCGGCGCGGTCTCGTACCCCTCGCCGGCCAGCAGCGACATCGTCCGGTCGACGACGCGCCCGCAGATCTCCGAGGAGACCGTCTTGGCGACACTCTGCTCGGCGGCCACATGCACACCGCGCTCCGGCTGGTCGGCGGGCAGCAGACTCCACTCGGCGAGCGCCTCGATGGCGAAGACGTCAGCCATCGAAGTGGCGACCATCCGCTGGATCTCGTCGAAACTCCCGAGCGCCCGCCCGTCGATCGTCCGCCGCCGCACGAAGTCCCGGCTCCACCCCAGCGACAGCTTCGACAGCGCGAGACTCGGCGCGGTGATCAGATGCAGCCGCCCGCGTACGACGGCCATGGTCAGCTCGAAGGTGATGCGTACGTCGTTCTCGGGGTCGTCCTCCTGAAGCATCCGCTCGCGGGGGACGCGGACCTGGTCGAACGTCAGGTTGGCGTTGGGGAAGCCCTTGACGCCCATGAACTCGTGCAGCGAGCGGACCTGGAAGCCGGGGTCGGCGGTGTCCACGAAGAACAGCCTCGGCCGGTCCGTGCCGTCCTCGTCGAGCATCGCGGAGACCGTGATCACGTCGGCGATCGGGCCGTTGCCGATGTGCAGTTTCTCGCCGGTCAGCAGGAAGGCGGTGCCGTCGGCGGTGGGTACGGCCCGGGTCTGCCGGGTCATCGCCGACGCGCCCGTCGGCTCGGTGTCCGCCGAGCCCGAGATGACACCGGCCAGCAGCCGCTGCTCGACGAACTCCCGCAGCGGGCCGGGTCCGAGAGCCCCCAGGTACGTCCCCGACCCGACCGCCGTCTGGATCCCGAGCACCAGGGCGACCGGTACGCACCAGCTCGCCGCCGCCTGGATCACGCGGAACGTGTTGTAGTGCGACAGCCCCAGCCCACCGATCGCCGGCGCGTCCCGCAACCGCAGGAATCCCCGCTCCCCCAGCTCCTCCAGCAGCCCGGCGGGCAGCAGTCGCGTCGCGTCGACCGTGGTGGGGTCGACCTTCTCGATGAGGAGTGCGGTCAGTTCGGCGACGGTGCGGTCGCCGATCTCCGCGTCGGCCGGGTCCTGGGCGGGGAAGGGGTCGAGCAGCGGCCAGTTGAAATCGCCCTGGTATATGCCCAGTAAGAAGCTTGGGGAGTCGGTTCGGTGGTAGAGATTGGGGGGCTGCTTGTGGGGCTGCTGGGGGGATTTTCCGGGGGTTTGCTCAGAGGAATGCCCGGGGTTTTTCTTGGGAGGTTCCTTAGAGGGGTGTTCCGCCCGCGTCGCCATTTACTCTCTCCCGCTCGATCCGGCTGGATCCAAGTGAATCCGGTTGAACGATCCGCGAGAAGCATCGTAGGTCGGGGGCATCGCTTAATGTCTGTTCATCTGAACAGACATTAAATGTTTGAGGGGGCGCGCGGCTGGGCAGGCGGGGCTCTTGATTTACGGAGCTGAAACAGTGCAGGGTGGGGTTGATTGCGGGGTGGGGAGGGGGTCTGTGGGGTGACGGGGAGGGCGGGGAGGGGGAGCGGGGTGGTGATCGGGGTGGGGTTCTTCGTTGTTGGGGGGGCGCGTTTGGGGCATTTTCTGGTGCGTGTGGCGCTGATTTACTGTCGATAGCGGGGACGCGAAAGGACCTATCGGATCGACGGTCCTGATGCTCGATCTGGTGAAGTGTTATCAGGCGGGGCTGAGGTGTTTCGGGGAGCGAAGGGTGCGTTCATGGATTTGGGTGTGGAGGCATGCTGCCGAGGGTTTTCCTGGTGAATCGGGCTGGAGGAAAAAGGGGGCTAGGGTGAGGGGGATTTTGGTGGGTGCGGTCGAGAGGAAGAGGGGACGCTAACGTCAGCCGCACTGTGGGGGGAGATCGCGGTGGGAGCATTGTCGGCCGCAGGCGGGGGCTGGCGGCGGTGTCGGGGTAGCGGGACGGGGGCTGTCGACAAGGCCGACGGCATCGTTTGAGGGGCGGGAGGGATCAGTCGACGGGGCCGACTGGCGGCGCCGAGAGAGTGGGGCACGGCTGGGCGATGGGTGGAGGTGGTTGGTAAGGCGGGCGGTGGCACTGCGGGTAGCGGGGGTGTGCTTGGTCGACAGGACAAGCGCTGCGACCGCCGAGGCAAACGAGGCGAGGCCGGCCGACAAAGCCGACAGCCCCGCCGAGGTAGCGGGACAGAGCCGGCCGACAAAACCGACAGCCCCGCCGAGACAGCGGGACAGAGCCGACCGACAAAACCGACAGCCCCGCCGAGACAGCGGGACAGAGCCGACCGACAAAACCGACGCCGCCGCTGGAGTAGCGGGGCGAGGTCGGTCAGCAAGGCCGGAGCGCCGCTGCGGGTACCTGGAGAGGGCTGGTCGACAAGACCAGCGCCCGCTGGGATAGCAGGCAGGGGCGATCGGCAAGGCGGACGGTGCTGTTGCGGGTAGTGGGCTGGCGCTGGTCGACAAGACTGACGCCGCTGCTGGGGTAGCAGGACGGGGGCAGTTGGACAGAGTCGGTCGGCAAGACTGCGGTGCCGCAGAGGTAGTGGCGCCGCCGATCGGCAAGGCCCGCCGCCGCTGGAGTAGCGGCGCGGGGGCGGTCGGTGGGGGAGTGGTCCGGCCGGTGCCGGCTTGTGCTGTGGGGACTTGTGCCGATCGTTTTCCGGGCGCCCGCACGGGTGCAGCCCAGTCCGGCGTGATGGCGAGGCGGGACAGACTGGGCAGGCTCCTCGATGCCGGGGAGCAACAAAGTGCAGCCGCCGCTGAGGCCGGCCGCACAGCCACCTTCCAGTTGAGCGAGGAACGTCTACCCGCCGCCGACGCAGAGGCTGCCGCGAGGTGCGTTACGGCGCCGGGGCGGACGTCAGCCGTGTGTTCGCCCCCGCGATGACAGACCCCGTCCCCCACGCACGCCAGGCGCCCCCTGCCACGCAGCACCCCCACCCCCATGAACAGCCGTGATACATACCCAAAACAAAAAAGCTGGCAAAATCACGGAATACCCCCGACCCCAGACCAGCCCAAGCCCTTTACCGGAATCACGCACTACCACTCCGCCACCCCTTATCGAGATTCCCTCAACCCCGGAAAACCCGACCCTCCACACATGCAAATCCAACGCCCCCCACCCCCGGAAGCGACCGACCCGACCCCGGACCAGCGGGTGCGGATTTTAGCAGCAAGGTTCCATTTCTCCGAGATTTTCTAGTGCACAAAATGGATGTAGCCGTACATTACGCCCGGACCGCGAGCCCGTTACGTTACGAAACCAGGCTCTCCGTACTTCTACGGATATCGACCGCGCAGCAAACCCCATGAGAATGAAAATGATCTCTCAATTGGGCTTACTCGCAAGCCCTTTTCTTGTTATTTTGAACCCGCGCGGAACCGGATTCCGAAAGGTACCCCCCAGTGAAGTACCGACTACTAGGCAGAGTCGCTCTACAGCTCACCAAGGAAATCGACCTCGGCGGGACGAAACAGCGGGCCCTGCTGGCCGCCCTGCTGCTGGCCGTCAACGAGTTCCGGTCCATCGACGACATCACCGAGTCCCTATGGGACTGCCACCCCCCGAAGAGCTCGCACAACCTCATCCGCCTCTATGTGCACCAGCTCCGCCGCCGCATGGGCGACTCCGGCAGCGACCTGCTGACCTCCCCCGGCGGCTACACCCTCCGCGTCGACCCGGAAGACCTCGACCTACGGGTGTTCGAGCGGGAGACCGCGCAGGGCAGGGTGCTGATGGCCGCCGGTGACTACGAGCCGGCCGCCGCCCGTTTCGCCGCGGCCCTCGCGCTGTGGCCGGAGCCGTTCGTACTGAACACCGGCTCCCCTTCTCTCGACCGGCTGCACGGCCCCCGGCTGGAGGACATGGCGATCTCCGCGGTCGAGGACCACGCGGAGACGTTGCTGGCGCTCGGGAGATGGCCGCAGCTGACGACGCGACTGCGCCCGCTCGTGGAGCGGTTTCCGTTCCGGGAGCGGTTACTCGGCCAGTACATGCTGGTCCTGCACTGGTCCGGCAGACGAGTGGAGGCACTGGACGCGTTCCAGCGGCTGCGCACCAGCCTGGTAGCGGAGCTGGGGATCGAGCCGAGCGGCGAACTCTCGTCCCTGCGCCAGCGAATCCTCTGCGACGACATGGCCCTGACCGCCCCTGCCGTCCCCTTCCCCACGGCCACACCAACGACCGCCACCCACCCCCGCAGCCTGCTCCAGACCTCGGCCACGGGCCCCGCCACACGACTCTGGATGCCGACGCGTTCCTGACGCTGGGCTCCACCGGCTGACGCAAGCAGAGCTGTTGCCCCGAGCAGAGCTGTTGCCCTGAGCCAAGCCGGCCAGCTCACGCAAGCCGGCCGGCCCAGCCGAGCCACTGGCCCGCACCGAACCAGCCGGCCCACCGGCCCACACCAAGCCGACCGACCCAGCCAACCACCGGCCCACACCGAACCAGCCGGCCCACCGGC